>NZ_JBTLRD010000012.1:0-162510 GCF_054584775.1 Polaribacter litoreus | reverse complement strand
GGGGAATTATTTTAAACCAATTTTTAGCTATATTTGAAAACAGGATTAAACTATGAAAAATCTAATCCTGTAATTTTGAACTTACACACTTGATGGGAAAGTGTCAATTTATAACATAAAAGAATAAGAGCTTATCTAAAGGTTGTTGTTAGAATATTAGTATTAGACTATTTAGACAAAAATTTATCTAATAAGCTTTTTAATTCTTCTAATCTTGGTTTTAAATAGTTTTCATTCTTCTTATAATAATTTTCAATTTCAATGACCTTGCTTTCATTTATTATTTCTTCTCTCAAACAAGATATTGGATATTTTGAAGAAATATCAGTTAACAATGAACCTATCAGGAGTATTGTTAGATCTATATTTCTATGAATTGGAATTTCCTCATTTTGACGATTCCATTTTTTTCCATTATGTCTCCATACTTTTAAAGAAATTTCTTTATTATCGTATTGGGCTACACCTAAAGATAAAAATCTAACATCCGAATTATTCGCGTAAATTGAATCAATTTTATCATATTCTTTTACTGCAATAATTGGATTGTGTTTTAGATGGGTTGGTATATTCATTATTTATTCTTTTGTAAACTTTCTTGTTACAAAACCACCATTTTTAGCTTCTAATTTCAAAATATATAATCCTTTATTTAATGACGATACATCTATACTTACTCCTGGTTGTTTTGTGCTCTGTACTTCTTTTCCTAAAAGGTCAAATACTTTCGCTGAATTAAACTCTTCTTGTGTATTAAATTGTATTAAGTTTTTTGTAGGATTTGGATAAACTAAAAATTCAAAAGCTTCATTTTCTTTTACAGATAATTGATTATCAACTATTACTTTAGCTAATTCCAATGTATTCGATTCTCCACCAACTGTAGTAACAATTCTATAAAAAGCGGTGCTTGGCGTTGTTACAGGTGGTACATAAGTATCAGTATTAGCGCCTAATATATCCGTCCAAGTTTCTCTATTATCTGTACTTTTTTGCCATTGATATATTACGTCACCTCGATCAGATATAGCGGTTGCGGATAACGCTGTCGCCTCGTCCCCTGTATTATAATTTTGGGTAATAACATCATTAGTATAAATTTGGCTATTAAAAGCAACTGCAACTAATTTTGTACCATCCGATGAGCTTGTAATATCACGCCAATCTCGGTCTGATTCCCTTGCTGTCCAAGTAATTCCACTATCAATAGAAGTATAAATTTGTCCATTTTGAACTACTGCAGCTAATTTTGTACCATCTGATGAACTCGTTATACTTTTCCAGAGCCTATCTATATCTGTTGCTCTTTCTGTCCAAGTTAGGCCACTATCTGATGATGTGTAAATTTGACCAACAGTTTCAGTTGCGGCTAATTTTGTACCGTCCTCTGAACTTATAATGCTACTCCAAGACTTGTAAGGAATTCTTGCCGTCCAATTTTGTCCACTATTTGTAGAAGTATTAATTCGGCTACCAAAACCAACTGCTGCTTGTTTTGTACCATCGGATGAACTGGTAATATCTTGCCAATTATTATTACCATCCCAAGATACAGTAGATTCTCTTACCGCCCATGTTGCTCCACTATTTTTGGAAATACAAATTCTATTAGTAGTTACAGCGGCTAATATTGTACCATCTGATGAACTTGTAATACTATTCAATTTACCACCATATTTATCGATATTTCGTGCTCTTTCAGTCCAAGTTGCTCCTGCATCTGTAGAGACGTAAAGATTGCTATTTTCTACAGCAGCCAATTTTATACCATCTGATGAACTTGTAATATTAGTCCAGTACCTGTTTTCATCCGTTGCACTTTCTCTCCATGTAACCCCACTATCGGATGAAGTATATATTTTACCATTCCAAGTTGTAGCCGCTAATTTTGTTCCATCTGATGAACTAGTTATGCTATTCCAATTTCGATTTGATTCTCTAGCTATCCAAACAGTTCTTTCTGGAGTCCAAGAAATAAAGGTAGGTGCCTGTGCATTGATTAATCCATGTAAAGAAATGGCTAAAAACAGCAATGCTCTGTATAAAAAATTTTTTTTCAACATAATTTCCATACTTTTTTTTTCAAAAATATAATTTTTCTTTCAATAAGTAGTTATTACTTCATCCAAAAGTTAACTATGCTATATTCGAAAGTAAATTTTAACAAAATATTCCTCTTTAACAAATAAAAAAAAACTGTTCGTTTCGTTGTATATTTGTAAAGGTTTAAAACGTTATTTATTTGAAAAAAAAGAAAAAAGGTAAATTAAAACAAAAACTAACAGATAAATACAGGTTGGTAGTTTTAAATGAAGATACATTTGAAGAACGATTTTCTTTAAAATTATCTCGTTTAAATGTATTTGTTTTGGGTGGTCTACTTTCTTTCTTGTTAATCTTAGTAACCACATTTATCATCACTTTTACACCAATAAAAGAATTTATTCCTGGTTATTCATCAACAGATTTAAAGATTAAGGCCACTAAATTGGCTTTTCAAACAGATTCATTAAAACGAAAACTAGATGTAATGCACGATTATACTAGGGCTTTGCAACCTATTTTAATGGGTAAAATTGAACCAGATATTATAGATTCTATAGAAATTGAAGCGGGTAAAACTATTATTATAGATAGTTTGTTAAGTGCATCTAAAGAAGATTCTATCTTTAGAGAAAAAATTGAAAGTCAAGATCGTTTTCCGATTCAGAATAATGCAGCAACAAATGTAAAAATTGTTTTTTTTGCACCTTTAACGGGTAGCATTTCTCAAAATTTTGATGCAAAATCTAAACATTTAGCTGTAGATATTGTTGCAAAAAGTGGTACACCTGTTAAGGCTACTGCAGATGGTACAGTAATTTTTTCTGGTTGGAACACAGAAACAGGCTACGTGATAATTCTAAAACACGCTTATGATTACATTTCTGTATACAAACATAATGGAACTTTACTTAAAGAACAAGGTGATTTTGTAAAGTCTGGAGAGGTAATTGCTAGTGTAGGTTCTACTGGCGAGTTAACAACTGGACCGCATTTACATTTTGAACTTTGGAGTGGTGGTTATGCCGTAAATCCTACAAATTTAATCGATTTTAAATAATGAGTATAAAGTCCGTATTTGCTATTCCGTTTGCTAAAATTGCTACAAAAAGAGTTTTTAAGTGGGCTAATAATCCTTATAAAACGCAAGATAAAGTTTTTAAAAATTTAATTTCAAAAGCAAAAAATACAGCTTTTGGTAAAGATCATGATTTTAAGAATATTACTTCTTATGATGATTTTAAGAAGCGCGTAAAAGTATCAGATTACGAAGGTTTACGAACATATGTAGATCGAATTGTAGAAGGTGAATCTGATGTGCTTTGGCCAGGTAAACCCTTATATTTTGCAAAAACTTCGGGTACAACTTCTGGGGCAAAATACATTCCGATTACCAAAGAATCTATGCCAACGCATATTAAAGCCGCCAGAAATGCTTTGTTGTTTTATATTGTAGAAAAAAATGATGCAAGTTTTGTAGATGGAAAAATGATTTTCTTACAAGGTAGCCCAGTTTTAAGCGATAAAAATGGAGTTAAATTAGGCAGATTAAGTGGAATTGTAGCACATTACGTACCAAAATACTTGCTAAAAAACCGTTTGCCAAGCTGGGAAACCAATTGCATAGAAGATTGGGATACCAAAGTAAACGCCATTGTAGAAGAAACCCTAAATGAAGATATGTCTGTAATTAGCGGAATTCCTTCTTGGGTACAAATGTATTTCGAAAAACTGATAGAAAAAACCGGTAAAAAGGTTTCAGAATTGTTCCCGAATTTTAATTTCTTTATTTATGGTGGTGTAAATTTTGAACCTTATAAAAACAAATTCGAAAGTTTAATTGGTAAAAAAATCGATTATATTGAATTGTATCCTGCATCAGAAGGTTTTATCGCCTACCAAGATTCACAAAAAGAAAAAGGAATGTTGCTGCAATTAAACTCAGGAATGTTCTATGAATTTATTCCTGCAACTGAATTTTTTGATGAAAACCCAACCAGAATATCCATCAGAGATGTAAAAATTGGGGTAAATTATGTCATCATTTTAAACACTACAGCAGGTTTATGGGGATACAATATTGGAGATACTGTAGAATTTACGTCAACAAAACCCTTTAGAATTAAAGTTACAGGTCGTATAAAACATTTTATATCCGCCTTTGGCGAACACGTAATTGGTAAAGAAGTAGAAAAAGCATTAAACGATTCTATTTTAGGAACTAACATTAATATAAGTGAGTTTACTGTTGCACCACAAGTAAACCCAGAAAATGGTTTACCTTATCACGAATGGTTCATTGAATTCGAAACTGAACCAAAAAATATTGAAGAATTTGCCCAAAAAGTAGATGCTTCTATGCAAGCACAAAATATTTATTATTTCGATTTGATTGAAGGTAAAGTATTACGTCCATTAATCATTAGAAAAGTAAAAAAAGGAGGTTTTCATGCGTATATGAAATCCATAGGCAAATTTGGTGGGCAAAATAAGATTCCGCAATTATCTGATAACAGAAAAATTGCAGATGTTTTACAAGATTTTTTAAAGGATTAACATATGGGAGGTGATTATTTATTTATAGGATTGGCAGTATTTTTAGTTATTGTTTACTTTTACAACAAATTTAGAAACAGACGTTAATGAGTACAATTAGAATTACAAAACAATTTAATTTTGAAACAGGACATGCTTTGTATGGTTATGATGGAAAATGTAAAAATGTGCATGGCCATTCCTACAAATTAGCCGTAACTGTTTCTGGTACTCCTATTGCTGATAGTACCAATGTAAAATTTGGGATGGTAATCGATTTTGGCGATTTAAAAAAGATTGTAAATGAAGAAATTGTAGATCTTTTTGATCATGCTACTGTGTTTAATAAAAATACCCCTCATGTAGAATTGGCTGCCGAACTTCAAAAAAGAGGTCATCATGTAATTTTAGTTGATTATCAGCCAACCAGTGAAATGATGGTAATTGATTTTGCAGAAAAAATAAAAGCGAGGCTGCCACAAAACATAAAATTGCATGCTATAAAATTACAAGAAACAGATACTAGCTTTGCAGAATGGTTTGCAAGTGAAAATTAATTTTAATAGAAATGTAACTTTTTTAAGACAATATCGTTGTAATTAATGAGTTATATTTGACAAAAATTTATTCTTATGAAAAATCTAACATATATTTTAGTCTTATTTGTATCAGTATCTTTTTTTAGTTGTGGTGATGATTCATCAAGCGTACCAACTTTTGTACTTTCTAGTGCAAATGTAACTGGTACTTATGGTATAAGTAGTTACGAAAAGTTGATTGTAGAATCTGCAACTTCAACATCTGGAGAAAATACTACCGAACTCGAAAGAAATTCTAAAGTAGGAGATAGGTTTCAGATGACAATTATACTTAATACAGATGGCACATATACTGCGAATGGTTTGCATGGATTTGTTTCCACTATTTCACCTACACCTCAATCAGGTCAGCCAAATCCTGAAACCATACAAGTAGACGCAGCTGGTACTTTTACTGTAAATTCTAGTGCAAATACCATTACTTTTTCTCAAACAAAAGGAGATTTTATCTTAGGAACTTTTAATATTACCACTTTTTCTGAAAACTCATTAGTAATGTTTCAAGAAGTGGTAGATAACCAAAGTGTAGGAATTTCTTTAAAAACTACAACTGGTATTGCACTTTCTAGACAATAAATTATCACTGAAACATTAAAAAGTAAACGTGCTTATTTTAGTGGACTTCGTAATATCTTCTTTGTTTAATTGATATTGCGCTATTGCAAATTCTGATATGATAAAAGCATGATTGTTTCTTATAATGATGTCAATTGCGCCTTCTGTTACAATTTCATCAATATATTTAGAATCACTTGGGTCTGTAACATCAAATATTTTTACTGTATCATCACAAACCAAAAGGTAATTATTGCCATATAAACTCAAACCTTTTGGTTGTGTTAACCCTCTTGTGTTTAATAAAATAGGATTTTCAACATCTTCGATATTATAGGTTTTTAACTCGTTAACGGCTCCTCCACAAGTGGCATTACTATGTAATGTAACGTAAGCATTGGTATCATTAGCAACTACAGGATCACAGGCTCTAAAGTGGTTTGAACGCGACATTAATTTAGGTAACTCTGCATTAGTAACATCATAAATATACATAGCATCTTGTGAACCAATAAATAAATAGTTTTTAAAACTAAATAGTGTTTCTATATTAAAACCAACATTTATGGTATTTACCTTTACAGGATTTGAAACGTTGCTAATATTAAATACAGACAAATTAAAAAAATCTACCGTATACAAATAATCTTCTTTTAAAATAAAGGTTGCTAACGACCCACCTTGTCCATCACTTGCAATATTAGAAGAAACAGCGCTATCGCTTTCGCAGCACGAAAAAGCAAATAAAATAGCAAATAACGGAATGATATATCTTTTTTTCATAGTATTATTTTTGAACCCAATTCACAACAACTTTATCATTTTCATAAAAAGAATCTCCATCAGGAGATTGCAATTCAGGAAAAACATTTTTCAACCTTTTTTTAACCGCTATTTGAAAAGTAGAAAAATCTAAACTTAATACTACTAAATCTGTTGCTTGATTGATGTAAAGCGTGTTATTTCTTATAGCAACATCTGTAGCGCCTGGAATTTTTAAAAATTTCTTTTTAATGGGGTTGGTTTCGTCTGTATTATCAAAAATATGAAAACCAGTACGTTTGTCGTTCACAAAAATGTAATCATCAATAATGTATATTTTTGATGATTCTGTAACTGGGGTTTTTTCTTGAATTTTGATTGAATTTTCAAACTCAGTTCTTGATAGTGTAACTGGGTTATATCTAGACCACACAGGGTCTACAGTGCCAGAGTTGTTCCAATTATCTATAATACAACTAGTTAAACTTAAACAGAATAAAATAACAGCAATTTTTTTCATATTTTTTTAGTTTGTATAAATATACTCTATAGATGTAAAATATCTAAAAAGGTTGCGTTAAATTATTGGAAATTTTATCTAAACCTCAGATTTAGAGTTATTTTCCGTTAAAGGTGTTCATTGTATTTGCTAGACCAGCCGTACCAAAAGAGGTTATTACTTTTGCAGAAGTTGGTAAACGTTCGATTAACTGGCTATTTTCATCTTTATTCCATTCACCTAAAACATAATCTACTTGACGCCCTTTTGAATAGTTGGCTCCTACACCGAATCTAAATCTTGGGTATTTGTTTGTGCCTAATTTTTCTTGAATATCTTTAAGTCCATTATGGCCACCATCACTTCCTTTGGCTTTTACTCTAATGGTACCAAAATCAATATTCAAATCATCTGTAACAATTAATAGATTTTCTGTAGCAATTTTTTCTTTTTGCATCCAATATTTTACTGCTTTTCCACTTAAATTCATGTAAGTACTTGGTTTTAATAGAATAAAAGTTCGTCCTTTATATCTAAAACTAGCTACATCGCCTAATTTTTCTGTTTCAAAAGTAACTTTGTGTTCTTCAGCAACTTCATCAATAATTTTAAAGCCGATGTTATGACGTGTATTGGCGTATTTGTCGCCTATATTTCCTAAACCTACAATTAAAAATTTCTTCATTAATTTTTTTTTGAGACTTCTTTTTTATAGAATAAGTTTGTAAAATTTGTATTACAAAAATAAGATCTTCTTTCGAATACCTTTACTTGAATTCAATTCAATGAATTTTCACATAAATTTAAGGTAAAAAAAAGCGTTACAAAAATGTAACGCTTTTATAAAATTATAGTAGCAACAATTTATTCTGCTGCTGTTTCTTCATCTTCATCCACAGTAACAGTTGCATTACGAGATGTTCTTACTTGAACAACAACTGTGTTATCAGGGTGCATAAATGTATAATCATCATTCTTTAATGATGTTACAAATAATTTATTTCCTATTTTTAATTTAGAAATATCTGCGGTAATAAAATCTGGTAAATTAGCAGGTAATGCTTTTACTTTTAATTTACGATTAGTAAAACGCAAAGAACCACCATTTAAAACACCAGGAGAAGTACCCGTTAATTTTACTGGAATATTCATTGTAACTTCTTTGTCATCAAACAATTGATAAAAATCTACGTGTAAAATTTTATCACTTACTGGGTGAAACTGAATGTCTTGTAAAATAGCGCTTATTGTTTGTCCATCAACATTAATACTTGCTGTAAATACATTTGGAGTATATACCAAATTTTTAAACGCTTTTTCATCTGCTGAAAAGTGAATTGGTGTTTCTCCTCCGTATATAACGCAAGGAACCATTCCAGCATTACGTAAGGCTTTAGTAGCTACTTTGCCCACGCTTTCTCTTTTTGATCCTTTAATTGTAATTGATTTCATTACTTTTTATTAAAAATTTACATTAAAAATTGATTACTTATTGATGTGTTATCTTGTACTTTGTGCATAACATCAGCGAATAAGGGCGCGCAAGATACAACTTTTATTTTAGATGTCTCTTGTTTTAAAGGTATTGTGTCAGAAACAATTAATTCTGTCAAAGCAGAGTTTTCAATTTTTTCATAAGCTCCTCCAGAGAGAATAGGATGTGTACATATGGCACGCACACTTTCGGCTCCTCTTTCTTTCATTAAATTTGCTGCATGAGCTAAAGTACCTCCTGTATCAATCATATCATCAACCAGTACTACATTTTTACCTTCTACATCACCAATGAGTTCCATATGACCAATTACATTGGCTTTTTTTCTTTGTTTATAACAAATTACAACATCAGAAAGTAAATGTTTTGAATAAGCATATGCTCTTTTAGAACCCCCCATATCTGGTGAAGCAATGGTTAAATTTTCTAAATTTAAGCTTTCTATATATGGCATAAAAATAGTAGAGGCAAAAAGATGATCTACAGGTTTTTCAAAAAAACCTTGAATTTGATCTGCATGTAAATCCATTGTCATTATTCTTGTTGCACCAGCAGATTCTAGTAATTTTGCGACTAATTTTGCTCCTATAGCTACTCTAGGTTTGTCTTTTCTATCTTGTCTTGCCCAACCAAAATATGGCATAACAGCTGTAATGTGTCTCGCAGAAGCTCTTTTAGCAGCGTCTAACATTAGTAACATTTCCATTAAGTTGTCTGCATTTGGAAAAGTAGAACCAATTATAAATACACGTCTTCCGCGAACTGATTCTTCGAATGCTGGCTGAAATTCTCCATCACTAAAGTAAGTAGTTATTACGTTTCCTAACTCTGTATTATATTCTTTGGCTATTTTGTGGGCTAAAACTGTACTTTGTCTGCAACCAAAAAGTTTTGGAGCAAGAGAGCTGATGATCATAAGATATGATTTTAGTAGTGTTGTTGTGAGTTCACAAAAGTAGAAATAATTTATTGAGTTTGAAATTAAATTTTCTCATTATAAGTTAAAAATATTTAGTAAATTTGCAAACCAATTTAAAGAAGCTCAAGTGGCGGAATTGGTAGACGCGCTGGATTCAAAATCCAGTTCTTTCGGGAGTGTGGGTTCGATTCCCACCTTGAGTACTAAAAGGCTTTTCAAGGTTTTTCTTTGAAAGGCTTTTTTATTAAGTATAGGTACAACAAATTAGACTTTTCATATATTCTTTAAAAAAGAAAGCGCTTTCCTTTACTAAAACTCTTATTTGATGAGTTTCTGATCACTATATCTCTAAAACTGAAATTTTAGCAGCTTCAGTAAGGAGTACTAGGCATATTAATAATTGTGCAAAATTAGGATTTGATATAATGACAGGGCCTTTAAGTGCTATAAAAAATAGTAATCTTTTCATTTGTATAATCTTCCTCTATATACATATATTTTGTTTGGTAATTTATAAAGAACCAATATCGTTATGCCTGTTTAATTTTTAAGTATTTAAATTGGATTGCTGTTCCAGATATTTTTGCGGTATTTTAAATTTTCTTGTAAGCTAATAGTAAAAGAATTATTAAGATTTATCACATCAAGTTTGCCAAAACCTAAATATTATTAGCTTAGCTAATTCTACTTTAAATAGAATAGATTACCATAAATGGAGTGAACTGTGTTAATATATTATACAATAAAGTTGATTTGTTATTTATACGTTGAATAAAAAAAGAAGATGGTAGTTTTCTAAAGTGTACTTTTAAGTTTCGAAATAATCAAGGAGATATACTCACTATAAAACGAGTAATTTTTAGTTTTTGAATACAGTCCAATTATAAAAATAATACCTAAAAATGAGCATAGAAATCACAGACGAACAAAAAGATTTTTTGGGCATTACCAACAAAGACAAATTAAGTGCAGCAAGTAAAAGAGCTTTGCAATGGCCAAAAGATTTATCTAATGAATGGTTTTTTGATTATCAAATCGAAGATTTAAAAGGAGATTTGGCTTACGAAGAAGGTGTTGTAAGACGCGATCCAAGTGCTTTAATTAAATTTAATGATAAATATTTTGTGTGGTATTCTAGATCTACTGGTGCTACAGACGGTTTTGCTGGTAATATTTCTACGGATAAAGTTTTTCCTTGGGATAGATGCGATTTATGGTTTGCTACTTCTTACGATGGCATCACCTGGAAAGAAGAAGGTTTAGCTGTGCCTAGAGGAGCAGAAGGTGCTTACGATGATAGGTCTGTGTTTACTCCAGAAATTATGGAATATGAAGGGATGTATTATTTATCCTACCAAACCATAAAAGGCGATTATACTGTAAGAGTTAAAAATGAAGTAGGTTTGGCTTGGTCAAATTCTCCTTATGGTCCATGTACAAAAAGTGATGCTCCAATTTTAAAACCTGCTGATAATGGCATTTGGAAAGGTGATACCCAAAATCGATTTTTAGTAGAAAAAAAGGGCGATTTTGATAGCCATAAAGTACACGATCCTTGCATAATACCCTATAAAAACAAATTTTACCTTTATTACAAAGGAGAACAAATGGGCGAAGCCATTACATTTGGTGGTAGACAAATTAGACATGGAGTTGCAATTGCAGATCATCCAAAAGGACCTTATATAAAATCGGAATACAACCCTATTTCTAACAGTGGTCATGAAATTTGTGTTTGGCCATTTAATGGAGGTGTTTCTTCTTTAATTACCACAGATGGTCCAGAAAAAAACACGCTTCAATGGTCTCCTGATGGAATTAATTTTGACATAAAAAGTGTGGTAAAAGGTGCGCCTCATGCAATTGGTTTAAATAGAACTGTAGATGCAGAAATACACCCAACTCATATTTTAAGATGGGGATTAACTCATGAATATATGAATGATGATTATCAATACATCAGAAGATTTACTACCTGGAAAATGACACATCACGTAGCTAAAGGAGAAAGAGGAGAATAATTTTAATACTAATGTTTAAAAAATAATATGTCTAACAAAAATTTATTTGTCACAAAAATAGCCGCAATTGTTGCATTGGGTGGTTTTTTATTAGGATTTGATGCTTCCGTAATTTCTGGAGTTGTAAAATTTATAGAGCCAGAATTTAACCTTACAAAATTACAATTGGGTTGGGCTGTAAGCTCTATAACTTTAACAGCAGGAGCTGGGATGTTAATCTCTGGACCCATGAGCGATAAATTTGGAAGACGAAAAATTTTAAAATATGCAGCATTACTGTTTACAATTTCTGCAATTGGTTCTGCTTTGGCTTTCAATTTCTTTTGGCTAATATTTTTTAGGATGATTGGTGGTTTTGCAGTTGGTACAGCATTAATTATTGCACCAATGTATATTGCAGAAGTGGCTCCACCAGAAAAAAGAGGACAACTTGTTTCTTTTAATCAACTAAATATTGTTTTGGGTATTTCTATCGCTTTTTTTACCAACTATTTAATTTTAAAATGGGGTAATTCTGATGCTGAATGGGCAAAATCTATTGGACTTGGTAAATGGAACTGGAGATGGATGCTAGGTTTAGAAGCTTTACCAGCAATTCTTTATTTTTTAGGATTATACATAGTTCCTAGAAGTCCTAGATGGCTAATGATTCAAAATCAAAAAGAAGAAGCTTTACAAGTAATGAACAAAATTGTTGATGAAAATAAAGCTAAAAATCAACTTAAAGAAGTAGAACAAAGCATTTCTGAAGATGCCACAAAAGAAAAAACTAAAGTATCAGATTTGTTTAAAAAATCCATGCGAAAAGTTATTGTAATTGGTTTGGTAGTTGGTGTTTTTCAGCAGATTGTTGGTATAAATGCAGTACTTTTTTATGCTCCTATGATTTTTGAACAAACAGGTATAGGTACAGATGCTTCTTTTATACAGGCGGCTTTAGTAGGTGTTACAAATTTAGCTTTTACCATAGTTGCTATTTTGGCAATAGATAAATTAGGTAGAAAACCACTTTTAATTATTGGTATGGCTGGTATTGCCATTTGCTTATTTTTATTAAGTTATGGTTTTAACGATGCTACTTATGCATTAAATCAAGAAGCTATTGCAAACTTACCATCAGAAATAGATAGCTCAAAAATAGCATCACTTAAAGACAAAGTTTTCGAGAACGATTTAGATTTTAAAGCAGCATTAGCAAATGTTTTGGGTAAAGAAAATGCTGCAAAATACGAAGGAACTTTAGTAACTGCAGCAGCAAAAATGAATACCATTTTAATTCTGATTGGTATTATAGGTTTTGTAGGTGCGTTTGCAATGTCTATTGGTCCTGTAATGTGGGTTTTATTTTCAGAATTATTTCCTAATAGAATTAGAGCCATAGCCATAACTTTTGTAGGCCTAGTAAATATGGCAATTTCTTTCTTGGTACAACTTTTATTTCCTTGGGAATTAGAAACTTTAGGAAACGCTGGTACCTTTTTACTCTTTGGTGTTTTTGCAGTTATAGGCTTTGTGTTTATATGGTTTAAAGTGCCAGAAACCAAAGGAAAATCTTTAGAAGAATTAGAAGAATTGTTAATCAAATAAAAAAGTAAAATGCAAATATTAGTATACAAGAATTTAATTATAGTCGCTTTTTTATCGATATTTTTAATGAACTGTGGTAGTTCAGATACAACAGAAGCAGAAGAAGTTATTACACAAAATGACACACCAACTGCAGAAAACGATATTTTAATTGTAGAAGAAAATAGTACAGCTGGTACAGTAAACCAGATTGATGTTAGCAAAAATGATACTTTAGGAAATGATGGAGGAGATGCTGATAATTACAGTATTAGCACAACAACTAATCAAGGTACTTTAACAGAAATAAGCGATGGTGTTTTTGAATATGTGCCAAATTCAGATTTTTATGGCGAAGATGGTTTTACTTACCAATTGTCTGATAAAGATGGAGATAAAGCAACAGCAACTGTAACAATTACGGTAAACAAATTTGTACCAACTGAATCTGCTTTTCTAAATATAGACCCAGATTTCCCATCATTTACTTCTATTGAAGATACAACTCCAGAAGATAAAAAATGGGTAAAATTAGAAACAATGTCAGATGAGTTTGATGCTTGGGATGGTTCTAAATGGTTTAAATCTACTTGGAATTACGGAGTGCCTGTTTTTATGTCGAAATCAGATGAAAATTCTGGTGTTGCAGATGGTAATCTTTGGATTAAAGCTACATTAAACGAAAGTAATGCAGATGGTAGATGGTTTCAAACTGCTAGAATCCACTCTAAAGCTGAAACAGGATATCCAATGTATACAGAAGCAAGAATTAGAACTGCACACATTTCGGCTTATAATACGTATTGGTTGAATAAAGGTGAAGGTGGTGGTGGTATTTTTAGAGATGAAATCGATATTATAGAAAACAACTCAAATCCATCTTGTACAAATTGTACTGCAGATAATTTTCCAGAACAGATGAACTCACAATACTTTCACGCAGACAATAATAAAACTCCTAAAGAAATTAGAAATAAAGGTAATTTTTTACGTTCGGATTTATCTGACACAAATCCCTTAAAAACTAAAGGTTGGAATGAAGAATACCACACTTATGGAGTTTGGTGGAAAGATGAAAAAAATATTCAATTTTACTTAGATGGTGAACCAGCAGGAAGTGTTGTAGTTGGTGAACATTTGGATGGAACTTATCATGAAGATCGTTTTTTTACAAGAGAATTAGAAATTATTTTTGATGTTTGGACAAATGAAGCAGGTTGGTTAGGAGGTTTACCTCCAAAAAGTGATTTATCAAATAATTCTATTAACACAATGCGAATCGACTGGGTAAGAACTTGGAAGTTAGAAGATAAGTAAATTACTTTTTTACCAACATTCGCTTAATTTCATTCAATTTCATTAAAGCTTCAATTGGTGTTAATGTATCAATATTTGTAGCCAAAATTTCTTCTCTAATATTTTCTAACAAAGGATCATCTAACTGAAAAAAGCTGAGTTGCATTTCTTCTTCTTGAGTTTGTTTTAAAACATCTTTAACTTCAGCATTTTTATTATTTTCTTCTAGTTTTTTCAATATTTTATTGGCTCTATGAATTACCATATTTGGCATTCCAGCTAGTTTGGCTACGTGAATTCCAAAACTATGATTAGAGCCTCCAGCAACCAATTTACGTAAGAAAATAATGTTGTCTTCTAGTTCTTTTACAGACACATTAAAGTTTTTAATGCGCTCAAAAGTCGTGGTCATTTCATTCAATTCGTGATAATGTGTGGCAAATAATGTTTTTGCTTTTGATGGATGTTCGTGCAAGAACTCAGAAATGGCCCAAGCAATCGATATTCCATCATAAGTAGAGGTTCCTCTACCAATTTCATCTAACAGAATTAAACTGCGCTCAGAAACGTTATTTAAGATCGATGCAGTTTCGTTCATTTCTACCATAAACGTAGATTCTCCCATAGAAATATTATCACTAGCACCAACTCTGGTAAAAATCTTATCAACAATCCCAATTTTAGCATTTTGTGCAGGAACATAACTACCCATTTGAGCTAGTAAAACAATCAAAGCAGTTTGACGTAAAATGGCAGATTTACCAGACATGTTTGGCCCAGTAATCATAATAATTTGTTGCTGATTCCTGTTTAAAACAACATCATTAGCAATATAGGTTTGATCAATAGGAAGTTGTTTTTCAATTACAGGATGTCTACCATTTTTAATGTCTAAATCTGTGCTTTCATCCATAATAGGACGAACGTAATTATTATCTACAGCCAATACAGAAAAAGACAATAAACAATCTATTTTTGCAATAATTTGTGCATTTTCTTGTACAACATCAACAAACTGAATGATGTATTGCAACAGTTTTGAGAAAATTTCTTGCTCTAATTTGGCAATTTTTTCCTCTGCTCCTAAAATTTTGGTTTCGTATTCTTTTAGTTCTTCAGTAATGTATCGTTCAGCAGAAACTAAGGTCTGTTTTCTAATCCATTGTTCAGGAACTTTGTCTTTATGTGTGTTTCTAACCTCTATGTAATAGCCAAACACATTGTTAAACGCAATTTTTAAACTTGTAATTCCTGTAGCTTCAGTTTCACGCGCTAATAGTTCATCTAAAAACTGTTTTCCTGATGATGAAATTGCACGTAAATCATCTAATTCTTGATGTACATTGTTGGCAATTGCGTTTCCTTTATTGATGTTTACAGGAGCATCATCAAACAAGGTTTCAGAAATTTTTGTGATTAAATCTTTACAAGTATGGAGTTGTTTTCCTAAATTTTGAACAGCTTTATTTTTACTCTTTTCAGCTTCAATTTTTATCGGTAAAATTGCTTTTAGAGAATCTTTTAACAATACAATTTCTCTTGGTGAAGCTTTACCAGTTGCTACTTTAGAAATGAGTCTTTCTAAATCAGAAATTTGTTTTAATTGATAGGTTACAGTTTGCGAAAATTCATCAGAATCTATAAAAAATTTGACCAATTCATGACGATTTTTAATTTCATCAATATTTTTTAAAGGCAAAGCCAACCAACGTTTTAACAATCTTCCACCCATAGGTGAAATGGTTTTATCAATTACATCTAAAAGCGTAACTGCATTTACAGAATTTGGATTGTACAATTCTAAATTACGAACTGTAAAACGATCCATCCAAACATAGTTATCTTCAGCAATTCTGCTGATATTTTGAATGTGTTTTAATTGATTATGTTGTGTTTCAGATAAATAATACAAGACAGCACCAGCAGCAATAATTCCGTTTTTTAAATCTTGAACACCAAAACCTTTAAGCGTTTTTACTTCAAAATGATTTTGTAAAGTTTCATTGGCATATTCTTTTTGAAAAACCCAATCATCTAAATAAAACGTATAATACCTGTTTTCAAAAAGTTCTAAGAATTTTTGCTTGTTTTGTTTCTGAACTAAAACCTCACTTGGACTAAAATTTTGCAGTAGTTTATCAATATATTCTGATGTTCCTTGAGCAACTAAATATTCACCTGTAGAAACATCCAAAAATGAAATTCCGAGTTGTTTTTTATCAAAATGAACAGCCGCTAAAAAGTTGTTGCTTTTGCTTTGTAAAACTTCATCATTTAAAGAAACACCAGGCGTAACCAATTCTGTAACTCCACGTTTTACAATGGTTTTGGTCATTTTTGGGTCTTCTAACTGATCGCAAATGGCAACACGCATTCCTGCTTTTACCAACTTTGGTAAATAGGTATTTAAAGAATGATGAGGAAAACCAGCCAAAGCCGTTTCTGAATCTGAACCTGCACCACGTTTTGTAAGTGTAATGCCTAAAACTTGAGCTGCTTTTTTAGCATCATCTCCAAAAGTTTCGTAGAAATCTCCAACACGAAAAAGCAACATAGCATCAGGATATTTGTTCTTGATAGTATTGTACTGTTTCATTAAAGGAGTTACCTTTTTCGCTTTCTGTTTTGCCAAGTTTTTGGAAATTTTCAATTAGTTTTGCGAAGATAAAAAAAAGACTTTAGCCTTTAGCTCTTAGCTATTAGTTTTCACACCAAACTAACAAAAAGCTAAAAGCTAAAAGCCAACAGCTAAATTTATGAGGAAATTAAAAAATAACGAGTTAGGTAGAATTTCGGTTGATGAATTTAAAGCCGTTGAAAAAACACCAATTATTGTGGTTTTAGACAACATTAGAAGTTTAAATAATATTGGTTCTGTGTTTAGAACTAGTGATGCTTTTTTGATTGAAAAAATCTATTTGTGTGGTATTTGTGCAACTCCGCCAAACAAAGATATTCATAAAACGGCTTTGGGTGCTACAGAATCTGTAGATTGGGAATATGCTGAAAGTACACTTTCAGTAGTTCAAAATTTACAAGATTCAAAAGTTAAAGTTTTGGCCATTGAACAAGCTGAAAACTCGACAAAATTAGATACTTTTTATCCAATAAAAGATCAGAAATATGCCATTGTAATGGGTAATGAAGTAAAAGGCGTGCAACAAGAAGTGGTAAATGCCAGTGATTTTTGTATTGAAATTCCGCAATTAGGCACCAAACATTCTTTAAATATTTCTGTAACTACTGGAGTTGTAATTTGGGATTTGTTTACGAAAATGAATAGTTTATAGTTTTTAAACCATACCAGCAGAAGGAGAAAACAGCAATTCTGTAGGATTATCTATATCATATAAATATTGATAACTTCTAACTTCTTTTTTGCAAAACGGTTCAATTAATTTTACCATATTTTCAAAACCTTTTAAAGTTAAAATACAGAAAAAAGTTTGATTGTCTTTGGTTAAAATTCCTTCATCTGTTTTAAACAAACCGAATATTAAATTACAATTTATAAGTTCCATAAAATCGACTTGTGCTAAATCTAATTTTTGTTTTTTGTTGATAACAACGTCTACCAAAAGATCTCTAAGTTTGATAGCTTCTGCTTTATCAAAATCAAACAAACGAACTATATTTTCATCGAGTTCATTATAGTTTTCTATGTAATCTAGTTTCATTTTGAATTCGCAGATTTTAAGAGAATTAATATCAAAAAACTGAATTATTCCTACTAGATTTTCTTTTTAAACTAACTCCTAAATTTATTCTTAATTGTCGTGTCATTGTAGCGACAATCTGTTTTATTTACTTAACTCTACTGTTTTCTGAAGTTTCACGCTCTAAATTTAGAATAAATGTAAAACTGCATTTATTACAACCATTTTTGACTGTAATATTCTTTTAATCTATTGTGAGCTACTTTTATATGGAATGGCTTCATAATATCTTTTTTTCGTTGCGTCCATTGTCCAATTTTATCTACAATTTCATCTGTATTTTTAATATTTTCGTTTTGAGAAATATAATCAACTGTTGCAAGTAATTCTAAACCATATGGAGATTCAAATCCTTCAAGTAATTTTTTTACTTTTTTTAACCTTTCAAGTTGATTGTTATCTAACTTTTTTTGAGTATAATTAACTACTTTTTCAAAATGATTAATAGTAACTAAAGAACTTGGCTTGGTTTCTTCGGGTTTAAAGTTTAAATAATAACCATTCAAGTATTTTAGTAAATGCTGTAATCTATTGGAATACGGACCATAGTGTCCTTTTTCATATTGTAAGTTTAAAGGTTCTCCAACTCTTTGGAGAAAATAAGCTATTTTTTGCGTAACCAATAAGTTTATTGAATAACCTAGTACTTGATAGTCCTTTAATGCACAAAGAAGCATTGCTCTTGCTGGTGTTAAAGAAACTTCTTTCTTTTTAATTATTGTTTGGTTATTGAATCCAGGTTCATAAATAATAACTTCAATATTTTTATCTATATTTTTTAGTTCTTTAAGTATTATAGGTTTAACAATATTCCATTGTAAACCTCCATTTCCACATCCTAAAGGTGGAATAGCTATTGATTTTATTTCATTAGTCTTTATTGTTTCAACAAGTTTTTTCATCCCGTTTTCAATGAACTCAATTTTTGAACGACCTCTCCAATGTTCTTTGGTTGGAAAGTTTATAATAAACTTTGGGTTTAGTTGTCCAGTATTAGTTGTAAACATATTTCCAACTGAAAATTCTTTTTTGTCACATACTTCTTTATATAACTTATAGTTTAAAGGAAAAGCTTTTTTAAATGCAAGTGCAATACCTTTACCCATTACTCCAACTGTATTTACTGTATTAACTAGGGCGTCAACATCAGCATTAAGTATATTTCCTTTAGTAAATTTTATCATTTTAGTAATAATAATTTGATTTAACAATTACATTGCAATTAATATTATTTTCGGCAAGTTTAGTTAAAATTTTTGTTTTAGCATTTTCATTATAAGTAACAATTCCTTTTATCATTGAAAAAGGAACCTCTTTGTGAATTAGAAACTCTGCTTGCTTCTTTCTTTTTCTATCAGGGTCGCTTTCTGTATCATTCCACCTGACAAGGTTTACTGTCTTCCAATCAACTTCTTTTAAAAATTTTTCTTCATTAAAAAATTGAGAAAGGTTATGATAACCATGACCATCTGTAAAAACAAATGCTAATTTATTTTCTTTGACAGTTTTAAAGCTAGTAACTAAATATATAATATCTTCAGGTTTTCGTTTTGTAACGTTATTGTATCCTTTCTGAATATTGTAAAGCATTGGAGATCTTGCTCCAAAATAAAAAGAAACATAATTTGAAAAATCTCCTTTTGGTTTTATTGGTATTTGTTTTGATTTTCTACTTTCAATTAAAGAGTTATCCCCAATCCCAATAAAATCTGGGTCACTCTTTTTTAAATTTGGACAACAAATGGTTTTAGACTTTAATATAAAATCTAAATTATCAATATGCATAATTCGATACAAGTATACTGTATCAGGTTTTTCCATTTGTTATAGTAAAAGTAAACGGTTTATAAATTATTTTTAATGTTTTTATGATATATAAAAAAAACATAATATAATATAAGTTTAGAGATAAACCAAATTAATGCGCCTCCAACCAATTATAACCCAAACCAACTTCAACATCTAAAGGAACACTCATTTTAAAGGCGTTTTCCATTTCGTGTTTTATAATGGGTTCTATGATTTTAAGTTCGTCTTTATGTGCATCAAAAACCAATTCATCATGTACTTGTAATAACATTTTAGATTTAAAACCTTCTTTTTCAAATCGGTTGTGAATATTAATCATTGCCAGTTTTATAATATCAGCAGCAGAACCTTGTATTGGCGCATTTACCGCATTTCGTTCTGCACCAGATCTTACCATTGCATTTCTAGAATTGATGTCTTTTAAATAACGACGTCTGTTTAAAACCGTTTCTACATACCCATGTTCTCTTGCAAAATCTACTTGTGCAGACATGTAAGCTTTTAATTTTGGATACGTTTCATAATACGTATCAATCAATTCTTTGGCTTCTCCTCTAGATAAGTTGGTTTGGTTGCTTAAACCAAATGCAGAAACTCCATAAATAATTCCGAAATTAACGGTTTTTGCATTACTTCTTTGTTCGCGAGTCACTTCATCTAAAGGCACGTTAAACACTTTTGCAGCAGTAGAAGCGTGAATATCTTCGCCATTTTTAAAGGCATTTATCATATTTTCTTCTTCACTTAAAGCAGCAATAATTCGCAATTCTATTTGGCTATAATCAGCGGCCAACAACACATAATCGTTACTTTTAGGAACAAATGCTTTACGCACTTCTCTACCTCTTTCTGTTCTAATTGGGATGTTCTGCAAATTCGGATTGTTAGAACTCAATCTACCTGTTGCAGCAACAGCTTGCATATATTGTGTATGAATTCTGCCTGTTTTTGGGTTGATTTCGTTGGGCAAGGCATCAACATAGGTGCTTTGTAATTTTTTATATTGACGATATTCTTGAATATCTCTAATTATTTTGTGGTCTTTTGCCAAGAAAGATAAAATATCTTCGCCTGTTTTATATTGTCCTTTTTTTGTTTTTTTAGGCTTATCTACCAACTTCATGTTTTCGAACAATACAATACCCAATTGTTTTGGAGAAGCAATATTAAACTCTTCTCCTGCTTGTTCGTAAATACTTTTTTCGAGTTTGTTGATGTCTTCGGTTAACGCGGCAGATAATTCTTGTAAAAACTCAGTGTTTACATTAATGCCTTCAATTTCCATTGCTGTTAGCACAGAAACTAGCGGAATTTCTACTTCATTGAAGAGTTTTGTAACGTTGCCAGACTCTAATTCTGATGTAAAATATTGTTTTAATTGATGAGTAATATCTGCATCTTCAACAGCATATTCTGTTTGATCTTTGATGGGTACAACTCGCATAGAAAGTTGATTTTTTCCTTTTTTACCAATTAATTCTGTAATTGAAACGGGTTGATAATTTAAATACGTTTCAGCTAAAACATCCATATTATGCCTCATATCTGGATTGATCAAATAATGCGCAATCATGGTATCAAACAATTTACCTTTTACAGGCATTTTGTAATTGGATAAGACCTTTATATCATATTTTAAATTATGACCAACTTTCTCAATATCACTTTCAAAAAATGGTCTAAATTCTTCTAAAATTGATTTGGTTTCTTCTTGATTTTCTGGAAATGAAACATAATATCCTTTGCCTTTTTCGTAGGAAAAAGCAATTCCGATTAACTCAACTTCAAGTGCTTTTAAACCTGTAGTTTCTGTATCAAAACAAACCGAAGGTTGTTGCATTAATTTTTGCAGCAACAATTTTCTTGATAATGGCGTATTTATATGCTGATAAAAATGATTGGTAGTTGCAATGGTTTTAAAACCAGAAGCTACTTCTTCTTGAGTAATACTTCCTGTTCCTGGAGCCGCAAATAAATCGAATTGACCTTCTAAAGTTTTTTGTTGGTTTTTGGTTGATGGTTTTGATTCTTGAGTTGACGAGTTTTCTGTTGCATTTGTTTTTACTGCATTTTCATCAGTAAAA
Organism: Polaribacter litoreus; assembly: GCF_054584775.1. Lineage (NCBI taxonomy): Bacteria > Pseudomonadati > Bacteroidota > Flavobacteriia > Flavobacteriales > Flavobacteriaceae > Polaribacter > Polaribacter litoreus. The sequence goes on along the minus strand of NZ_JBTLRD010000012.1, from coordinate 140,611 downwards.
GTTCGTAAGAAATTAGTAAGTAGATTTCTAAATTCTAAATCGTTAAAAATTTCGGTTACCTTTTCTTTATCAGGTTCATCTAAGGTAAAATCAGTAGCATCAAAAGTAACAGGTACATCTAGCATAATGGTTGCCAATTTTTTAGAAAGCAAACCCAATTCGCCATTTGCTTCTACCTTTTCTTTCATTTTTCCTTTTAGTTGATCTGTGTTGGCTAACAAACCTTCCATAGAGCCAAATTGTGTCAAGAACTTTTTAGCTGTTTTTTCGCCAACTCCAGGCAAACCAGGAATGTTGTCAGCAGAATCGCCCATCATCCCTAAATAATCGATAACTTGCTCAGGTTTTTCTACTCCGAATTTAGCTTGCACTTCAGGTACACCCCAAATATCATAACCACCTCCAAAACGAGGTTTGTACATAAAAATATTTTCTGAAACGAGTTGAGCAAAATCCTTATCAGGCGTAACCATATAGGTTTTGTAACCTTCTTTTTCGGCTTGTTTAGAAAGTGTACCAATTACATCATCAGCTTCAAACCCCTCTTTTACCATAATTGGGATATGCATTGCTTTCAAAATCTCATAAATGTAAGGAACAGCCAAACGAATTGCCTCTGGCGTTTCATCTCTGTTGGCTTTGTAAGCTTCGAACATTTCTACACGATCTACACTGCCTCCTTTGTCAAAACAAACAGCCAAGTGGTCTGGTCTTTCGCGTTTTATAACATCTAGTAGCGAGTTCATAAAACCCATTATTGCAGAAGTATCTAATCCTTTCGAATTAATTCTTGGGTTCTTTATAAAAGCATAATATCCACGAAAAATTAATGCATATGCATCAACAAGAAAAAGTCTTTTTTGGTCTGCCATTTTATCTTTAATTGTAAAAAGATAAAACTACAAAAACTTATGATTCCTAAGAAACTTGAAATGGTTTTTATCAGTTTGATTAATCTTTAGATAAATTGATTTTTAAACCCCCATATTAGCTTGTCATAAATTCTGTTTATAAAACTTCACTATTCTTAATAAACTTTGCCAAGTTTTCTTTATTCATCTGTACTACAGACCAGTCGTTTAAATACGTTGCACCTGTGCTTTTATAAAAATTAATTGCGTTTGTATTCCAATCAATTACTTCCCAAGCAACTCTATTAAAATTGTTGTCATACGCATATTTTAAAACGGCAGTGTATAACGCTTTACCAGCTCCTATTTTTTGTTTGCTTTTAGTAACAATTAAATCTTCTAAATGAATGGTTTTTCCTTTCCATGTAGAATAGCGCTCGTAAAAAAGCGCAATACCTATGATTGCATCTTCTTGTTCTGCAACAAATATTTTAAATTTTGGATGATCAGAAAACCCATCATTAATCAAATCGTTTACTGTAATTTCTACGGCATCTGGTTCTTTTTCAAAAATGGCCAATTCGTTAATTAAATCTAAGACAGATGGCATATCTTCTTTATTTCCTTCTCTAATTTTAAATTTCATGACAATACGTTTTGGAATGTAAATATAGTAGTTTTGAACATTTCTGAAAAAAAAGGATTTTTTTGAACATTTATTTTTGATTTGTTAAAAATAACATAAAAAAATTACCAAATGATTTTTACGAAAACGTTGTCGTAGATTATAAAATATTGCATCTTTGTACACATCAACTTTTTATAATTATGGCAAAAAAAAATCAGACTTTAGGAGAATTTATAATTGAAAATCAAAATGATTTTAAATATTCCTCTGGAGAACTATCAAGATTATTAAACTCTATTCGTTTAGCAGGTAAAGTAGTAAATCACGAAGTAAATAAAGCGGGTTTAGTTGATATTACAGGTGCAGCTGGAGACACTAATATACAAGGAGAGGACCAACAAAAGTTAGATGTGTTGGCAAATGATGTGTTTATTGAAACCATTAGAAATAGAAATATAGTTTGCGGAATTGCAAGTGAAGAAGAAGATGATTTTATCATTATTAACAGCCAAGATAAAAATCATCAAAATAAGTATGTAGTTTTAATGGATCCTTTAGACGGTTCTTCTAATATTGATGTAAATGTATCTGTAGGTACAATTTTTTCTATTTTTAGAAGAGTTACCGAAGTTGGAACCCCTGTAAAAATTGAAGATTTTTTACAGTCTGGAGATAAGCAAGTTGCAGCGGGTTATATTGTGTACGGAACTTCTACAATGTTGGTGTACACAACAGGAAATGGTGTAAATGGTTTTACATTAAACCCTGCATTAGGAAGTTGGTACTTGTCACACCCAAACATAAAATTTCCAGAGGACGGAAAAATATATTCTGTAAATGAAGGAAACTATTTAGATTTTCCTGCTGGAATTAAAATGTATATAAAGTACTGCCAAGCAGAAGAAGGAGATAGACCATATACAAGCAGATATATTGGGTCTTTGGTTTCTGATTTTCATAGAAATATGATTAAAGGTGGTATTTACATGTACCCAAAAGGATCTAAGAATCCGAAAGGAAAATTAAGATTGTTATACGAATGTAGTCCAATGGCTTTTTTAGCGGAACAAGCTGGAGGCTTAGCTACTGATGGAACAAGAAGAATTATGGAAATTGAACCTACAGAATTGCATGAACGTGTGCCCTTTGTTTGTGGAAGTAAAAATATGGTGAAAAAAGTTTCTGAGTTTATGCAAACCTTTGGCGAATAAATGTTGCTTATAGCAGTATAAGTTAACAAAACGCTAATGTTTTGGGTAATGCCTAATAAACATTTAAATTTGTTACACAAAAATTTATTAATCAAAAAAAATTATAACAATTATGGCTTTTGAATTACCAGAATTAGGATATGCTTACGACGCGTTAGAACCACATATAGATGCAAGAACTATGGAGATTCACCATACAAAGCACCACAATGGATATACTACAAAATTAAATGCAGCAATTGCAGATACTGATTTAGAAGGAAAATCAATCGAAGATATTCTTGCTAATTTAGATATGAGTAATGCTGCAGTAAGAAATAATGGGGGTGGATTCTACAATCACTCATTATTTTGGACAGTTATGAATCCTGAAGGAAGAGGGTATTTGTCTGGAGAGTTAAAAGATGCTATTGAAGCTGCTTTTGGTTCAAAAGATGCTTTTATAGATGCTTTTTCTAAAGCTGCAGCTACACAATTTGGTTCTGGTTGGGCTTGGTTATGTGTACTTCCAGGAGGAAAAGTAGAGGTGTGTTCTACTCCAAATCAAGATAACCCATTAATGCCAGGTGTTACTTGTGGAGGAACTCCAATCTTAGGACTAGACGTTTGGGAACACGCTTATTATTTAAATTACCAAAATAGAAGACCAGATTATATTGATGCTTTCTTTAAAGTAATCAACTGGAACGAAGTTGAAAAAAGATATGCAGCAGCGAAATAATTTCGTACAAACTAGTATTACTTTTAAAGCATCCTTTTACGGGATGCTTTTTTATTGCTCTAAAAAATAGAGTAATGGAGTTACTCAAAAATTTACCTTTTTTGACTCGTTTAGATTTCATATATTTACTGATTAGTCATTATCAAATTATAGTTTTCTATCCGTTTGATAATCAACATTTATGAATCTTAAAAGTTTTCTAGAAATGGTTTTTTGAATCAATTTTACTTGATACAAATTACTTAAATTCTAAAAACGAATAAAAATATATTATTTTACTTATGGCATGTGGAAGTTGTGGTACAACAGAAAATGGAGTACCAAGAGGTTGTAAAAGTAATGGAAATTGTGGTACAGGAACTTGCGGAAGTGGTAGTGAAAAACTAGCAGTTTTTGATTGGCTTTCTAATATGACACTACCTAGTGGTCAAGAACGATTTAATATTTTCGAAGTACGTTTTAAAAATGGAAGAAAGCATTTTTATAAAAATGTAGATAATTTACCCTTAACAATGGGAGATATTATTGCAGTTGAAGGTGCTCCAGGTCATGATATTGGTACAATTTCTTTAGCTGGTGAATTGGTAAAAGTGCAAATGAAAAAGCGAAAAATTACCGAAAACCACGAAGATGTTAAGAAAATATACAGAAAAGCCACTCAAAAAGATATAGATATTTGGCAACAAGCCAGAGGTAGAGAAGAAGAAACACAAAGAAGAGGTAGAGAAATTTTAGGCAAATTAGGCTTAAAAATGAAACTCTCTGATGTTGAGTTTCAAGGTGATGGAAATAAAGCTACGTTCTATTATACCGCTGATGCAAGAGTAGATTTTAGACAATTGATAAGAGATTTGGCAAGTGCATTTTCCATTCGTGTAGAAATGAAACAAGTTGGTGCAAGGCAAGAAGCAGCAAGATTGGGTGGTGTAGGTTCTTGTGGTAGAGAATTATGTTGTTCTACTTGGTTAACAGATTTTAGAAAAGTAACCACATCAGCAGCACGTTACCAACAATTGTCTTTAAATCCTTTAAAGTTAGCTGGGCAATGTGGAAAATTAAAATGTTGTTTAAACTTTGAGTTAGATACGTATTTAGATGCGCTAAAATCTTTCCCAAAACAAGATGTGGTATTAAAAACCGAAAAAGGAGATGCTGTTTTTGTAAAGATGGATATTTTTAAAAAGCACCTATGGTATACCTATAAAGAAGAGCGTTTTAAATGGTTTCGATTAACGTTAGATCAAGTTCAAGAAATTATCGACTTGAATAAAAATAACGAGAAATCTATGTCGTTAGAAGAGTATGAGTCTGATGTAGAAGTAGCTATTAAAGTAGATTTTGAAGATGCAGTAGGGCAAGACAGTTTAACTCGTTTTGATGCACCTAAAACAAGTAAAAGAAGAAGAAATAATAGAAATAAGAGGAGAAAAAAACCAGTTGCAGCTGTAACTCAGGCTGAAGACAATACTCAAAAAAATCAGCAAAAACCACAACAAAAAAGAAAGCCAAAACCAAAGCAAAATACTAGAAGAAAACCGGCAAACAATAATCAACAGAATTCTAATTCTCCCAGAAAAACGAATTCTAAACGAAACAATTCAAATACTAATAGAAATGTATCGAATACTAAAAATAGGCCTTCAAAAAAATAAAAAAGTTGTTTTTTTGATAGTGTGTTTAGGGGTTATTTCATGTAGTGATTCGATTGAGTTTACGAAATACAAATCGCTACCAAATGCTTCTTGGGAAGCGAATACGAATATCTCATTTGAGTTTGAGGTTACTGATACAATATCACCCAAAAACTTGTTTATAAATATTAGAAACAATAAAGAGTACTCATTTAGTAATTTGTTTGTAATAACTGAACTTAAATTTCCAAATGGGAATAAAATTATTGATACTTTAGAGTATCGAATGGCAGATAAATCTGGGAAATATTTAGGAGAAGGGTTTACAGATATCAAAGAAAATAAATTATTTTATAAAGAAGAAAAGATTTTTCCAGAATCAGGAAAATATGTGTTTAACATTCGTCAAGCAATGCGTAAAAATGGAGCTGTAGAGCCAATTCCTTTTGTAGAAGGATTGCAAGATGTAGGTTTTAGCATAGAAAAAATAGAATAGATTCCTGTTTTTACAGGCAATATAAATTAATGAAATCTCAAAAAATTTGAGAAGAAGTTTTTATTATGGCAAAGAAACAAACAACAAGTTATAGAAAATACCTTTTATGGTTTTGGGGTATTCTATTAAGTGGATTATTAATTTTGATTTTACTGTTTTACATAGCTGCTTCAGGGGGGTTAGGTGCGCTACCTACTTTTGAAGAATTAGAAAATCCACAAACTAATTTAGCCACAGAAGTCATATCTGCAGATGGTGTTACTATTGGTAAATATGCTAAAGAAAATAGAACTCCTGTAAAATATAATGAATTACCACAAAATTTGGTAAATGCCTTAGTAGCCACAGAAGATGAACGTTTTTATGAACATTCTGGTATAGATTACAGAGGTACAGCAAGAGCCGTTTTAAAACCAGGAAGTGGAGGTGCAAGTACAATTACGCAGCAATTGGCAAAAATGTTGTTTACAGGAAGAGCTTCTAGAAATATCTTTAAAAGGATAGGTCAAAAAATGAAAGAATGGGTGGTTGCTACAAAGTTAGAGAGGCAATACACAAAGAATGAAATTATAGCCATGTATTTAAATAAGTACGACTTTTTAAATCAGGCAGTAGGTATTCGTTCTGCAGCAAGAATTTATTTTGGCAAAGAACCTAAAGAGTTGGAAATTCATGAATCTGCCATGTTAGTAGGGATGTTAAAAAACTCATCGTATTTTAATCCTTTACGAAGAGAAGCTAAAGTAAAACAAAGAAGAAATGTTGTTTTATTGCAGATGACTAAAAATGGATTTATCACTGAAAGAGAAAAACTAGATTTACAACAGCTTGATTTAGGTATTAATTATACTCCAGAAAGTCATGATGAAGGTTACGCAACTTATTTTAGAACACATTTACAAAAGGTGATGCGTACTTGGGTAAAAAACAACCCAAAACCAAATGGAGAACAATATGATATTTTTAGTGATGGTTTAAAAATTTATGTAACTATAGATTCTAGAATGCAACAATATGCAGAAGAAGCTATCTCAGAACACATGGCTAATTTGCAATCGTATTTTTTTAAAGAACAAAAAAATAATAAAACAGCACCTTTTTACGATTTAGAAAAAAGTCAAATCAAAGGAATTTTAAATAGAGCTAAAAGAAATTCAGAACGATACAAACGATTAAAAATTGCAGGAAAATCATCTAAAGAAATTGATGAAATCTTCAAGAAAAAAACCAAAATGAAAGTCTTTTCTTGGAAAGGAAATATAGATACCATAATGTCTCCAAACGATTCTATCAAATATTATAAATCGTTTTTACGTTCAGGGTTACTATCCATAGAACCACAAACTGGCCACATCAAGGCTTGGGTGGGAGGTATCAATAACAAGCATTTTAAGTATGATGCTGTAGCACAACAAAAAAGACAAGTAGGTTCTACGTTTAAGCCATTTGTGTACGCAACTGCAATCAACCAATTAAGAAAATCTCCTTGCGATGTATTACCAAATACACCATATACAATTCCAAAAGGTAAATATGGTATTCCTGAAGAATGGACACCAAAAAACTCGAATGATAAATATGGTGGAATGTTAAGTTTAAGGGATGCTTTAGCAACTTCTACAAACGTAGTTACAGCGAATTTAATAGATCAAGTATCACCAACTAATGTAGTGCGTTTGGCAAAAGCTGCTGGAATAGAAACTGAAATTAAACCAAATCCTTCTATAGCTTTAGGTGCAGTAGATTTATCTTTATACGAAATGGTAAGTGCATACAGTACCTTTGCCAATAAAGGACTGCGTGTAAAACCAATGATTATTACCAGAATTGAAGATAAAAACGGAACCGTTTTAAAAGATTTTGTACCCAAAACTGAAGAGGTTTTAAGTGAAGAATCTGCTTATGTAATCTTAAATTTATTGCAAGGGGTTACAACTTCTGGTTCTGGAATTCGTTTGCGCTCAAAATGGACTTCTGGAGGAAAAGCAGTTACAGGTTTTCCTTACGAATTTGAAAACGAAATTGCAGGAAAAACGGGTACAACACAAAATCAATCAGATGGTTGGTTTATGGGAATTGTACCTAATTTAGCAACCGGAGTTTGGACAGGTGGTGAAGACAGAGCCACACATTTTGCAGGTATTAGATTGGGTCAAGGAGCTTCAATGTCTTTACCTACTTGGGCTTTATTTATGAAGAAATGTTATGCAGATAAAACTTTAAATGTTAGTCAAGATGAATTTGAAAAACCAGAAAATTTATCTATTCGAGTAGATTGTGGAGAAAAAATTGAAGAAGAAGAGGAAGGAAAAGAGAAAAAAGCAATTGTTCCTGTAGAGGATGAAACCGATTTTTAAAAGTATTTTTTATGACTTGGATACCCCCTAAAGAACATATAAAAACATCTAATATTGGAAAGTTGATGCAAAAGCATCAATTTTCTGCTTATAAAGATTTATGGACTTGGTCTGTAAAAAATAAAGAAACTTTTTGGGAAGAAACAGTGGAGTCTTTAAACATCATTCAAGATAAAAAATACGACCAAATTTTAAATATTGATGGTGGTGTTACTCAAGCAAAATGGTTATTTGGTGCTAAGCTAAATATTATAGATTCTTGTTTTCAAAATGAGGATAATGCAACTGCAATCGTTTTTCAAAAACCCAACGAAAAAGTTCAAAAAGTAACTCAAAAAGAGTTAGAAAAGCTCGTAAATAAAATAGCCAATAGTTTTCCAAATATAAATGTAAAAAAAGGGGATACTATTGCCATAGATTTACCAATGACCTTAGAATGTGTAGCTATTTATTTGGCTGCCATAAAAGCAGGCGTAAAAGTGGCAACTATTGTAGATAGCTTTACAACCAAAGAAATAAAAGTAAGGTTAGATTTAACACAACCAAAAGTTGTTTTTACTCAAGATTTTTTAGTTAGAGCTAATAAAACATTTCCATTATATGATAAAGTTGTAGAAGCAAATGCAGATAAAATTATCGCTATAAAAACCATCAAAAACAAAGATTTTGAATTAAGAAATCAAGACGTTTTTTGGGATGATTTTTTATCAGAAAACACCAACTTTACATCAGTAAAACAAACACCACAAAACTGTATTACCGTACTTTTTTCATCGGGTACAACTGGAGAGCCTAAAGCAATTCCTTGGAATCATACTACTGCAATAAAAGCAGCGTCAGACGGATTGTATCATCAAAATATACAAAAAAATGATGTGGTTTGTTGGCCTACAAATTTAGGTTGGATGATGGGGCCTTGGTTAATTTTTGCAGCTTTAGTCAATAAAGCAGCTATTGGATTGTATTATGATGCGCCTTTAGGTGCAGATTTTGGAGAATTTGTTCAAAATGGAAAAGTTACCATGTTGGGTGTAATTCCGAGTATTGTAAAACATTGGAAAAATTCAGCTTGTATGGAATCTTATAATTGGAATGCCATTAAAAACTACAGTTCTACAGGTGAAGTTTCCAATCCCACAGAAATGGAATATTTAATGCATTTAGCCAATAACAAACCTGTGATAGAATATTGTGGAGGTACAGAAATTGGTGGAGGTTACGTTACAAGTACAGTTGTTCAAGAAAATATACCAAGTACGTTTTCTACAAAAGCTTTGGGGAGTGATTTTGTGTTGTTGGATGAAAATCATCAAGAAACCAATACAGGAGAAGTATTTTTAATTCCGCCAATAATGGGGCTTTCAACAGAGTTGTTGAATAAAAATCATCAGAAAATTTATTATGATGATACTCCTAAATATCATCAAACGTTAAGAAGACATGGAGATGAGTTAAAGCTGCTAGAAAATGACTACTTCAAAATTTTAGGGAGAGTTGATGATGCTATGAATTTAGGCGGAATTAAAGTAAGTGCAACTCAAATAGAAGAAGCCATTAATCAGTTAGATTTTGTGTTAGAATCTGCAGCAATTGCAGTTGCACCTAAAGATGGTGGGCCAGCAAAATTAGTGGTGTTTTATGTTGATAAAAGAGATGCTATACCTAATGATGATAGATTAAAGGCAGCTCAAAAAATTGTAAAAACAGAGCTAAATCCGTTATTTAAAGTTGTAGATTTAGTTAAAATTAGCGTGTTACCAAGAACAGCATCTAACAAAATAATGAGACGTAAATTAAGAGATACTTATAAAAGTTAAACGATGAAAAATATTGTAAAATATCCAAGACTAATTTTTGTAATGCTATTTTTAGTGATGTATTACGTTATGTACATTTCAGGAATTGAAAACGGTATGTTAAGAACGGTGTTTTCAATTACGTTAGCTTTTGTGTTATCACCAAGAAAAAAGAAAGTACAAACACAAACAGGAGAGAAAACTCAAATTACTTGCCTTTTTTTGAAGAAACCAATTATTTTAAATTGAGTTAAATTTTGAGTATCTTGTGAAAACTGATGTTTCATAAAAAAAAACATACGAACAGATGAAAAACTTAAAAAATATTGTGCCTTTTCTTTTTCCTGTTTTAATAATTCTCTTTGGGTTTATCACCTATACAATATTGGGGTACGAGCCTAATGTTTATACTATTGTTATAAATATTTCACTTGCTTATATTTTATCTCCAAAAATTAAAATAGTAGATAAAAATCATGGAGAAGAAGAGCAAATAAAATGGTTGTTTTTTAAAAAAGTAATTAATAAAAAATTATAACACAAAAGTGTTTCCCCTTTTGGGGAAATTAAAAGGAGCTTAATGAAAATAATATCATACAACGTAAACGGAATTAGAGCAGCATTAAAAAAAGGTTTTTTAGATTGGTTGCAAGCTGCAAAACCAGATGTAATTTGCATTCAAGAAACGAAAGCGCATAAGGAACAATTAGATTTAGAAGCGTTTGAAAATGCGGGTTATCCATACCATTATTGGTTTTCGGCACAAAAAAAAGGCTATTCTTCTGTGGCTATTTTGTGCAAAGAAAAACCGAAACATATTGAGTATGGAACAGGAATCGAAACTATGGATTTTGAGGGTAGAAACCTTCGTGTAGATTTTGATGAAGTATCTGTTATGAGTTTATACTTACCTTCAGGAACCAATTTAGATCGATTGAATTTTAAGCTAAATTATATGGATGAATTTCAAGAATACATCAACAATTTAAAACAAGAAATTCCGAATTTGGTAATTTGTGGCGATTATAATATTTGTCATGAAGAAATAGACATTCACAACCCAAAAATGAAAGGTGTTTCTGGATTTTTACCTGAAGAAAGAACTTGGATTGGAGCATTTATCCAAAGTGGATTTATAGACAGTTTTAGATACCTAAATCCTGAAAAACAAGAATATTCTTGGTGGAGTTATAGAGCCAATGCAAGAGCCAATAACAAAGGTTGGCGATTAGATTATGCCATGGTTTCATCACCTTTAAAAGAAAAAATAGCGAGAGCTTATATTTTGCCAGAAGCCAAACATTCAGATCACTGCCCAATTGCTTTAGAATTAAATTTATAAAATGAAAAAGATATATTTAACACTATTATTTTTAGTATTAATATATGTGGATGCTTTTGCGCATTCGCAAACACAAAACACTGTAGTTAAAAACGGAATAGGATTAGGATCTGTAATAGCAGTGGTAATTTCTTGGAGTAGAAATGAATCTATTTTATTGGCAATTCTTCATGGTATTTTTAGTTGGTTTTATGTTATTTATTATTTCTTTGCGCTAAAAGAGAAATAGCCCATTATTTAGCATGAAAAACATTGTATTATTTTTATTGATTAGCACCTCATTTTTTTCTCAAGAAAAAACAGATAGTATCCTCATACCAAAAATTGATACTTTATTTATCGCTAAAGATTCCATAAAAAAAACCTTAAAAAAAGAATTTTTTACAGATGATGATTTAAAACTCATAGATAGTTTATTGGTAGATGAAAAGTTCAATTCACCCTTAGTGGATACTTTAGAATACGTTATTGATGATAAAGATCTAATAGGCAACACAATTCAAGCAGTAACCTCAGATTTACTAAAAGTACGCTTGGCAGATTTGAATGAAACTACACCTTTTAATCTCGCCTTTAATCCTGCATTAGAAAAAGTCATAAATGGCTATTTAAAATATCGTAAAAAATATTATCCTGCATTAATGGCAAAAGCAAAGTACTACTTTCCGATGTTTGAGCAGTATTTAGATCAATACGATATTCCTTTAGAAATGAAATACTTGGCCATTGTAGAATCTGCATTAAGACCAAAAGCAAGATCCGGTGTTGGTGCTTCTGGTTTGTGGCAATTTATGTATGGCACAGGAAAACAATTTGGTTTAAAAGTAAGCTCTTATGTAGATGAGAGGCACGATCCTGTAAAAGCAACCATTGCTGCATGTAAATATTTAAGTCAGTTATATAGTATTTTTGGTGATTGGGATTTGGCTTTGGCTGCCTACAATTCAGGCCCAGGAAACGTTTCTAAAGCCATAAAACGTTCAGGTGGTTTTACCAATTATTGGAATATAAGACCATATTTACCAAGAGAAACAGCAGGTTATGTACCTGCTTTTTATGCTACAATGTATATTTTTAACTATGCAAAAGAGCACAATATTTATTCAGATATACCAAAGTTTTTCGAATTTCAAACAGATACAGTTCGTGTAAAAAGAACAGTTACCTTTGGTCAAATTTCTAAGACCATCAATGTCGATGAAGATGTACTTACGTTTTTAAATCCGTCCTATAAACTCGATATTATTCCGTTTGTAAAAAATAGAGATTATGCTTTGCGATTACCAAGCAATAAAATTATCGATTTTTTAGATAAAGAAAAACAGTTGTATGCCTTAGCAGATTCTATAGATGCAAAAAGAGAAAAGCCATTACCTAAATATTTTGAAATGGATAAACGTATTCGTTACAAGGTAAAAAGTGGTGATTATTTAGGTAAAATTGCCAATAAATTTGGAGTACGAGTAAGCAGTATAAAGCGCTGGAATGGTTTAAGAACTAGTAATTTAAAAATAGGACAACGATTGTATATTTACCCGAAAAGAATACGATAGTTTTTTAAAATAGATAAAAATTTAATTTATCTAATAATAAAAGTAAAAATGGAACAATATTTGGTAGGTTTAAAGTAAGAACTAACCCAAAACACATCAACTTTATGAAAAAAATATTTTCAATTCTAACACTTACCATTTTGTTAACCTCTTGTGTAGGAAATGACAAAATGATTTTGAGAGAATCTATAGGTAAAATTAACAAAGTAATGGTAGTTGCTAAAATAAGCGACTGGACAGGAGATGTTGGTAAAGAAATAAGAAACTCTTTTGGGGAGCTACAAGTTGGTTTGCCACAAAGCGAGCCTATTTTATCTGTTTCGCAAGTAGCACCTAATGGATATAGTTCTATGATGAAATCTAGCAGAAATATTTTAATTATTTCTGAAGGAGAAACCGAAAATTTTTCAGTGAAAAAAAATGTGTATGCCAGACCACAAACTATTGTTTATGTACAAGCTAAAGATGATGCAAGTATCATAAAAATACTGCAAGATCGTAAAAACGAAATTCGAAGAATATTTTTAGATGCAGATATTGAGTTCACACAAAACATCTTCAAAAAAGAGAAACTAGATGAAAATCAGTTTAAAACCATACAAAATTTAGGCTTATCGCTAATCATTCCAGATAAATTTAGAACGGTTGATGATACTGGAGAATTTTTATGGCTACGTAACCATTTAACAAGCGGAATTGCAAAATCGGGTAGCAATAATATTTTGGTGTATGCTGTACCTTTAGAAGATAAAGAAACGGTTTCTGATAGTATTGTAGCCATTAGAAATAAAATTGGTAAAAAATACATACCTGGTTCTAAAGAAGGCATGTATATGATTACAGAAAAAGCTTACACACCATTTACTTTTGATGCCGAAATTGATGGTAGAAAAGCGTATGAAACTCGTGGAAAATGGGAAGTAAAAGACGATTTTATGGCTGGGCCATTTTTAAATTATACAATTATTGATGAAAAGAAAAACAGATTAATTGTTTTTGAAGGATTTACGTATGCACCTTCAGTTAGTAAAAGAGCATTTTTATTTGAGCTAGAAGCTATCGCGAAGTCGATGAAGATAGAGTGATTTTTGATTTGCAATATTAAAAAAAACAGCTATTTTGATAACAAAACCTAGTTTTGAGTAACAACTATTTTATCCTAGAATTAAGCTAAAAAAAACCGATTTTTAGTTTTTGAATGAATAAATACATCGTTCAAGCGTTTGTAACAGTAAAATTTTAAAAAGACACCAAAAAATTATGCCAATAGTGTATTTTATGGTTTATGAAACAAAATTGTTATGATAATATAATTTTCAAATACAAGGAAAACAAGCGCTTTTTTGATTAAAAACACTTTTTTATGAACTAATAAATTTTTAATTAGTCTATTTTTGCATATTACAGATAAACTTTTAAATATAAGTTTGTTACGTTCTGTTTAAGATGTAGATTATTTCTATCTACAATGTTTTTTTTTGACCTTTTCAAAAAAAGTAAGACAAGGGATTATCCAATTGTAAAATAATTTAGTTATGCTCAGATTTTTTATTTTACCGATATTAATCCTTATTTCAATTTGTAGTTTTACCCAGTCAAGTAATTATGATATATTTTATAATAAAGCTGAAAATCTGCTTTTAAACCACCAATCTAAGGAATTATTAGAAGCTATAAACTTGGTTTTATTATACAATCCCTATAATTATAGCCCTGTTCAAATAGAAAATTTAAAAGTAATTAAAGTACAGGAGCTTGTAGATGTTGGTTTAATAGACGATGGTCTAGAACTTTCCAATGAAATTTTATCACAAAACCTTTTGTCAGAATATCAACTCACAAGATTAATTTTAGTAAGGGCACTTATTTATGAAGTTCTACCAGATTTTTCAAAATCACTACAAGAGCTTAATTTAGCGCAAGGGTATATCAACAATAGCAAAAGAGTAAAAAATAAATATTATGCAACATGGCTCATAAGGTTAGCCTCTTGGTATCGTGTCCAAGAAGAAAGAGAAAAATCATATCAATTAGCCTTAAAAGCACAGCAATTTGCAGATAAACAGAACGATTATTATAGCAGCTCAGAAGCCGATGTTTTGCAGGCATTTTATAATTCCTACACAAAAAACTATAAGAAGTCGGAACAATTATTTAATGCAGCCATTGTACTTGGCAAAAAGTTGAACAATAAAATAAGCGTTACCTATTTATACCTAAATCTCAGTAAAAACTACAAAGAATTAGGTGAGGAGGCGCTTGCTAATACATACATAGATTCCGCGTATCACCATATTAAAAACACCAACTATTTCGAAGTTAAATCTGCTAGTTATTTAAAAAAAAGTGAGGTTTTTGAAGTGCAAAAACAAATGGATTCTGCTTTATATTTTTATAAAGAAGCTATAAATTACAAGAAACAACATAATTTTAATCTGAAAGCCATAAAAATTAACGAGCAAACGTTAAATTTTGAACTTAAAAAAGAGAAAATTCAAAATCAGCAAGTTATTGATGAAAATAAAACATTAAGTAAAAATATTCTATTAATCCTTGCACTAGCATTTATACTTTTGGCTTTTTTATTGCAGTCATATAGAACAAAAAAACAAATCGTCAAGCAAAAATTAATTATAGAAAATGATGCGATTCAGCTAGAAAAAACTGTGAAAGAAAAAACGTTTTTAATACAAGAGCTCAATCATCGCGTAAAAAATAATTTAGCCTTAATACTTGCATTAATAGAGTTTCAAGCCGATGATTTAGATGATATTAAATACCAAAACAAGTTTAAAAACTTACAAAAAAGAATAAATACAATTTTCATTGCTCATGAGCAATTTATGTATGATGAAAAGCATATAAAAGGTAAATCTTATAATTTAAAAAAATATATAGAAAAGATTTCTGATGGGTTACAAAATATTGCAGTTAAGAGTCCTGTAATAAATTTGAATTTAAAAGAGGATATAAAAGTAAATATAGATACTGCATTGCCCATTGGTATTATCTTAAATGAATTAATATCTAACAGTATTGAGCATGCTAAACCTAAAGAGCAATTGAGTATTGATGTTCAATTAATCAAAAATAAAAATACCATTACAATCGATTATAAAGACAATGGTATTATTTTTCATAACCTCAAAAAACCGTCTTCATTGGGTATAACCATTATCCAAAGTATGGTAGAACAATTGTCGGGAGATTTTAAACAAAATGAGTTCAATTATTTTATTTCTTTAATTATAAAAAAATAAATGACTAAAAATCAAGGAAAAGAAAGAATTTTAATCGTAGAAGACGAAGTTTTACTCGCAATGCAAGTCAAAAAAAATCTTTTAGAAAATGGATATTCAGACGTAATTATTACAACCAATTATAAAGATGCAGTTCGTAATTTTAAAAAGTATCCTATAGATATTGCTTTGTTAGACATTAATATTAATGGAGCTAAATCTGGTATAGACATTGCCAATTTTATCAATGAAAACATACAAATTCCATTTATTTTTCTAACTTCTTATAACGATGAAAAAACGTTAGAGAAGTTGATGCTCTTAAAACCTTTAGCTTACCTAAATAAGCCAATAAATAAATACACCTTACTTTCTGCGATAAATTTTTATTTTAAAACCATTAAAAAGGCGGTTAGTAACATAGTGGCTATCACTATTGGTTCTAAAATATATCAAATTAATAAGAGCGAAATCGTTTTTGTTCAAGCAGAAAATGTTTACTTAAATATACATCATTTAAAACAACAAAAACAACTCATCCGTTTTCCTCTTTCCAAATTTTTAAGTCATTTTTCAAGCAAAGAATTAATTCAAATTAATAGAAGCACAGCCATAAATTTAAAATATGTACAAGAATTCAGCTTTTCTCAAGTAAAAATTCAAGAACAGTATTTTAAAATTTCTAAGAAATTCAGTGACGATTTTAAAACTCAAATTAATCCTAATACTTAGTTTTTAGATAATTACATTAATTAAACTCACAACAAAAAATAGGGGTTCCACATCATTTTTTATATATGATGGAAACCAGGTCTTATTTTTGTTTGCTTTCCAAATTTTTTTAACGACAAAATTTTTAGTTGGTTTTAATATTCAGTAAAGATTAATAAAATATGTAAAGTACTGTTATATTTTAATTAATTCAATGAAAAATAACTCAAAAAATCATTGATTTAGTTTGGAGTAGTAATAACCAAAAATTTAAGAATTATGATTAAAAAATTACTTTTAATTTGTCTTATGCTGTTCACAGCAATTAGTACACAATCCCAAAATTGGAACGAGATTTTAAAGTCTCTAGCATCAGATACGGCATCAGGTGATAGTTTTGGAATATCAGTTGCAATTGATGGAAATTTGGCTGTAATAGGTGCAAATGGACAAGGTACTGGTGGATCTGCCTATGTTTTTGAATTTGATGGTGCAAATTGGATTCAGAAAACTGATTTAGATGCGTTAGATGCAGCATCAGGTGATAGTTTTGGAAAATCAGTTGCAATTTATGGAAATAAAATTATTGTTGGTGCAAACGGAAAAGGAAGCTCGGGTGCTGCCTATATTTTTGCAAATGATGGGATAAATTGGATTCAAGAAGCTAAATTATTGCCATCAGATGGTAGCAAATTGTTTGGAAATTCTGTAGATATAACAAATGATAAGGTTATTGTTGGTGCTTTTTGGGATGATGAAAATGGAAGTCAATCAGGTGCGGCTTATATTTATAGTTTTAATGGAGTTACTTGGGGAGATGAGGTTAAATTAACTGCATCTGATGGTGCATCAGGTGATTATTTTGGTTATGCTGTAGGGATTAGTGGTAACAACGCTATTATAGGAGCATATCTAAATGATGATGATGGAACTTCTTCTGGTTCTGGTTATATTTTTAATTATGATGGTTTAATTTGGTCTCAATCTCAAAAGCTAACAGCATCAGATGCAAGTCAAGGTGATTTGTTTGGAAGATCAGTTGCTATTGACGGAAATAATTTAATAATTGGAGCACATCATAATGATGATGTACAATCTGATGCAGGTTCTGCATATATATATAATTATAATGGTGTGAATTGGTTAGAGAATACAAAACTACTATCATCTCAACCTTTAACAGCAGATAACTTTGGGTATTCTGTAGACATAAAATCAAATAAAGTAATTGTAGGTGTTTCTACAGGCGGTTCTGGTTATGCAACAGTATTTAATTACGATGGTAGTGTTTGGTTAGAGGAAGATATTTTAATTTCTTCAGATATCCAAAATGGCGATGAATTTAGCAGATCAGTTTCTATTTCTGGTGATAATGTAATTATTGGTACACCATTTAAAGATGATATTGGAACAGATTCAGGCGCTGTCTATTTTTTTAAAGTAGACAATATACCCCCAATAATAACCTTAATAGGAAACAATCCGCAAACCATAGTTTTAGGTACAACTTACACAGAATTAGATGCAACTGCCAATGACGATACAGATGGAGATATATCAAACAATATTGTAATAGATGATTCAAATGTAAATACAAATGTTGTAGGATCTTATACAGTTACTTACAATGTAGTAGATACAGCAGGTAATCCAGCAACAGAAGTTATAAGAACTGTAAATGTTATTTCACCAGACACTGATGGAGATGGTGTGCCAGATGCAACAGACATTTGCCCTACCATAGCCAATGCAGATCAATTAGATACAGACAATGATACTATTGGTGATGTGTGTGATTTAGATGATGACAACGATGGTATTTTAGATACTGAAGAGTGTGGAAGTTCTCTTGCTAGAAGCGAATTTTCAGGAACATTTGGAACAACAAATAATTATCGTGACTTGCAATCAGCACCAGGTGGAAACTATAATTATGTTGCACCTACAAACACGGGGGCAGCTCAATATGCAGTGATCAGCCAAGAAAGTCAAAGTACTCAAGGGACTTGGTTTCCAGGTGGTGCCCTTTGGAGTTATCCAGGTCATACTACAGGAGATGCAGATGATGCATACCTTGCTGTAAATGGATCTACAACTCTTGGTACTTTTTATACAGAAGTATTATCGTTAGAAGCAAAGGAATATTCATTTTCTATTTGGCATGCCTCTGCATATAATGCACCTGTTGGGCAAGGTTATCAGTTAAAAATTTCTGTAATTAGAGTTTCAGATAATACTGATATAGCAACAGCAAGTTCTTTAGACAAAAGAACAATTTCATGGGAAGAACTAGCAATGACGTTTACACCAGCTGGAGCAGAAGATTACATAGTTAAAGTAGAAAACCTATCATTTGAATCAGCAGGTAATGACTTTTCAATTGATGATGTTTCTATAATTCCTACTGATGGTACTTGCATAGATACTGATAATGATGGTATTATAAATAGCCTAGACAAGGATTCAGATAATGATGGTTGTTTTGATGTTTCAGAATCAGGAGGAATTGATGCAAATAATGATGGCGTATTAGATGGTACAGGTTTTGATGGTGATGGTTTAGTAACAGGAGGAACAGATGGGTACAATGGCGTTACTGGAAATGAAACAGTGGCTACAGCACTAACTATAAATACAGCCCCTTCAAATCAAGATATAATTTTTGGTAATCCTACTTCTTTTACTGTTGATGCATCAGCTACAAGTACAACTGCATTTACTGGTGTGGCTCCAAACACAGTACCAGATTATACAGATACAGCTGCCATAGATCTTACTGCTACAATTATGTACCAGTGGTATATTGGAAATCCAAATAATGGAGGAATTCTAATAGATGGTACAGATGTCAATTACACTGATTTTGATACAGCTACCTTAAACATTTTGGATGTTACAGGTTTAGATGGAACAGTATATTACGTAGTTACAACACATGCATCTAATAATTGTATAGAACAAATCAATTCAGCAACGTTAACTGTAATTAGTAACCCATGTACAGATGGTGCAATCGTAGGCACTCCAACAGCAAATGATCCAGATGCAGATGGTATTAACAACGAATGTGATTTAGATGATGATAATGATGGTATTTTAGATGTAAATGAATGTCAACAAAACATAGGCTTAAATACAGCACAATTTCCAAATGAATTTACGGAAGCTTCTGGTTGTACATTAGCGGGTAATGGAATGTGGTTTGGTACGAGTTCACAATATAAAATAGGTGCTCCGAATGATCTTTGCTTTCAAACAAGTTTTGGTGGTACCGTTACAGACTACGAAACAGGTGCCACAGATTCAGGAGAAATTATTGGGATCCAAGCAGGTCCAGGTAACGATTTCTTAACGGTATATGAATTTACTGTAAATGGTAATCCAAATGAAGATTATAATCTTTCATTAGCAAACATGATATGGGGTAGAAGCAATGATCCACAAGATATTAAGGGCCAAGTAAAAATATTAAATAATAATGTAGATGTTGCCACTTTAGAAGGAGAAATTGGGCTTGCTTTCGGCGAATGGGAATACGATACCATTTTATTTCAAACCAATGCTTCTGGGGTTGCAATTATAAAAATCCAAATTAAAAGAGGCCCTAATAGTAATGGAAATGATTATTTATTCGACGCTATAAGTATATCTCCCATAAACTGTTCTTTAGATACTGATAACGATGGCATGCTTAACTCTTTAGATTTAGATTCAGATAACGATGGTTGTTTAGATGTTTTAGAATCTGGAGGAATTGATGCAAATAATGATGGTGTTTTAGACGGAACAGGTTTTGATGGTGATGGTCTAGTAACAGGAGGTACTGCTGGTTATAATGGTACTACTGGTAATGAAATAGTGGCTCATCAAATGGAAATTACTTCACAACCAACAAATCAAACGATAGCTGAAGGACAATCTGCAACCTTTAGTGTGGTGGGTTCTGCTGAGTTTGCAACAAGCTATGTCGCTGGTAATCCTGTGTATGGAACACTAGGAAATGCAGATCTAAATATAGCGTTCCAATGGTACAATGGAGATCCTAATAATGGTGGTACTTTACTAAATGATACAGGTGTTTATTCTGGAACACAAACTCCTAATTTAATGATTAGTGATGTATCAAATTTAGATGGAAATGAATACTTTGTTATTTTAACGCATTCAAATAATAACTGCCTTCAAGAAATAGCTTCTGCAGAATTAGTAGTTGAATATGGTGCTATAGGAGACTTAATATGGTATGACCTAAATCAAAATGGAATTAGAGATCCAGGTGAATATAGATTTGAAAGAGCAACAGTAACGTTAGATCCTGGTACTCCTGGAAATTTAGCTGATGATTCTACTGTGCTAACAGATGCTAATGGAGGATATTTATTCGATAATTTAGTTGCAGGGGTTTATACCATTACCGTAGATGTTAGCACCATAACAGATGGTTTACCTCCAGGTAAAACGATTGCAGCTTTAATTCCAACCTTTGATGCAGATGGAGTAAGTTCACCAAATACAAGTACCTTAACTTTAGTTGCAGGTGAAGACAATTTAGAACAAGACTTTGCGTATATCGATCCTACCCCTAGTGGAGCTGGAGGAGGTTCAGGTGGTGGCGTATCTTCAGGAAATGCAGGAGGAATAGAATCTGAATCTTTAGGAGATGCACTCACAAAAGTTTATGTAAGTAGAAAGAAAAACTCTGTACCAACTGAGTTCGTAAAAACTTCTGAAAACGTTTACAATAAACAGAAAATGAAATCTGTACAACCTTATAAAGGCAAGGGGCAAACGTTGTTAGGTATGTTTCCAACAGAATTAGTAGCTGGAAATACTGCCAATGTAACATCGCCAACTGATATTTTAGATTATACCATTGCTGATGAAGTATTGTCTGTAGATTTCGCTGTAGATGGCGAAACCAAAGGAGTTGTTTTAGGTATTAAAACTTCAGATAAAGTATACAATCACACCAAAGCATCTTGCGATCGATTAAGAGGTGCTGAGATCCTAAATGTTCAAAAAATGTACATAGGAGGCTATAACTTCTTAATGCAAGGAATCAAACAAAGAAATGGAGTGGTAGAATATGCCATCTCGTTTGCAACGGCTAAGAACAACAACGATAGCAAATACACGATTCAGACCAACTGGTATGTAAATGATTATACCAAGTTTAATGATGTGTATAACTTCCAAGTTTGGTCTAAAACACCAGCTGATACGCAAAAAATGGTGGCTGATATTTTAGAGAACTTGAATGATTTCATTCCAGTGAAACAAACAGAAAAACAGAAATTCCCAGAAACGTATGCCTCTAAAATTTACAGAGAAAAAGGCGAATTAGTAGTTGCTTTAAGAAGTACTCAAGAAGGAAACACAGCAGAAGTATCTATGGTAGAATTGTATTCTGAAACGGCGAACAACATCAAGTTTAGAGACAATGCGTTAACTACAGAAATTCAACAAGCCTTACGATTAGACATCGCTGATGGCTATGAGTATGATGCTTTAATTAAAGTAGGTAATGAAGTACAAGATGCCTTCTATCACGCAGATGGAAACTGGGGCTTAGATTATGACAAACGTTATACAGAAATTAAGAACTACTTTGTATGGAATGATTTTGACAGAACCTATCAAGATGATGAATATACCATCAACAGAAATCCTGAGGTGAAGGCCTTAAGCAATTATGATTACTTAACATTATACAAATCATTATTACCTGGTACATTATCTGCAGATTATTCTGATTACAACTATGTATCATTCACAGCTAGAGGTTCTGGTTTAATGGAGTTAGGTTTAATCAAGTCTTCTATCGAAGATTGGAAAGCACAATACCGAGTAATGGTAGATTTCTCAGAAGAAGAGCAAACGTATTATGTACCTTTTGATATTTTTAGTTCTAGTACTACACAAGATAAGTTAAAAGCTAACGATTTAACAACGTTAACCTTTACGTTTTTACCTGTTGAGGCGCAAACGAAAGCGTTAGATTTGAAAATCTCTGATGTGAAGTTTACAAAAACTGCTGTTGAAGATCAGATAGTACAGAAAATTGAGACTTTTGAGAATGAGTTTATGGCATACCCAAACCCATCTCAAGGCAATGTGAGCTTATTGTTATTCAGTGAAACAGATACGGAAGCAACTGTAACTTTAACAGATGTTACTGGTAAAGTAATTTATAATCAGAAAGTACAGTTAAACGCTGGTAAAAACGAGCTAGACTTCGACTTTAAAGTCAAAACAGGTATGATGCTATTACAAGTAACATCACCAGAAAATGATTATGGAATTTCTAAAATCATTTTTAGATAGATTTTTCTTAAATTAATAAATTGTAAAACCTTGAAAATGAATATTTCAGGGTTTTTTGTTTTGAGCCAATTTCTTTAATTCATATTCCCTATATTTGATAACCAACCAAAACTTTTTATCATGGAAATGAATTTTTACATCTTTTTTTTAGCGGCATTAGTGCCAATGATTTTAGGCTCTATTTGGTATGGCCCTTTATTTGGCAAAGCTTGGATGAGCGAAATGGGGTTTACTGAAGAATCACTTAAAGATACCAATATGGTTAAGGTTTTAGTGATCTGCTATATTTTTAGCGTTTTAGTTGCTTTTGCTTTAATGCCTATGACAATTCATCAAATGGGAGCTTACTCAACCTTAGCAGGTGAACCTGGATTTGCAGAACAAACAGGTGAGGCGTATTCTTACTTTGAAAACTTTATATCGACTTATGGAGATCGTTTTAGAACTTTTAAACACGGTGCTTTTCACGGAATGATATATGGATTTTTCTTAATAATGCCAATTTTAGGAATCATTGCCGTGTTTGAAAAAAAATCTCTTAAATATTTAGCAATTAATGCAGGTTATTGGATTATAACTCTTGCAATTATGGGAGGTATTGTTTGTAAATGGGCAATGTAAAGTCAATTGATTTTCACCATAAATAAAAAATGTCGCTTAAAAGCGGCATTTTTTGTTGGTGATCTATAATTTAATATCCTATTTTTTCTCTTACTCTTTTTAAAACATCGTTGGCTACCAAAGTTGCTTTTTCTGCACCAATAGTTAACGCTTCATCAATTTCATTTTTGTTTTCCATAAAATGATGGTAACGTTCTCTAATTGTTGCAAACTTATCAAGAATTAATTCGTATAAAGCTTGTTTTGCGTGTCCATAACCATAATTTCCACCTTCGTAATTTGCTCTCATTTCAGCAATTTGATCATCAGAAGCTAATAATTTATAAAGCGCAAAAACATTATCTGTATCAGGGTCTTTAGGTTCTTCTAAACCTTTGCTATCCGTTTTAATAGACATTACTTGTTTTCTTAGCTTTTTATCCGCTAAAAAAATATTAATAATGTTATTTCTAGATTTACTCATTTTTTCGCCATCAATACCAGGTACTAATTTTGTGTTTTCTTGAATCTTAGCCTCTGGTGCAACTAATGTTTTACCAACAATGTTATTAAAACGATTGGCAACATCTCTAGTCATTTCTAAATGTTGCAATTGATCTTTACCTACAGGTACAATTTCTGCATCATATAATAAAATATCTGCAGCCATTAACATTGGGTAAGTAAATAAACCTGCATTTACATCTGCAAGTCTGTCTGCTTTGTCTTTAAAACCGTGAGCTAAAGTTAATCTTTGATACGGAAAAAAACAGCTTAAATACCACGTTAATTCTGTTACTTGTGGTATATCACTTTGTCTGTAAAATATCGTTTTGTTAATATCTAAACCACAAGCAAGCCAAGTAGCAGCAACACTATACGTGTTTTCTCTTAATAAATCTCCATCTTTAATTTGCGTTAAAGAATGCATATCTGCAATAAAAATAAAAGATTCATTTTCTGGACTATTTGCCATTTTTATAGCGGGTAAAATAGCGCCTAATAAATTTCCTAAATGCGGTGTTCCTGTACTTTGAACTCCAGTTAAAATTCTTGACATTTACTTATAATTTTAAGATAAAATTAAAAAAGTGTGTTATAAAAAACACTTTAAGAGCGCAAAAATAAGGTTTTGATTTATAAAATCAATAAACAAAAGAATATTAGTATTTTTGATGTTTATGAAGTATTTAAAAACACCTTTCCTATTAATTTGGCGAGCATGGTTTTACATTTTAATGGTAATAACAATTTTGTTGATGCTCCCATTTTTGTTTGTATTAACAGCAAAAGAATCTTACTATCCTACTTTTTGGAAAATGGTTAGAATTTGGTCTAAAGTATTGATTTACGGAATGGGTTTTCGTTTAAAAATACAAAACGATCAAGTAATAGAAAGAGACAAAAGTTATATGTTTTGCCCCAATCATACGTCGTTAATGGATCCTTTTGTGTTGGTGGTTCTCAGTAAAAATCCGATTGTTTTTGTAGGTAAAAAAGAGTTTGTTAAGATTCCAATTTTCGGTTTTTTTTATAAAAAAGTTGTAATTATGGTTGATAGAAGCGACCCTAAAAGTAGAAAACAAGTATTTGAATTGGCAAAAAAGAAATTGCAAAATGGCACAAGTATGGCTATTTTTCCAGAAGGATTAGTGCCTACAGAAAACACAGTTTTGGCTCCTTTTAAAAAAGGTGCTTTTAGTTTAGCAATAGAATACAAAATGCCAATTGTACCACAAATTTATTACGATTGTAAACGACTTTTTTCTTGGGATTTTTTTAAAGGCGGTCCTGGTGTTTTTAGAATTCATCAACATAAATTTATTGAAACTAAAAATTTAGAAAAAAAAGATGTAGAAAGTTTAAAAGAGCAAACTTTTAACATAATGTATAACGATTTGATAAATGATAAAAAGTTTATGAAAGACACAAATAGACCTAATAATGAGCGAGAATTTAAATCACTTATATAGCAGTAAAGAAGAGAAATTGAATATAATTTCTCACGGCTTTGGCTTGTTTTTAAGTGTAGTAGCTTTTCCTTTTTTGGTGATAAAATCATTTAATTTTGATGATTTTTGGAAACCAACTAGTTTTATCATTTATGGATTAAGTATGATTATTTTGTATGCAGCATCTACTTTTTACCATGCAGCAAAACATCCGAAGAAAAGAAGACGCTTAAATATTTTTGATCATGCAGCTATTTATGTTTTAATTGCTGGTAGTTATTCTCCTTTTTGTTTGGTAGGTTTAGATTCTAAACTAGGTTGGTATATGTTTTTATTTGTTTGGCTATTTGCACTAACAGGCATCATTTTAAAACTATTTTTTACGGGTAAATTCGATAAAATTTCAACAGCAATGTATTTGCTTATGGGTTGGCAAGTAATGTTTTTTATAAAACCTTTAATGAGTAGTATTTCTGCCGAGAATTTTCAATATTTAGTGGCTGGTGGAGTGTTTTATTCAGTGGGTGCAATTTTGTATTCTATTAAAAAAATACCCTACAACCATGCCATTTTTC
The DNA here is from genome assembly GCF_054584775.1 of Polaribacter litoreus. Lineage (NCBI taxonomy): Bacteria > Pseudomonadati > Bacteroidota > Flavobacteriia > Flavobacteriales > Flavobacteriaceae > Polaribacter > Polaribacter litoreus. Next base: position 114,624 of record NZ_JBTLRD010000012.1, on the reverse strand, counting down.
ATCTTTTTGTATTGTTAGGAAGTTTTAGTCATTTTTTGGCAATTTATAATTTATAAAACCCAATTTTTAAAAGGATTTTTACTGATACTCGAGTTGTAATATTCGATGTTTCCAGTAACTTCTTTGCCCAGCCAACTAGGTTTTTTAAAGGTTTCATTTTCTGAATTTAATTCAATTTCTGCAACAATTAAACCTTCATTATCACCATAAAATTCGTCAATTTCATAAGTATGATGATCGCTTTTTACTAAAAAACGAGTTTTATCAATAATTGAAGGTTCGCATAACAAAAGTAATTCTTCAGCTTCGTTTTTATCAATTTCTTTTTCCCATTCAAAACGTGTTGTACCAGAAAAATTTGTTTTACCTTTTATGGTTAAAAATGCTTTGTCATCAGAAATTCTAACTCTAACAGTTCTGTTTTTATCAGAATTTAAATACCCTTGTTTAATTATTTTTTTTTGATATGCTTCAGATTTAAAATCGTCATTTATCACCAAAAATTTTCTTTCTATTTCTAAACTCATAAAAATTATTTCAATTTTGTACTAATGTAGCTCTTTTTAACGTTAATTTACAATATTTAAATATCTTTGGTAATATAATCAGTTTTATGAAAAAAGTAATTTTTCTTCTTCTTTTATCTATGTATTCTACTGTTTTTTCTCAAATAGATTATAGCGATTCTTGGGAAGATTTTTATTCTTATAATAATGTAAAAGACTTTGTAAAAGTTGATGATATCATCTATGCTTTAGCAGATAATGCCGTTTTTACTTTTAACGAAACAACTTTAGAAATTGAGAAATTTTCATCAATTCGGGGTTTGTCTGGCGAAACAACTTCTGCAATTTATTACAGTGCTACTTACGATAGATTGATAATTGGTTATGAAAACGGACTTGTAGAAGTAATTGATAGCGATGATAGCATTACCATTTCTTCGGATATTGTAAATTTTAATCAATCTGGTAATAAGAGCATTAACCATATTTCTGAATCTGGTAACATTTTATATTTAGCTACACCTTTTGCTATTGTTGAATATAATATCGAAAAATTAGAATTTGGTGATACTTTTTTTATTGGTAATAGCTCAACATCGTTAGTGATTCATCAAACTCTTGTAGAAAATAACACCATTTACGCAGCAACAGAAGATGGTGTTTTTACTGCGGATGTTAGTAACAATTTATTGATTGATTTTAATAACTGGAATCAAAATTTTGCTGGTCGTGAATTTAGCAATATTTCTTTTTTTAATAATCAAGTCTATGTTTCAGAGGGCAATAAATTATATCAATTCAATAATGGAACTTTAACACAAGTTAGAGACTTTTTTCAGACGATTATTGCATTAAATTCATCAAGCTCACATTTAACGGTTACACTAAACAAAAGTGCAGTTGTTTTAGATACATCTAACAGCCAAACAGCTAATTTTACAACGACTACAGATTTTGATTTTACTTTATCTAATTCATTATTTGTAGATGAAACTATTTATTTAGCCACAGAAGAATTCGGAATTTTAAAAACCACTTCTTCTCAGGCTACTACTTTCGAAGAAATTCATCCAGAAGGGCCTTTGTCTAATAATGTATTTTCGATACAAGTAAATAACAATGATCTCTGGGTGGTTTATGGAGGGTATAATGGAGTATATGCACCTTCACAAATCAAACAAGGTTTTAGTCATTTTAATGGAGAAAATTGGATTAATACTCCTTATGATCCCAGTTATCCTGTAACCGATTTAAACTATGTTTCTATAGATCCTAATCACGATAATAAAGTGTATATCAGTTCTTTTGGAGCTACAAATAATGTTAGTTCAGTTGCTACAGGAGGTTTGCTAGTTGTAGAGAACGATGAAATAAAAACGTTTTACAATCATTTAAATAGTCCATTGGTAGATATAGAATCAGCTAATCCAAACTATGTAACTGTTAGAGTTAGTGCTACAGCTTTTGATAATCAAGGTAACTTATGGGTAGCTAATATCAATCAAAATGAAGAGCTTAAGAAATTAAGCTCAAATGGGCAATGGAGTAGTTACGATATTAGTGCTATACAAACCGTTTTTGCTTTTGGTCTAAGCGAAATGGCTATAAGTAGTAACAATACCATTTGGATAGGTACTAGAAGAAATGGTGTGTATGCATTTAATGAAACTGGAAATAGAAAAAGAGCTTTAATTGCCACAGAAAATTTAGGAAATTTACCAGATACAGATGTGTTAACTGTAGCTATTGATAAAAGCGGAAGAGTTTGGCTGGGTACAAGAACAGGAATGGTTGTTTTTAGAAATGCATCTTCTGTTTTTGATGCGGATGTTTTAAATGCAGAACCGGTTATTATAGAAGAAAATGGAGTAGGTGAGCGCTTGTTAGGAGATCAAAGAATTAATACCATTTTTGTAGATGGTGCAGATAATAAATGGTTTGGTACAGATAGTGGAGGTGTTTTATATACAAATCCTTCTGGGCAAACTACTTTGGCAAATTTTAGCACAGATAATTCTCCTTTACCATCAAACAGAATTTTAAAAATTAGAGTAGATGATAGTACAGGTAAAGTTTACTTTGCAACAGATAAAGGAATTGTAGCTTACAATAGTAATGTTGCGCCTTTTGGAGAAGAATTGGCAGAGGTGTATGCCTATCCAAATCCTGCTTTAAAAAACCACGAAACTGTAACTATAGATGGTAGAAATGGTACACATTTACCTCAAGGTACTAACGTAAAAATTTTAGATGTTGCAGGTAATTTAGTTTACGAAACCAATGTTGTAGAAGGGCAAGAATTACAAGGGGGTAAAGTTGTATGGAACAAAAAAAATCTAGCTGGTAATAAAGTGGCTTCTGGTATTTATATCGTTTTATTGTCTAATGATGATGCAACAGAAACAGCCACCACAAAAATTGCAATTGTAAATTAATGGCTGTTGTAACTACGAAAGCAATTGTATTAAGCGCAATAAAATATGGAGACACTAGCTTAATTGTAAAATGTTATACAGAAGAAGATGGTGTAAAAACCTATTTGATTAGAGGTGTGCTAAAGCCTAAAAAAAAGGGTGTAAAAGCTGCTTATTTTCAGCCTCTTACTCAGTTAAAAATAGTTGCCAATCACAATAACAAAAACTCGTTAAATTCTATTAAAGATGTACAAGTTATGCATCCTTATAAAACCATACATTCAGATATTGTAAAGCAATCTGTAGTGTTTTTTTTATCAGAAATTTTAACGAGTGCAATACAAGAAGAAGAACAGAATAAAACATTATACAGTTATTTAGAAACCGCTTTTATTTGGTTAGATGTGCACGATAAAATTGCCAATTTTCATTTGTTATTTTTATTGAATTTAACTGGTTTTTTAGGATTTTATCCAGAGATGTCTCAAACTAATAAAGCAGGCTTTAACCTTTTAGAAGGTGTTTTTTCTGATGATATTCAAGATAAGAATGTCATTCATCACAATAATTTTTATCAATTTAAAAAGCTGTTAGGCATAAATTTTGATGCTATTGATAAAGTGTCTTACAGTAAGGATGAAAGACAACTGGTTTTGCAAACCATAATTCGGTATTTTAAGTTACATTTGGGGACTTTTAGAGAGCCGAAATCCTTGCAAGTTTTAGAAACCGTTTTTAGTTGATGATGAAGTATTTCTTTTTTGTAGTTATTTTTTTGATGAGCAACATTGCTTATACACAAAAAGTAAAAGTTTTAGACCAAGAAACAGGTAAAATTGTTAAAAATGTAACAGTTTTTAACGAATTTAATACAGTAAGCTTAACAACAAACAATTTAGGATTTACAGATATTTCGTCTATTAAAGATAATGAGATTATCTTTTTTTCACATTTGTCTTATGCTGTTTTTAGAATAAAAAAAGCAACATTAAGAAAGCGAAATTTTATTGTGTATCTCAACAAACAGTCTGAAGAATTGGATGAAATAGTTATTTCATCATTTAAAAAAGCAGAAAAAGCAAAACGTATTGCAGAACAAATAGCTGTACTTTCTCAAAAAGACATTCAAAAAGTTTCACCTCAAACTTCGGCTGATTTGTTAGCAACAATTCCTGGTATTAAAGTACAAAAATCGCAGTTTGGTGGTGGTAGTCCTGTAATTCGTGGTATGGAATCTAATCGGGTTTTGCTGGTAGTTGATGGTGTTAGAATGAACAATGCAATTTATAGGAAAGGGCATTTGCAAAACTCAATTACTTTATCGCCAAATTTGTTAGATAAAACTGAAGTTGTTTTTGGGCCATCGTCTGTAATGTATGGATCTGATGCTTTAGGTGGAGTTATTCATTATTATACAAAAACACCTAAATTATCCGAAGAAACAAAAGTTAATAGTCAATTATTTTCTAGGTATTCTTCTGTAAATCAAGAAATAACTACCAATGTTTCTGCAGAAGTTAGTTTTAGTAATTGGGCTTCTTTTACAAGTGTCTCTTATTCTGATTTTGGCGATTTAAAAGCAGGAACAAATAGAAATCACGGTTTTTCAGATTGGGGAAAAGTATTCTATTTTTCAGAAAATATAAATGGAAATTATGCAGCAAATCCCACATTAAATTCTAATCCTAATTTATTAAGAAATACAGGGTTTAATCAAACAGATGTACTGCAAAAGTTTTTTGTACCCTTATCAAAAAATACAGATTTAAAAATTAATTTACAATATTCTACATCTTCAGATATTCCAAGATTTGATCGATTAACAGAGCTTACAGACATTACAGATGCCTCTTCATTAAAATTTGCAGAATGGTATTATGGGCCTCAAAATCGGTTACTAATCTCGTCACAATTACTCATCAACCCTAATAAAAATTGGTTAGAAAGTGGTACAATTACAGCTGCATACCAAAATATTGAAGAAAGTAGAATTCAAAGAAAATTTAGTAGTTTAGATAGAAGTTATAGAGAAGAAACTGTTGATGTTTTTAGTATAAATGGTGATTTTTCTGTGCCTGTAACCGAAGATAAAACCAGAGTATTATCGTATGGTTTTGAGTTTGCTTACAATAATGTTGCGTCTAATTCTTATGGAAAAACCTTAACGATTGTAGATGATAAAATAGCTGGTTTTGCTAACGATTTTAAAGTACAATCTCGATATCCTGATGGGGGTAGCAATTTTTTAACATCAGCTGTATATTTAGGCTATAGGCAAGATTTAAATAGCAAATCTACCCTGAATACAGGCATACGATTTACAAATACAAATAAAAACGCAACTTGGGTAGATGATACTTTTTTAAACTTTGAAGACAAAAAGTTAAGCCGAAACAATTCTGCTGTAACAGCTACTTTGGGTTATGTGTATAAACCCAATAGAAATTGGCAATTGAATGGGGTTTTATCTTCTGGCTTTCGATCACCAAATATAGATGATGTTGGTAGGGTTCGTGAAAAAGCAGGAAATGTTACCATACCCAATATTAATGTAGATCCTGAATTTGCTTACAATGCAGAGATTGGTATTTTAAAATACTTGAACAAACGAAAATTTAGAATCGGGGCTAACTTATATTATACCTTGTTAGATAATTATATACAAAGAGATTTTGTCTACAATGCAGATGGTAGCATTATGCAAGTTGAATTTGATGGTGAATTGGGTAATGCTGTAAACAATCAAAATAAAGGAAATGCCTATATTTTTGGATACACTTTAAATTATTTAGGTAAAATTTCTAAAACCATAAACACTTCTGGATTTATTACCTACACTAAAGGTAGAACCTATGATACAGAAGAACCAATGTCTTCAATTCCGCCATTATTTGGTCAGTTTCAACTCAATTATCAAAAAGATAAAATTGCGTTAGGCGCAGATTTTAGATTTAATAGTAAAAAAGATATCGAAGATTTTAATTTTACTGAAGGCATTGATAATCATGATTTAACACCCATTGTAAATGCTAATGCTACAGATGATGTTGATAAATTTTACGGTTCACCAAGTTGGATGACTTTTGGTGTAAATGGTAGTTACGAGGTAAATACTAATTTTTCTGTACAAGCAAGATTAGACAATCTCTTTGATGAACATTATATAGAGTTTGCTTCTGGTGTTTCTTCTCCTGGTAGAAATTTATCGGTTTCTTTTACGGCTAATTTTTAGTTGTATATTTATCCTATAATGAAAAGCTTACTAAAAAATAGGATACAATGGATAGATACTGTGAAAGGTTTTGGTATTATTCTGGTTGTATATGGTCATAATTTTCCTTTATTAGAAAATTATATATATACTTTTCACATGCCCTTGTTTTTTTTAATTGCAGGCTTGTTTCATCCTAATAAAATTACAAATACAATCATTAAAAAAAGAGCTCAGCAAATTCTAATTCCATATTTTTTGTGGAGCACCCTATTATTTGTGTTTTGGTTTTCCTTAGGTAGGCATTTTGGAGAGTCTAAAGCGATGAACTTAAGTGTATGTAAAAATATTTTAGGCATCTTATATGCTCAAGGAGATATCGAATACATGAATTGGGGTATACCTATGTGGTTTTTACCCGCTATTTTTTTATCATTTTTAATTTTTGGATCCGTTTTAAAGTTTAAACAAAAAGTACATCAAATAATATTTACTGTAATTTTAATAATCATTGGGTTTTTAATTCCAAGATTTACTGATTTTCATTTCGTATGGAGTTTAGATGTTGTATTGGTTTCGCTTGTTTTCTATGCTATTGGATACTATTTTAAGGCTTTTATTTTAAGTGATAAAATGCAATATCAAAAACCACTATTGCTATTTTTTTTTATTGTTCACTTATTCATTTCCATATTTTTTGAAAACAAAGTAGATATGTATCGATCTAACTATGGCAATGAATTTTTGTTTATTTTAAACGGAATAACTGCTGTATGTTTTTGGATATTATTTTTTAAAACCACAAAAAAGATATCAATTTTATCTTTTTTTGGGAAGCATACCATACCTGTTTTAGCAATGCAAATAAGGGCTTTAACATTAATTAAGGCTTTGTTATTATTTATTTTTAATTATAAAAATTTTAATTTTACAGAGTTAGAAATCGTTATAATTACCATAGCACAATTATGCATAATGTATCCAGCAATACTAATCATTAATAAAAAATTCCCAATCTTAAATGGTAAAAAAAAGGCTTTGGAAAGAGGAATTTAAGTTTCATTTAAAATTGCAAGTACTTATTGTAATTTTTGTTACACTTTCGTCTTACGTATACATTCCATTTGGTGGTGTTAAAGCACTTCTAGTATATTTTATACACTTTCTATTATTACAATTTTCGGTGTTTGGCTTTGTTTACATCCTTAGTGTATTCAAAAAATTTTTTCTTGTTTTATTTCCATTGATATTTTTAGTATTCACTTCATTATCCTTTTGGGTTTATACACAAGATGTTACCATTGCTTTGGGGTTAATTCATGCAATTTTAGAAACAAAAACAGATATAGCCATAGATACCATCAGTATTCAATTTTTAGCGTTTGTGCTCATATCTCTCATACCGCTTTTTTTCCTGATGAAAAGGTTTAAAAATTTGAAAACTAATGGCGTAAAGTCACCTTTATTTTTCCTTGCAATTTTTGGTATTATTACTTTTTTTGTAGTTGAACATTATAAATTTGGCACTTTTAAAAGAAAGCTACCTTATAACGCTTATTTTGGATTAGTAGATTACATAAAAACATCTAATTTAGAGTTGAATGAAGTTGTTGAAGATGTGGTATCAACAGAAAAAAATATAGAAATTATTTTTGTTTTAGGAGAATCTGTAAGGGCAGATCACTTAGGTTTAAATGGTTATTATAGAAATACAACACCTTTATTATCGATTCAAAAAAACATCGTTAGCTTCAAAAATATCTATACACCATTAACGTATACAGCTATTAGTGTTCCTCAAATATTAACAAATAAATCTATTACAGATGTAAATCATAAAAAATGGACTAGCGTTTACAGTGTTCTTCACAAAGCTGACTTTAAGACAACTTGGTTAGGAAATCAAACTTTAGAAAAGAGTTATCAAAAAATTGTTCATACTAATGATACTGTTAAAATTATCGATAAATTTCACTCTGTTTTAAGTTTCAAAAAAGAAAAAGATATGGAACTTTTAGATTTTTTTGAAGATGAAAAAATAGAAGAGAATAAGATAACAACTTTACACATGATAGGTAGCCACTGGTATTACAATAGTAGAATTTCAAAACAATTTGAACAGTATACACCCATTGTTAAAAGCAAATATGTAGGTTCATCTACTGCAGAAGAGTTGATAAACTCTTATGATAATACAATTTTATACTTAGATTCTTTTTTAAATACGTTGATTCATAAACTTAAAAAATCTTCAAAAAAAACCATCTTGATTTATCTCTCAGATCATGGAGAAACTTTAGGAGAAGATGGTAAATGGTTTCATGCACAAGAACACGAGTCTTCTAAAAATCCAGCGATGTTAGTTTGGTTTTCTGATAATTTTAAAAACAGTTATCCTTTAAAAATAGAAAATTTAAAAGCTAAAAAAAACGATGCTATTACAACAGATTTTTTGTTTCATAGCATTATAGATCTTGCAGAAATTAAAAATTTTAAATTTGATAAAACAAAAAGTATTTTTAATTAAAATCAGGCTTATTTCTTCTTTTTACCCTCGTCAGTAAAATTATCGTTTATAGAACGTTCTGTTTTTATGATGCTTACTAAAACGGATAAGGCTACTAAAACCATAGGTTCCCAGCTTAATGCTACTTTTGTAATGCTTGCTAATAATAAAGCAGCCAAAAAAGAAAAACCACTATATTTTAAGAAAGCTTCATTAAAAGTATTGTTTGCAAAATCCCAAATTTGTTGATTTTGCATAGCCTTAGGTGTGCGATATCCATAGATGTTATTAACTTTTTTAGGAGGAAATTTCCAAAAAATAACACTAATTAAAAATAATACACCATTAGTGGTTAAAACATATATAAAAGGACTCATTTTCTTTCTTTTTTCTTTTAATTATTTCTTAGGTCTTAATAAACCTTCTTGTGTTAATGAAGCTATCAATTTACCATCTCTTGTAAAAATATTTGCTTTACACAAGCCTCTTGCACCAAAGGCATTGGGTGATTCTGCAGACAATAGCATCCAATCATTAAAATCAAAATCTCTAAAAAACCACATAGAATGATCTAAACTCGCAGTCATGGTGTTCCCAAAATTATAATCTTTTGCATTCGGATTAAAAGCAGCATTTAACACATTATAATCAGAAATATAGGTCAAAATTTGATGTTTCATTTGGATGTTCATTGCTGGAATATCTCCCTTTAATTTAAACCAAACTTCTTCTTTTGGAGGCCTGTTTTTTGGTTCTAAAGGATTTGGGACAACCAAAGGTTTAAATGCAATTGGCCTTTCTATTTCTAAAAATGCTTTTATACTTTTTGGTAAAAAATCGCCAAACTGAACAGCCATATCATCCCAACTTAATAGTTCTTCGGGTTGCTTAATATTCGTTTTCATGGCAACTTGATGTTCAAAACCTTCTTCTTTTTTATGAAAAGAAGCAGCCAGAATAAATATGGTTTTACCATTCTGACTTGCAGTAACTCTTCTTGTAGAAAAACTACCACCATTTCTAACCTCAGAAACATCGTATTCTATAGGGATTGTTAAATCTCCAGATTCTAAAAAATACGAATGTAAAGAATGTAAAAAACGATTTTCTGGAATTGTTCTATAAGCAGCATGTACAGCTTGCGCCAGCACTTGACCACCAAATACAATTGCACTTCCAATGGTTACACTTTCTCCTAAAAACTTGTTTTTTGTGACTTCTTTTAAAGATAAAAGAGAGATGAGTTCTTTACTATTCTTCATTAAAATTTATGATTTAAATGGAAATTTTTGACGAAAAGATGTAGGTTGTACATATTGCAAAAATAACTTTAAAATTTTATTTGTGATACTTTTTTTATGACGAAGATACATGGTTAAATCTTGTGGAACTGCGCCTACAGAACTTTTTATTTCGCTTGCTGTTCTTCCAAAATTAACGGTTTTTAATTTTTTTTCAATGGCAATTTCTACATAATCATATAGCATTCTTTGATAAATGGCATATTTTTTATTCAGTTTGTAATCAATTCCTACAAAATGAGCGTCTAAAGATTTTTGGTTGATGACACCAGACATAAATCCTACAATTTTATCATTTATGCTGTAGGTTTTTAAAATGTAATTGCTGCCTAGTTTTTCTTTAAAATCTTTGTACGTTTCTATATTAAAATTGGCCAGATTAAAATTTGCACTAGCACTCACCTTTTTATACAAAGCTGTCATTTTTGGTAATTTTTCATCAATATTATCTAAGGTAACATCTTCTATTAACAGACTTTTACTCAATACCAAAGCTCTTTTTGCTTTTACTCTGAATTTTGTTTTCATAGCCATTAAATAATCATCAAAAGTTGCCCAGTTTTTAGGTAATTTTAATTTCATATTTGGCTCAACAGAAAAAGGATGATAATTGTACGCTTTTAATTCGTCTGTAATCAATAAAGATTCGTTTACAAAATCTTTCATTAAAAAGGCATCGATTTTTGTTTTAAGGTCTTTTTTTAAGTTTAAAAAGTGATTTATACTTTCTGCCAGTTCTTTAAGAATTGCATTTTTATCTTCGTCTTTTTTGATAAAAACGCCATGTTCTCCGCTCACAAAAATGTTTCCACAGATTAACAATTTTAAAGGTTTGTTATCTGGAATTATATGCAGTTTTTTACCAATAGTTCTTAAAAATTCTAAATCATTTTTAATGGAATTTACATGAAAATCAACAATTTTTAAATTGGCAATTGCAGTTGGTTTTTTATTCTTATCAATTAGAACAATATAAGAAAAGCCAATTTCTGGATGATTTTTTTCTAATGATTTTAAATAATTAGGATGAAAATAAAAATTATTATTACAAGCTAAATCTTCCCAAATTTCAGCAGGAATTGCATCAACAGAATCAAAAATTAACGATGTATTTGTGTTAGTATTGCAAATCAAACAACTATAAAGGTTTTAGGATTAAATGCATATAAATTAGCGTATTTCTTATTTAAAAAAAGATAAAGATGCTAAAAAAATATGGTTTACTAAAAGTTACCTTATAATTGTCGTTTTTTTCTTTTTATACTTTCTAAAACATTAAAAATGTTTTTAAATGGTATATTTTTTTTAACAAAATATTAAATAGTTGCACATGCAACTAAGAAGTTGATTTATTTACTTTTGCTGCGTGAAAACAAAAGATTTAAATATTGATTTTGAGAATTCTATTGGGCCTTGGCTTGGTAGAACAGGTAAATTGGTAGATTATTTTTTTCAAGAATCTTTTAATGCTAAAGGTTTAGATTTAACCAAAGAACAAATGATAGTTTTAAAAAAATTAACATTTAAAGATGGTTTAAATCAAAATGAACTGGCTTTTTTAACCTTAAGAGACAAGTCTTCTTTAACCCGTTTATTATCTAAAATGGAAAAGAAGAATTATATTTTTAGAGAGCAAAGTAAAGAAGATAAACGTATTAAAAATGTGTATTTAACCAAGTATGGTAAAGAGATTTATGAAAAAACAAAACCTGTTATTCAGAACTTAATAGCTACAATGGAACAAAACATTTCACAAGAAGAAAAGCAACTAATTATTAAAATTTTTAAACAAATACAAACTAATTTTAACTCTAAAATAGAGCACATTTAACGAACCATATATGAGAAAAATAATACTTGCTGTACTAGGAGTTGCTGCCATTGTAGGAGCAATTTTTTTAGGGAATTATCTAATAGAAATAAATCAGAAACCCAAACCAAAATTTAAAAAACAAATTAAAACAGTTTTTGTAGAAAGGGTGCAGAACAAAGAAATACCAATCATTTTATCGGCTACTGGTAATTTAACTGCTAAAAATAAAATTGAAATATATTCAGAGGTTTCTGGGGTTTTACAACCTTCTAAAAAATTATTTAAAGCAGGTTTTCAATATTCTAGAGGCGAAACTTTATTGCGCATAAGCAGCGATGAGTTTTACGCAAGTTTACAATCTCAGAAAAGTAATTTATACAATTTAATTACGGCAATTTTACCGGATTTAAGATTAGATTATCCTTCAGAATTCACAAAATGGGAAACCTATTTACAAGGTTTTGATATGAACAAATCAACGCCAAAAATGCCTGAATTTTCTACAGATAAAGAAAGATATTTTATTTCTGGTAGAGGCATTTTAACAGCCTACTACAATGTAAAGAATTTAGAAGTTCGTTTGTCCAAATATCATATCAAAGCGCCTTTTTCGGGTATTTTAACAGAAGCCTTAGTGAGTCCTGGTTCTTTGGTAAGAGTGGGGCAAAAATTAGGAGAATTTATAGATCCAAGCATTTACGAAATGGAAGTGTCTATCAATTCTGAATATGCAGACTTATTAAAAGTGGGTAATGATGTTGCGCTTTCTAATTTAGAAAAAACAAAAAATTATTCAGGTAAAGTGGTTCGTGTAAATGGTAAAGTAGATCAGGTATCGCAAACCGTAAAAGCATTCATCGATGTTAAACACAAAGATTTAAAAGAAGGAATGTATTTAGAAGCCAATTTGGTGGCTAAATCAGAAACAGATGCTATAGAAATTCCTAGAAAGTTATTGGTAGATAATACTGCAGTGTATACAGTTAAGAATGATAGTGTTTTAACGCTTTCAAAAATCAATCCTGTTTATTTTAGTGATGAAACTGTGGTTATAAAAGGACTTAAAAATAACACAAACTTAGTTACGCAAACTTTACCAGGTGCTTTTAATGGTATGATTGTAAAAACAAACAAAGAGTAATTATATGAAAAAAATAATTACATATTTTATAAAATATCCTGTAGCCGTAAATGTAGTGATTATTGCATTTATCATCTTTGGTGCAGTAGGTATTATTAGCATGAAATCTTCATTCTTTCCACTGGTAGATTCAGAACTAATTAATATTTCATTGGCGTATCCAGGAGCCTCTCCTACAGAAATGGAAGAAGGTGTTGTGCTTAAAATTGAAGACAATTTAAAAGGAATTGTAGGTGTAGAACGAGTAACTTCTGTGTCTAGAGAAAATTCGGCTACTGTAAGTATAGAAGTAGAAAAAGGCAAAAATATAGATGTTGTTTTATCTGATGTAAAAAATGCTGTAGATCGTGTTCCATCTTTTCCTTCTGGTATGGAGCCAGCTGTTATTGCTAAAGTAGAAAGTATTAGGCCTACCATTAGTTTTACAGTTAGCGGAGAAAACCTTTCTTTAAAAGCAATTAAACAATATGCTAGAGATGTAGAAAATGATATTAGAGGTATAGAAGGTATATCACAAGTTGTACTTTCTGGTTTTCCTGATGAAGAAATAGAAATTGCAGTTAGAGAAAATGATTTACGTGCCTACAATATGTCTTTTGCAGAAGTAGCTAGTGCCGTTACAAATTCTAATATTTTAATAACAGGTGGTAATATTAAAACCATAGAAGAAGACTATTTAATTAGAGCAAGCAATCGTTCTTATTATGGTTTAGAACTTCAAAATTTAATTGTTAGAACAGAAACTTCAGGTAATATTATTCGTTTAAAAGATATTGCAGAAGTTAGAGATACTTGGTCAGAAACTCCAGACAGATTGTATTATAATGGCAATTTGGCTATAGATATAACAGTAAGTAATACCAATAGCGAAGATTTAATTTCTTCTGCAGATAAAATTAAAGATTACATTCATAAATACAATCAAGAAAACCAAAATGTACAATTAAGTGTTACTAGCGATAGAAGTTTAACCTTAAAAGGAAGAACACAATTGTTAGTAGAAAATGGAGTTGTAGGTATTCTATTAGTTTTATTCTTTTTAGCACTCTTTTTAAATTTACGTTTAGCAATTTGGGTGGCATTTGGTTTGCCAGTTGCATTTTTGGGGATGTTCATTTTCGCAGCTCAATTCGATGTTACTATTAACGTTTTATCTCTTTTTGGGATGATTATCGTAATTGGTATTTTAGTTGATGATGGAATTGTAATTGGAGAAAACATCTATCATCATTATTACGATTTAGGGAAATCTAAAATAAAAGCCGCAATAGACGGAACAATGGAAGTAATTCCGCCAATTGTTTCTGCAATTTTAACCACTATTATTGCATTTTCTACCTTCTTTTTTGTGGATGGTAGAATAGGTAGCTTTTTTGGCGAAGTTGCTACAATAGTGTTGTTAACGCTAACAGTTTCTTTGGTAGAAGCCTTAATTATTTTACCTGCACACATTGCACATTCTAAAGCTTTAGACAGAAAAAGATTAGAAAATGGTAAAAAGAAAAAGAGCAATAAGCTAGATGATTTCTTTAATAAAGTTAACAGAGCTGCAGATCGTTTTTTAACAAAAATTAGAGATAGCTACTATATGCCTTTTTTAAGGTTCAGTTTACAAAACAAAATTTTTGCCTTCGGTATTCCAGTCGCACTGTTAATTTTTAGCATTTTGGCTATGAACGCAGGCATCATAAAACAATCATTTTTTCCAAGAGTTGCTAGTGATCAGGTAAAGATAACTTTAGCAATGCCAGAAGGTACTAACGAAAAAATTACAGATTCTATCATTTCAGCTATAGAAGAAAAAGTTTGGTTGGTTAATAAAGAGTATTCTGCCAAACAATCTGGAGATTTAGAGGTTGTAGAAAATGTAATTAAAAGAGTTGGTCCTGGTAGTGCAAATGCTTCTTTAAGTGTAAATCTTTTGCCAGGTGAAGCTAGAGACTTTTCATCACCAGAAATTACAAATGCTATTAGCGATAAAGTTGGTAAAGTATATGGTGTAGAAAGTTTAGTTTTTGGTTCTGGAGGTAATTTTGGAGGTAGCCCAGTTGCAGTTTCTTTATTGGGTAATAATATAGACGAACTTAAAGCGGTTAAAGAAGAATTAAAAACGGTACTAGAAAATAATGTGCTTTTAAAAGATGTTTCTGATAACGATCCTGCAGGAATTAAAGAAGTAAAAATCCAATTAAAAGACAATGCGTATTTGTTAGGTTTAAACCTGCAATCTGTAATGGCGCAAGTACGTTATGGTTTCTTCGGATTACAAGCACAGCGTTTTCAAAGAGGGCAAGACGAAATTAAAATTTGGGTTCGTTACGATAAAAAAGACAGATCTTCTATTAAAAATTTAGATGATATGCGAATCATAACTCCTACAGGAACAAGAATTCCGTTTTCAGAAATTGCAAATTATACCATTGCAAGAGGAGATATTGCCATTAACCACTTAGATGGTAAAAGAGAAATTCAAGTTACTGCAGATTTAAAAGATTTAGAAACAAGTGCTACTGAGATTTTAGATGATATAAAAGCGAATGTAATGCCAGAAATTTTATCTAAATATCACACAGTTACACCACTTTACGAAGGGCAAAATAGAGAAGCTAAAAAAACTACAGATTCTGTATATATTGTTGGCCCCATAATTTTATTATTAATCTACATTGTAATTGCATTTACATTCCGTTCTTACAGTCAGCCAATTCTATTAATAATTATGATTCCTTTTAGTATGATTGGAGTTATTTGGGGGCATTATTTTCACAATTTTTCAATAGGTATTTTATCGTTTTTAGGAATTATAGCCTTAGTAGGTATTATGGTAAATGATGGCTTAGTTTTAATAGGTAAATTCAACAGTTATTTAAAAGAGGGTATGAAATTCGATGATGCACTTGTTGCAGCTGGTCAATCTCGTTTTAGAGCAATTTTCTTAACTTCTTTAACTACAATTGCAGGTTTAGCACCTTTAATGTTAGAAAAAAGTAGACAAGCACAATTTTTAATACCAATGGCAATCTCTATTTCTTACGGAATTGCAATTGCTACAGTGTTAACTTTGGTGATGTTACCATTATTATTATCCGTTTCTAATTCTGTAAAAGTGGGTATTAAATGGTTAAAAACAGGAGATAAAATAACCAAAGAAGAAGTAGAAAGAGCAATTATAGAATCAAAATTTGATGAAAATGAAGATCATTAAAAACACAATATTAGCGGTCGTTTTTTTATCGACTTTACAAGTAGTTTCTCAAGAAATTTTAACAAAAAAAGAGGCGCTTGCTATTACTTTAGAAAATAATTTTGGTATTAAAATAGCCAAAAACAATGTAGAAGTTGCCAAAAATAATTCTAGTATTTTAAATACAGGTTTTTTACCAACAGCTTCTATAACTTCAGGTGCAAATTATAGCAGAAATAACCAGAGTTTAACATTTACAGACAGAGATACTGGTGCTGATTCTGAAATAGAAGGTAGTGGAATTGTAGCAAAAACCTACAATGCAACCTTAGGTGTAAATTATACTCTTTTTGATGGTTTGGGCAGAAAGTACAACTACAAGCAATTAAAAGAAACCTACAACTTAACAGAGTTACAAGCAAGAGCAACTATAGAAAACACTTATTTACAGTTATTTACTAGCTATTTTCAAATTGCACGTTTGTCTGAAAATGAAAAAAATTTAAAAGAAGCCTTATCTATCTCAAAAAGAAGATTGCAAAGAGCAAAATATACCTATGATTATGGGCAATCTACAAAACTAGAATACCTAAATGCTCAAGTAGATGTAAATAATGATAGTATTAGTTATATAAGCGCAAAACAGCAATTAAGCAATGCAAAAAGAGGTTTAAATGTTATTTTGGGTATTGAAAAAGAAACCAACTATAACGTTGAAACTAAGGTAGATTATACCACAATGTTAAATTATAATGATTTAGAAGTTAAAACAATCGCGAATAACTCTCTCTTAAAACAAAACGAAAAAAATATCGCCATTAGCGAATTTAATATAAAAGTAAATAAAGCCAATTATTTTCCAACATTAAGTTTTAATGCATCTTACGGATTTAATAGAACCGAAAATGAAAATCTAATTAACCCATTTGGGGCAAAATTAATTACTTCTGATGGATTAAATGCGGGTTTAAATTTATCTTGGAATGTTTTTGATGGTGGCTCTAGAAAAACAAGAGTTGCTAATGCAAAAATTGAGTTAGACAATCAAGAAATAGCCTTAGAGCAACAGAAAGTTAGTATTAAAAATAACCTAAAAAACACTTGGGAAAACTATAAAAATCAGCTTTTTATCTTAAAAGCACAAGAACAAAATGTACTGAGTAATCAAAATAATTTTGATAGAACTCAAGAGCGTTTTAAGTTAGGGCAAATTACTTCAGTAGAATTTAGGCAAGCACAAATTAACTTAATAAACGCAAAAACAGCTTTAAATAATGCAAAATTTGATGCAAAATTAATAGAATTACAATTGTTACAATTAAGTGGCGATATTTTAAATGTGGCGTTTTAAATACTGACTGACTTTTGTCATAAAATAACGTAATAGAATACAATACTTTTACAATCTAATTTTATTGAATATGAAGTTTTTAAATATACCTTTAGTATCTTGGACCAATGGTACAATTATGATTGGCATTTTTGTTTTAGTAGTTATTGGTCTAGTAGCAGCAGTTTACTTATTGATGAATAGCGATAAGAAGCCAACCAAATAAAGAGCTGCTTTATTTTTTTTGCAATCTAAATTTTCATTTGGATACCTCTT
Source organism: Polaribacter litoreus (assembly GCF_054584775.1). NCBI lineage: Bacteria > Pseudomonadati > Bacteroidota > Flavobacteriia > Flavobacteriales > Flavobacteriaceae > Polaribacter > Polaribacter litoreus. The sequence goes on along the minus strand of NZ_JBTLRD010000012.1, from coordinate 96,942 downwards.
TTTTTTAGCATTATTTCAAGCATTTTTTATGTAAATTTATAGTCTAAATTTTTGATTTATAATGAATGTAGATCTTGTTAGTAATTTTGCGTACTTATTTGAAAAAGAGTTACTCGAAGAAATTAATACTCTTGGCGTAGCAAAACAATTTAAAGCCGACAGTGTTATTATAGAGTTAGAAGACTTTATAAAATCGATGCCACTATTGCTCTCTGGAGCCATAAAAATTCTAAGAGAAGACGATAAAGGAGAAGAACTTGTACTTTATTATTTAGAAAAAGGAGATACATGTGCTATGACATTATCTTGCTGTATGGGCCAAACAAAAAGTAAAATTAGAGCTGTTGCAGAAACCGATGTTTCTTTAATTTTATTGCCAAAAGAAAAAATGACAGTTTGGTTAAGCAAGTATAAATCTTGGCAATCGTTTATTTTAGAAAGTTACCATAACAGAGTAGAAGAACTTTTAGAAGCTATAGATACCATTGCTTTTTTAAAAATGGAAGACCGCCTTTTTAAGTATCTTAAAGACAAAGCTATGGTGGTGCATAATGATGAATTAACAACAACTCATAAACAGATTTCTGAAGATTTACATACCTCTAGAGTTGTGGTGTCTAGACTCTTAAAAAAATTAGAAAACGAAAAGAAAATAGAGTTGCATAGAAATAGTATAAAAGTAATACAACTGTAACATAGGTTACAAAAGATGTAAAGATTCTATTTTATTTTTGTAATAAAATTATGAAATACTATACGCTACTATTCGTCTTACTTTTTGCTTTTAGCTGTCAAAAAAGCCAAAAACCATCTTACGCTAAACAAAAATCTTCTGCGGATGAAAATCATCCTGGAAAGAAAATAATGGAAAACAAATGTTATGTTTGTCATAATCCATCAGCAACAGAAGATGGCCGAATTGCGCCACCTATGATTGCCATTAAAAGGCATTATATTTCTTCAGAAACATCAAAAGAAGAATTTATACAAGAGATGCAAAATTGGATTCAAAATCCGATTGAAGAGAATGCTAAAATGTTAGGAGCAGTAAAAAGATTTGGCTTGATGCCAAAACAGTATTTCTCTAAAGAAGATATTAAGAAAATTTCTGAATATATGTTTGATAATGAAATTGAAAAACCAACATGGTTTGAAGATCATTATAATAAAGAAAGTGGTAAGGGCAAAGGTCATGGAATGGGTACTGGTAAAGGGATGCACAAACAACAACAAAGCTATAATTTTAAAAACCTACCTTATCATGAAAGAGGTTTAAAATATGCACTAACTACAAAAGCTGTTTTAGGAAAAAACTTAATGGGTAAAATACAAAAAGAAGGTACTTTGGCTGCTTTAAAATTTTGTAATATAAAAGCTTATCCTTTAACCGATAGCATGGCTGTTGTGCACAATGCAACTATTAAACGAGTTTCAGACAAACCCAGAAATCCTAAAAATTTAGCCAGTTCAGAAGAAAATATGTATATCAATATTTTTAAAGAAGATGTAAAATCTGCTAAAGATTCAGAACCTATTGTGGTAGCATCTACAAATTACGTAAATGTGTATTACCCAATTAAAACAAACAGCATGTGCATACAATGTCATGGTGATAAAAGTGCGGATATACAGCCTAACGTTTTAACGCAAATAGATAAGCTATATCCAAAAGATATGGCAACAGGTTATAGTGAAAATCAAGTAAGGGGTATATGGAGTATATCTTTTAACAAATAAAATAGTTCTTAGGCATGAGTAAATTTTCGGAAATTATCAATCAAGAGAAACCAGTTTTGGTAGATTTTTTTGCAGAATGGTGTGGGCCCTGTAAAATGATGAGTCCCATTTTAAAAGAAGTAAAAGATAGTTTAGGAGACCAAGTATCAATTATTAAAATTGATGTTGATAAAAATCAAACCTTGGCTTCAAAATATCAAGTTAGGGGAGTGCCTACATTAATGTTGTATAAGTCTGGAAAACAAGTTTGGAGACAATCTGGTATGGTACAGAAAAACGAATTAGTTTCTATTATTGATAAATTTAGTTGATTATTATAATAGTTTGGTTAGTGAGCACCTGAATTAAATTTCAGGTGTTTTTTGTTTTAAATGCAGTCTAAACTATAAAAACCACCACAATTCACGGTTCTTTTTTTAGAAAATTGGGTTATTAAATAAGCAGTTGTAATTAGGTTTCTCAATTCGCATAAATCTACAGAAAGTTCAGAAAAATCATACAAACGTTTGTTGTCTTCGTATAAAACACGTAAACGTTTTTCTGCACGTTGTAAACGCTCGTTAGAACGCACAATGCCTACATAATTAGTCATTATTGTTTTTACTTCATTTCTATCATGAGAAATTAAAACTTTTTCCATATTCTTTTTCACACCACTATCATTCCAGGCTGGTACATTATCTGGAAATTTTGCTTTTTTTAACTTCTTCGAAATATCTTTAAAAGCATTATGTGCATAAACCAATCCTTCTAATAAAGAATTAGAAGCTAGTCTGTTACCTCCATGTAAACCTGTTCTTGTAACCTCGCCACAAGCATATAATTTTTTTATAGAAGTTTTTGCTTTTTTGTTCACGTTTACGCCTCCACAAATATAATGCGCAGCTGGTACAACTGGTATGTAATCTTTACTGATATCAATATTAAGAGAAGCACATTTTTCGGTAATATTAGGAAAATGTTCTTTAAACTTAATCCTATCTAATTGCGTACAATCTAAATAAACATGAGGTTTTCCGCTAATTTTTAATTCGTTGTCTATGGCTCTTGCAACAATATCTCTAGAGGCTAACTCTTCTCTTTCATCATATTTATACATAAAGAAATTACCATGATAATCTCTTAATTTAGCTCCAAAACCTCTAACAGCCTCAGAAATTAAAAAAGCAGGATATTCTCCAGGATTAAACAATGCTGTAGGATGAAACTGAATAAACTCCATATCAGAAATTTCTGCTTTGGCTCTGTAAGCAATTCCTATTCCATCTCCAGTAGCTACAGTTGGGTTTGTAGTGGTTTCATAAACTTGGCCATTTCCACCAGAAGCAAGCAAGGTAAATTTACTAACAATTGTTTTTACGCGCTCTTTTTTTTCATCTAAAACATAAGCACCATAACAAGAAATTTTACCATTTCTTTTGGTTTTTTTCTTTTTTAGTTGATGCTCTGTAATTAAATCTATGGCATAATGATGGGTAAGAAAATCGATGTTTGGCAATGCATTTACTTGTGCTAATAATGCACGTTCAATTTCTGCACCAGTGATATCTGTATGATGTAAAATTCGGTTTTGAGAATGTCCTCCTTCACGACCTAAATCGTAATAACCATTTTCATTTTTATCGAATTGTGTACCCCACTCAATTAACTCTTTAAGTCTTTTAGGAGCGTTTTCTACAACCATTCTAACAACATCTTCATCGCACAAACCATCACCAGCAATTAAAGTATCTTGTACATGTTGTTCAAAACTATCTACATCTTTATTAAAAACGGTTGCAATACCACCTTGTGCATATTTGGTATTCGATTCACTTTGAGAATCTTTAGTAACAATAATTACTCTAGAATCTTTGTGTTCTGTTGCAATTTTTAGGGCAAAAGTTAAGCCAGAAACACCAGAACCAATTACTAAAAAATCGCATGTAATTATTTTTTCGTCACTAACCATGTTGCTTTTTATTTAGATAATTCTAACATTCTGTTAATGGGTACAATTGCTTTTTTTGCCAATTCACTCTCAACTTCTATGTTAGGTAATTCGTGTTTTAAACATAAATACAATTTTTTCATTGTATTCATTTTCATGTAGGCACATTCGCTACAAGCGCAAGTATTATCTTCTTTTGCGGGTGCAGGAATAATCGTTTTATCTGGATTTTCTTGCATCATTTCAAATAAAATACCAGCTTCTGTGGCTACAATAAACTTGTTCTTTTCACTGTTTTTTACATGATTTAATAAACCTGAAGTAGAGCCAATGTATTTAGCAACTTTTAGCAAGTGTGCTTCAGACTCTGGATGCGCAATTATTTCTGCATCTGGATGCTCTTTGTATAAGTCTATCAACTTTTCCATAGAAAACGCTTCATGTACCATACAAGCTCCATCCCAAAGTAACATGTCTCTTCCTGTTTCTTTGTTTAAATAATCGCCTAAATTTCTATCTGGCGCAAAAATAATAGGTTGATCTTTTGGAAAAGAATCAATTATTTTTTTGGCATTAGAAGAAGTACAAACAATATCGCTTAGCGCCTTAATTTCTGCTGAACAATTGATATAGGTAACTACTTTATGGTCTGGATGTTTTGCTTTAAAAGCAGAAAATTCTTCTGGCGGACAAGAATCTGCCAAAGAACAACCTGCTAATAAATCTGGTAATAAAACCTTTTTTGTAGGATTTAAAATTTTTGCTGTTTCTGCCATAAAATGTACACCTGCAAAAACAATAACATCTGCATCCGTTTTAGCTGCTTTTTGTGCTAACGCTAAACTATCTCCAACAAAATCTGCAATTTCTTGTATTTCATCAATTTGATAATAATGCGCTAGAATAACTGCATTTTTTTCTTTTTTTAGCTTTAAAATCTCCTCAACATAATCAATATTAGGGGTTTCTATATCTAAAAAACCTTTCTCATTAAGATTTCTTTTTGCAGTTGCTAAAGTTTCCATAAAAATGTATATTTTTAACTAGACTACAAATATAATGGCTATTTTGTTGGTAGGAAAATGATTAAAGTCATTGCTATTAAATTATAACTATAATGCGTGAAATGTTGAATTTATCAGAGAATTTTTGGACAAATAAATACGAAACAAATAAAATCGGTTGGGATTTAGGTGAAATTTCTCCGCCTTTAAAATCTTATTTTGATCAATTGGCAAACAAAGCACTTAAAATATTAATTCCTGGTGCTGGAAATTCTTATGAAGCCGAATATCTTTTTAACAACGGATTTAAAAATGTTTATGTAATAGATATTGCAAAACAACCTTTAGAAAACTTAAAAAAAAGAGTTCCTAATTTTCCAGAAACTCAATTAATTCATGCCAATTTTTTTGATTTAGAAGAGACTTTCGATTTGATTATCGAACAAACTTTTTTCTGTGCCATAAATCCTGATTTAAGACAAAAATACGCTTCTAAAATTCATAGTTTACTAAACAAAAACGGAAAATTGGTAGGCTTACTTTTCGATGCAAAACTTAACGAAGATCATCCACCTTTTGGTGGAAATAAAGAAGAGTATTTACCCTATTTCGAACCTTATTTTAAGAATATTAAGATGCAACCATGCTACAATTCTTTTCATAATAGAGAGGGTATGGAATTATTTGTAAAAATAGATTCAATAAAAATAACTTAAATGTAATATGAGTTACAAATAAAGTAATTGTAAGAGCTTAACTTTGTAAAAACTTATATTTTATGGAAACGGAAATTTTAGCTCGAATTCAGTTTGCCTTCACCATTGCTTTTCATTACATATATCCACCTTTAAGTATAGGAATAGGGTTAATTATGGTAATTATGGAGGGTTTATATCTAAAAACCGGCAATAAGCATTATGAAGTTTTAACACGTTTTTGGTTAAAAATATTTGCCATAACTTTTGGTATTGGTGTGGCTACAGGTATTATTATGGAGTTTGAATTTGGTACCAATTGGGCAGTCTATTCAAAATACGTGGGTGATATTTTTGGTAGTGCATTAGCAGCAGAAGGTTTATTTGCATTTGGTTTAGAAAGCACCTTTTTAGGTATTTTAATTTTTGGTTGGAATAGAGTATCTCCAAAAGTACATTTTATTTCTACTATTGGTGTTTTTTTGGGTTCCATGTTTTCGGCAGTTTGGATTGTTGTAGCCAATAGTTGGCAGCAAACTCCTGCTGGTTATCATATTGTTGGAGAGGGTTTAAATGCTAGAGCAGAGGTTACTGATTTTTGGGAAATGGTTTTTAATCCATCAAGTGTAGATCGAATTATTCACGTTTGGCAAGGAGCTTTTTTAGCAGGAGCTTTCTTGGTGTTAAGTGTGCATGCCTATTATTTACTTAAAGGTAGGTATATAGAAATTTCTAAAAAAGCATTTAAAATTTCGCTTTTGGTTGCCACAATATTTTCATTAACACAATTGCTTTCTGGGCACAGTTCAGCTGATGGAGTAGCAAAAAATCAACCCGCAAAATTAGCTGCTATGGAAGGACATTATGACAAGTCTGCACCCGCAGATTTGTATTTGTTTGGTTGGGTAAATAATCAAACGCAACAAGTTGTAGGATTGGCTTTACCTGGTGGATTGTCCTTTCTGGTTCATCAAGATTTTAATGCACCAATTACGGGTTTAAATGCATTTCCAGAAGAAGACAGGCCAAGTCAAGTTAATGCCGTTTTTCAGTTTTATCACATTATGATTTCTATAGGGATGTTTTTAATAGGATTAACGTTATATGCAAGTTTTTTATGGTGGAGAGGAAAATTATTTGATAAAAGATGGCTTTTGCAAATTTTCGCGTTTTCGGTTATTTTACCTCAAATAGCCAATCAAGTAGGCTGGTTTGCAGCAGAAATGGGTAGGCAACCATGGATTGTTTACGGACATTTAAGAACTAGTGAAGGATTTTCGCAAGAAGTATCTTCAAATCAAATTCTTTTTTCTTTAATATTGTTTTTAGTGGTTTATACCATATTATTCCTTTTGTTCCTTTATTCTTTAAATAAGAAAATAAAGAGTGGTCCATATGATGAAGCTAAAAACCCAGATAAATTTTTAAAATTCGTTTAAATCTATAATTATGGAAACTTTTTTAGGTATAGATTATCCTACACTTTGGTACTTAGTAGTTGGACTATTATTCTCAGGTTACGCCATTTTAGAAGGCTTTGATTATGGAGCTGGTGCTTGGCATCTTTTTTTTAAAAAAGATTTAAGTAGACGCATTGCAATCAACGCCATTGGCCCTCTTTGGGATGCTAATCAAGTATGGTTGATTATTGGTGGTGGTGCTTTGTTTGCAGGTTTTCCAGTAATGTATGCAACCATGTTATCTGCAATGTACATTCCGTTTATGTTGTTTTTGGTTTTGTTAGTTTTGCGTTCTTCTGCGATAAAGTTTAGAAGTGCCGAAAAAATGAATTGGTGGCGAAAAACATGGGATATTATTTATTTTATATCTAATACCTTAATTGCTTTTTTATTAGGTGTGGTTTTAGGAAACGTATTACAAGGCTTTGAAATTGCAGAAAATTTTAGTTACAAAGGCGGTATTTTCTTTGCTTTTCTAAGTCCGTATGCAATTATGGTGGGCTTTACAACCTTATCTATTTTTATGACCCAAGGCGCAATATTTTTACTGTTAAAAACAGAAGGACGTTTGTATACAAGATTAACGTTTTTATTAAAAAAAGGAATGATATTTTTCATTATATCATTCGCAATAACATCTTTATATACTTTAGTTTTTTTACCAGGTGTTATTGATAAATTTAAAGAATTTCCTGTATTTTTCGTATTACCTATTCTTGCATTTTTAGCTGTGGCAAATGTGCCAAGGTTGGTTTCAAAGAAAAAATATGCGAATGCTTTAGTGTTTTCTTCATTAACAATGGCATTTCTATTGATGTTAGTTGCTTTTCAATTGTATCCTGTTTTATTACCTTCAACCATAGACTCAAAATTTAGTGTTACCATTTACAATGCAGCATCTTCACAAAAATCGTTAGGCATTATGTTAACTATTGTGTTAATTGGTGCACCTCTTTTGGCAGGTTACTTTTTATTCTTATACAAAACCTTTCATGGTAAGGTAAAGTTAGATGATACGAGTTATTAAAATGATTATAAATTTTATATTTAAAGACACTTATCCAGTTTCACATCCAAAATTCGGAGCGTTACGTAATTTCAAAGCAATCTCAATCACTAAATGATGTATTGAACTATTTTTCTTGAACCCCAATATTATTGGAATCTATTTTAAGTATACATACAGCTATTCAATTTTTTCGAGTTTAAGGATTAGACCAGGCCCTGAAAAATCTTGTTTTTTATTTGCAGAACACCCGATTTCCTCAATTAATTTGCCAGAAATCATTTTCTTTTCTTGATAATTTACTGGATGTGCTGTAACCCATATTCCTGTCCCTTTTCAACCTTTTTCATTACAAAGTTGATTCAGTTTTTTTAAACATTCCATTGGAGAGCCAGTGCAAGAAGGGAATTTGTCTTTGGCTTATATCCCAACCACAATCGAACATTATTACAAGGTCTTATCTAACTTCCGGAAATATACTGCCCAACCATTTTCTCCAAACACTGATTGTTCATTTAAATGATTAGCTTGTTGAGAGTGACCGTTTATACCCCAAGTTGCATTTTGAAGTGTGCTAGCATCAACTGCATAATTTTGTGCTCACCAGGTACACCAATATGGAGGATTATTTGAGGACTCTTCAGGTATCAGATTGACAACTTTTTCATTTACACATGCCAATAATAAGATTAAAACTCCTGTTAAAATTATCCCTTTTATAAAAACTTTATTTAGCTTCATTTATACTTTGTTTTTAAGTAGCCCTAATCTAAATTTAATAAGCTCATATCTTAATTCAACAAATCATAACCATTTGTATTACCTTTATCATTAGTGGTACGACTGTTAGCATTAGTTCCTAAATTTCCGTAAATAGTTGATAAAAGTGCTTTAGAAGTTATTAGAGCTTTTGGATGAAACGCTTCAGAATTCATATACCTCAAAATAGAAAGTCGTAATTGTTGGGCCACAAAATCATCGGTGTCGCTAAGATCAGTTGAACATACTAATATATTTCCTTTACCAACCTTAAATTCAAATAGCAACCCCAGTTTTGAACAACGTTCAAAATTATCAATAGGTTGTACAATTGGTCTATATGCTTCATCAAGAGCATCAAGTATTATAGGACGTGATTTTTTCATAATAGACCACCATTGCCAATCAGAATGAAAGGATGTTGGAAAATTATTAAATACAGGATGCTTATCATCAATCAATAATCCGAGTGTTCCTGGAGAAACAGGCTTCTTGTTGCGTTCAGAAATACCTTTAAACATGGGGTAACACCAATAATCGCTTGTAAATAAACCCCCAACAGAATTAGCCTTAATGCTTGAAGTTTCTGGTAACAGTAGAACTTTAGCCCCTTTTTCAAGTTGTGCGATGGTTATATCATCTAAAAAAGATTTTATTTTTATAGAGTTAATAGGTTCTTCGCTATCAATTTTAGGATACACCCAAATATTATATTGATTGCTTATAGTGTTATTAGAAGTCGATAATTTAAATGTTAATTGCTGTGTGTCTTTTATATTTGAAAGAGGGATATTGATATCTCCCAGATTAGTTATTTTCCCTTGTTTAAAAGTAGCAATATCCATTTTCCCTTCTTTTATTTTAGAACCGTTTTTTGCTACTAAAGACCATTGTATAATTTGATTTTTCATAGCAGCAGCACCATAATTAATAGCGATAATGTTGGCCGTAAATGTTTCGTTATTTTGCCAAACCAAACGCGGCATTTTAGCTTGTATGGTTTGTGAAGCACAAGATTGTCGCCATTCTTTAGGAGTAATAATACCTTTTGAGTCCATAAAGGCATCAAGCATCCCTACTAGTGCAGTACCTTGCCCAGGGAAATCTTGTAAATCTAAAATTTGAAATCCTCCAAAACCAGGGGTTCTCATGGATATCTCATTATCTTCCTTATAGCATATCGCCGCGTGCTTCCCCGAGGCTAAAAAAAGTTCTTTCCAATACGAAAACATTTTTTTATCGATCATACGTCGTTTAAAAACTTCAAAATTTCGTGCTTCTAAAATGCCAGAGTACTTATCGATTTCATCAAAATTTGGAAGCACTTGGTATTGCCCAGTTTCATGTCCAATAGCTGGCACGTTAACTAGTTTTAAAGCACTTTCAAAACTACGCTCTGTATTAGGAAACTGTCCATTGATGATACCTCCTGTAGAATCATTTGCAAAAGAAAAGGATGCTCTAATATCAAATTTATAAGAATTATCTTTTCTTTTCTTAGTTCGGGCAGAAATAAAGAAATCTTCAGTAGGTTGTTTTTTGGGATTCCAAAAATAATTATTGGAACCTTGCGCAAAAAGACTTCTCCCATCATAGGTCTTTAAATGTTTTATCATTTTTGCCATCATACCACGACTGCCACCCAACTCGTTACCTAGAGCAAACATTACAAAACTTGGGTGGTTCGCATAAGAGTCAAAAATAACTTCACCTTCCTTTTTTTGAAAATTAAAATGTACAGTATCTTTTTCTTTAAAAGCGCGCCATTGAGGTAATTCAGGTTGCATGTAAATACCAACAATATCAGCAGCTTCAAAAGCAGCTTTTGGAGGTGTCCAACTATGAAAACGATAGTGATTTAAACCATAATCTTTACAAATTTTCATTTGGCGTATCCATTCATCTTTTGTAGTTGGTGGGTATCCTGTTAAAGGAAAAACACAGGCATCATGTTTACCACGAAGTATGGTAACTTTATCATTAACTACAAATTGTGTTCCGTTAGTTTTAAACTTTACCATACCAAAAGAAGCTTCGTAATTGTCCTTATAATTTTTTGACGCTCCTTTTGCATTAAGTTTAGCTGTGAAATTATATAGATTAGGATTGAATTCGTCCCAAGTATTAAAATCATCTCCCATTTTATATTTACCTGTAACAAGAATTTCACTTTCATTTGAAGAAAAATCAAAGGTTTGTTTTTTAACATTATGAGTGTTTCCATTAAAACCTATGGCTTCACAAACTATGCTTCCTTTTATATATTCTTTATTAGGGTTAACCAATTTAAAAACGACTTTTGCTTCCTTATTTTCTATGTTTGGAAATAATTTTAAAGACTTAATAAACACCTCGTCTTTAGCAGATAGTTCCATTTTCCCAATGATGCCATTCCAGTTGGTTTGTGTATGTTTTGCTAAAGCATGAGAACCTCCTGTTGGAAAAAGCTCAGATGAGTTATCCACAGAAATAGTTAAATTGTGTTGCCCTGGTGTTAATACTTTAGAAAGGTCATAAATATGAGGAGCAGATAAATGTTTTTGAAGGTCAAAATGTATGCTATCTACCCAAACTTCAGTAGCTTTTGTGCGTTCTAGAAATAGATGAATAGTTTTATTATTCCAGTTAGGGGGAATGTTAATGGCGCGTTGATACCAAGCTTTTCCAATATACATATACCTTCTAGTAAGATGATTTACTTCAATAGCGTCATTTAAATTGCCTTTTTTGTTCTCGTCTGTAGTTCCTGGAAGTGTAACATACTCTTTAAATGATGTATTGAACCATTTTTCTTGAACCCCAACATTATTGGAATCTATTTTAAACGCCCATTTGCCTGAGAGATCAATAGTTTTAGGTGTTGACTCATAGGATGAACAAGCCGAAAACAAACAACTTGCTAAAAAAACATAGAGATAAAAATTAGTCTTTATTGTCATGATAAGCTTCTAAACATTAATTAGGCACTTTGCTATTATTTTACGCGTTCAAGCTTCAACACCACACTTTCGTAAGGTTTTTTCATATCCATTAATAAACCTCTGTTCATTAATAATGCTCCAGAGATTTCCTTACCAACTTCTTTTACTTTACTGCGTTTCGCTTTTTGGTTTAATTCTGTTACTTTATAAACAGCATCATCTAATAATCCTTGAAATCTAATTAAAGCACGCTCATCTCTTCTGTGAAATTCGTGACTATAAGCCATAACAATCGCTTTATCTTTTTCTGGAGTAACATAACTAATTGCAGCATAACCATCAGAATCGTAAGGAGAGTACAAACGATACAAATCACCAAATTGAATAATTTCTCTATTTGCTTTATATGTTTTTAGCACTTGTTTTACATAATCAACATCTTTATCACTTAAAATATCTGGACTTAATTCTAACCCAAGTCGTCCAGCAAAAGCCATATCGCATCTAAATTTAAGAGGCGTAGATCTATTGGTTTGATGATTGGGTGATTTGGTAATGTGAGCACCTGTTGCAATGGCTGGATAAATATGATTGGATCCCCATTGAATAAACAAACGCTCTAAAGGATCAGTATCATCACTAGCCCAATATTCGTGCGTATATTTTAGCGCACCATAATCCACTCTTCCTCCACCAGAAGCACAAGCTTGAAAAATAACATCTGGGTATTTTGTATTCAATCTAGCTAATACACTTTCTAGTCCTTTGGTGTAATCAATCCATAAGTGCGATTGTTTGTCTTTATCTAAATAGGTGGAACCAAAATTTTGAATATGTCTATTCGCATCCCATTTAACATAAGCTATTCTTGGGTTGTCAGTTAAAACATCATCTACAACTCCAAAAACAAAATCTTGAACTTTTGGATTTGATAAATCTAAAAGTAACTGACTACGTTCTAATAATTGTGTTCTATTATTTTTTCTTTGGATAATCCATTCTGGATGATTTTCTGCCAATTCACTCTTAGGATTTACCATTTCTGGCTCAACCCAAATACCAAATTTTAGTCCTTTACTTTCTGCATGATCTATTAAATCACTTATGCCTTTTGGTAACTTTTTTTTGTTTACTTGCCAATCTCCTAAACCTGCTTTGTCGCTATTTCTTGGGTATTTATTACCAAACCATCCATCGTCTAAAACAAACATTTCTACACCCATTTGTGCAGCACCATCCATCATAGATTTTAGCTTTGCAGCGTTAAATTTAAAATAAGCACCTTCCCAACTATTCAATACAATAGGGCGCACCTCATCACCATCTTGTAAATTATACTTACGTGCCCATCTATGAAGATTTATAGAACCTTGATTTTTTCCAGTACTGCTGTAGGTATAAATCATTCGTGGTGTTGTAAATTTTTCATTTGGCAACAATTTATAATCTGAAGCAAACGGATTGATGCCTGCCGTTAATTGGCAGTATTCTTTATCTTCTATTTGAAACGAAAACCTAAAATTACCAGACCACGCTAAAGCACCCATTATTACTTCTCCATTAAAATCTGATGCTTTTTGATTTAATGCCAATACAAAAGAGGGGTTTTCATATTCCGTAGAACGTACACCACGTTTAGTTTCAATAAGCTTTATACCATTGGTTAATTTTTCTTCTGCTAGTTGCATTTCTTGCGCCCAACTACCATAAAAATGCGTGAGGTAATAGCTTTCTGCTTTAAAACCGAGTGCTGCAGAAGCAAACTGTTCTAATCTTACTGGTTTTTTTTCTTTATGATGAATAGTTACCCATTGTTCAATAACATTTTCAGTTTGATAGGCTTTAAAATGTAATTCAACAAAAAATGGTTTCTTTTTATCTTTTAATTTTATTGTAGTAGTTTGAATATTATTTTCACTGTTTTGATTGTGAGAATCGTATATCAAGTCAGTAGCCATAGTACCATCATCATGATTGACAATTAGCGCTATTTCGTTTGAACTTCCATTACCAAACGATGGGTAAATCTCGTCGAATTTTGTTGATAAATCATCAATACCAGTTGTGGCACTCAGGAATTTCCCAAAATGAACTTGTTTTAATTTCTGATCATAAACACCATAAAATAAAGAGGTTTTTTCAGTTTTAATATGAATAACTTGTGCACTTATTTTATAGATTGTACTACTAAAAAGTAATGCTATAATTAAGATTCTAATTTTACTTTGTAACATAAATCAGTATTTATTTTTTGTATTATTTTTTAAATTGATACGTCTTTTCCCTTGAAATTATTTTCTTTAGACGAATGATTTTGCAAGGTTATTCCCCTTTTTGGTTCTACAATTCTATTCTCATTTTATAACCACTTGATTTTATGGATGTAAAATATTTTTTCATTGGCATAGTACCAACACTACCATTTCCTATAGCACCTTGTATAAAATCAATATTTAATATTGTAAAAGGATTTTCTTTTAAATCATAAGGATGTTTTGCTTGATTTAATTGTGTGGTGGTGTATCTCCTTAACGAAAAATTTAAAGCTTGATTACCTTTTACTGTAAAACCATTTTTATTTGAATCATAAACATTTACCCACCTTACATCAGCTTTATTACCATTTTCTTGAGGTCTAGGATAGTTTACAAAATGTTCATCTACATTTGCAGTATAAATACCCATTTGCATTCCTGTTTTTCTGTCGATGTAAGAACTTCCAGGACCTTTTCCATACCAAGTACTTTCGGTTAAGTTTTTATTTAGTTTTAACTCATAACCAATACGAGGCAATGTAAAAGGCGTTTTTTTACCAGTGTATTTCGCTTTTACATCAATATCGATAGTACCATTGCCTGCAATAACAAAGTGCTCTATTGTTTTAAAACCTATCTTTTTGTTGGGTGCTTTTAGTTCTTTTTCAATAGTGACTTTGGCATTATTTTCTTCTAAAACAATATCAAACTTAAGCACTTTAGTTTCTAAGCTATGAAGTTTAATCCAGTTCCATAAGTCTCGCATTTTTTTAGCCTTATCATTGTCTATATAAGCGCGTGCAAAAGATAAAGCAAAGCCTCCATCGATTAGCGTTTTGTCGTTTTTGGTTAGTTTTACGATTTCTCCTTTCGTTTTATCAAACAACAGGTTTCCATCAGAAAAAGTTACTGTTACAGATGCTTTTGTATCGTTTTCAATACCCGCTTTACCAGCATTACTTATTGGTTTTAGGATAAAATCTACTTTTTGTAATATAAATTCTTCCCAAGCAATTACATGTCCTGTTTTTCCCCATTTTGCATCTTGTTTTGTTTTTGCTTTTAGCTGCAACACATATTCTTTGTCTTTATGAAATACTGAATACCAATTATTTATTTGAAAATTTTGTGTTTGTAACGCTGGAAGATTTACATCTACAATTCCGTTTTTAATTATTTGACCATTTTCAAGTAATTGCCACGTAACATCAAATTCCGATAAATCAGTAAAGAGATATTTATTTTTAATTTCAATGATTCCTTTTTTGGTGTTTTTTAATTTGAATGCAATGTCTTGATATGCTTTTTTTACCTCAACTGTTTTAGGCGTTGGTGTTAAATCTGGAAACATTATCCCATTTAGCACAAAGTTTCCATTGTTTGGGCCATCATCAAAATCGCCACCATATCCCCAAAAGTAATTCCCATTAGGTTTTAAACACGCTGCATTTGCTTGGTCTATGTCTTTAATTTTAGTTCCAAAATCGCCATTTAAACTTTTGGTGATTCCTTGATCTGACCAATCCCAAATACAGCCACCAATTAGAGCAGGATATTTTTCGAATGCATCTACATATTCTTGTAAATTACCAACCGCATTTCCCATTGCGTGCGCGTATTCATTCAATAAAAAAGGTTTGTCTAAATCAAGTTCACCAATATGAATCATATCATCAACAGACTGATAACGTCCAAATTTATGCTTTTCACCATACTTCCAAATGCCTCCACCATAAACATCATAATCGCTAGGTTCATCAGCAAAATGATAGTGTGTTGGTCTTGTAGTATCCAGTTCTTTTGTTCTGCTATTCATTGCAGACATTGTTTTTCCATTTCCTGCTTCGTTACCAAAAGACCACATTATAACTGATGGATGATTTTTATCACGCTGAACCATAGCTTCCATGCGTTCTACATGCGATTTTTGCCAGTTTTCTTTTTTTGCTAAACTATGCTCACCATATTTCATTCCATGCGATTCTACATTCGCTTCATCTATCACTAAAATTCCATATTCATCGCAAAGTTTATAAAAATAAGGGTCTGCAGGATAATGAGATGTTCTTACTGTATTGATATTGTTTTGTTTGAGCAGTTTTACCTTTTTTTCGATAGTGTTACGTGGAATGTATTTTCCAAAAATGGGATCGTGTTCTACAACATTTACACCTTTTAAAATAATGGGTTTGCCATTTAATAGCAGTTCTTTCTTATCTGAAATTTTTATTTCGCGAAAGCCAATATGGGTGTAAAACTCATCAACAATTTTGTTTTTTTTCTTGAGATAAATATGTAGTTTGTATAAATTTGGTTTTTCATTAGACCATAATTTAACAGCTGCAATGGCTTTGTTTATCTCAATATCCCATTCTTGAGACAACTCTTTTTTTGCTATTTTTTCTTCTGAACAAGCAATTTCTTTACCATCTTTATCTGTAAGTAAATAACCCAATTTGTATTTTTTTTGGGATGCATTTCCAGAATTTAGAAGGTCAATTTTCAAATTAAAATCTGCATTATTATTTCCTTTTAGTGGTGTGGTAACAAAGTAATCGCGAATGTGTATTTCTGGTTTTGATATGAGATAAACATCTCTAAAAATTCCTGACATTCGCCAACCATCTTGATCCTCTAAATAACTACCATCAGACCAACGAAAAACTTGTAAACGAATGGTATTTTCGCCTTCTTTTAAATACTTGGTAATATTAAACTCGGCAGGAGACCAACTGTCTTGACTATAACCAACTTTTTGGTCATTAACCCATAAGTAAAACGCAGATGAAACACTTTCAAAACGCACATAGGTAGTTTTATTTTCTAAATTTTTTATAGCAAATGTACGTTCATACACACCAACCGGATTTCCATACATTCCTTTTACAAAAGGTGGATTAACATCAAACGGATATTTTGTGTTTCGATAAATTGGTTTTCCAAAACCTTGCATTTGCCACGCACCTGGAACTTGAATTTTATTTTCAAATTTTATCTTTTCGTATGCTGGAACATCACTAGGATTAGCATACCAACTAAAATTCCATTTTCCATTTAGCAGCTCAATATTCTCTAGACTGTCATCATAATACATTGTTGAAGTAGGGGCTTCTTTATTGATTTGAGTTACTTGTTCGTTTTCCCAATCGTTTTGAGCAATTACTTTTTCTGGTATAGAAATGATAATAATTAGTGCTAAAAGGAATATTTTTTTAAATGTCATTATATTTATTTTCAACTTGTATTTAATAATTATTTTTTATCTGTATTATTTTTGAATATGAGTAGATTTTGAATATTCAGATACACCTAACTCTACATAAACCTTACCAAAAGCAGTTAGTAATCCATTCTTTTCTCTGTAATAGGTTGGGTTTACACCATTTTCTAGCGATCTATGTTTAAACGGCTCAAAATAACAATAGCGTTCTACGTAATCTAATTGTTCTAAATAAGGTAGTACTAGCTTCACAAAATCGATATGAACAGATACATCACGATTTGGATTGGCATTAAATTCTGTAATCCAAATTGGTCTTTGGTATTTATCATAAACTCTTTGTAGGTATGTTTTAAATCTCTCAAATACTTCTTTTGCATCTTCATAGGGAGAATTTTTTGGTTTACTGCCCCAATCGTACCAATGCACACCTATAACATCAATACGAATATTTTGTGCTTCTGCTTTTTCAACAAATTCCTCTAGCCATCCAAATGGTCCTTCTTCTCTAAGTGATGGAGACACCAATCTTAATCCTGTTCCCATCAGGTTTTCGTAAAGTGGAATGGCAACATCTACGTTACAAAGATTGTCATATTGTCCAGATTGATCGTGACAGTTATCACACTCATTAAACCCCATAAAATGGGTTACATTTTTTTTAGTGATGTGTTTCGCAACATCAGCTTTGGTAGCAGATCTACCACTCCAAGCCATAGGCGCATATTCCATATTTGGCAACGACTCTTTTTTGTTTCCCCAATTATAGGTCCAACTGGCTCCAATTCCCTTTTTAAATCCAGCAACTCCTTTTTTGGTTACCCAATTCCAAGGCATTACTCGAATAAACGAAACAGCATTGTTGAGGTTCTTTTTTAGATCAATAAAAAGTGGTGATTCATCTGCTATATATACCTTACTTTTTCCTGTTCCGTCTTCGTTTTCTGCTAGGGTAATCATATAACCTCTATCTAAAAAGAGTGAAGAAACTGAGTTGTTAAATTCTTTTAGATCTTTTGCTCTGTAAATTTTAAACTCTGAAATTTCCAACGAATCATCACTCCTTGATTGATTTTTGAATAGTTTACAGGGCTTATAAGCATCATGTAAAGGCCTTACAAGACTACCTAAGTAATAATATTGATTTACTCTTAGATTTTCAGAATTTGCTTTTTCGTGATGAGATAATTTCACATTGATAAAAAATTCTTTAAATTCTAGTGGGTTAACATTGGTTAGTTTAATCCAACTGCTGTTATCTTTTATTGCTACGATACTTTTAGTACCAAAAGGATGAGTATCTGATAATTCTAACGTTGAAGCATTTGATAGGTTTATCTGTCCTTTGGTTAGTTTAATCCCTTTTAAATATGCACCATTTAGTGAGATGCTCATCGTATCATCTTTAAAATTAAGTTGATTGAGCTTTGACAAATCGATGGTGTCATTTTCCACTAAAAGAGAATAATTTATCGATCCATTAGATAAAATAGTGCTGTTTTTAGGATGCTTTTTAGAGCCTTCTATTATCCAGTTTTTTGATTGAATAGGATTAGCTCCGTTTTTTCCAATCCATTTAATGGTTTGCCCATAAAAAGAAACACTAGACAAAAAAATGAACAGTAAAGCAATGTGATTAAAACTAGATAACTTCATTCTATTAATTTTAAATTTTCTTTAAATGAATTACAAAACCACCTCCACGAATCATATTCATATCTAGCTGTTTATTGTTGTCGAGAATTATGGTTGATTTTTTTAATTTTTTAGGATCTTTTTCTGTTTCTACACTATCATCTTCCCAAAATGTGGCTTCATATTTCCCTTCATCTAAAAAATTAAGTGTAAACGAAAAATTTCTAGCTTCTTCATCAGACATTCCTCCTATAAACCAATCTGTACCACTTCTGCGTGCAATACACACATAATCTCCAGGATAACCTGCTATAAATTTTGTTTCGTCCCAAGTGGTTGGTACTATTTTTAAAAATGCATTGCCTTGTGGATAGGTTCTATAATTATAAGGAGAATCGCACATTACCTGCAATGCACTTTCGTACACAACATTCATAGCCAATTGGTGACATCTAGTGCCTCTAACATTTGGAGAAACCGAATTGTATTGCGTTTTAAAATCCTCATCATGAACATTGTTATAGCCACCAGGAGTGAAATCCATCTCACCCAAAAGTCCGCGTGTAAAAGGAATTGTTACAGTATGTTCAAGTGAAATTTCTTTGCTCCATTTGTTAAATTCATTTCCAAGAACACCTTCTCTGGTTAACATATTAGGATAGGTTCGAGACCATCCTGTAGGTTTGTAAGCACCGTGAAAATCTACCATTAAATGATGTTCTGCTGCTTTTTTTACAAGTCTATGATAAAAATTTACGATTTCTTGGTCTTCACGATCCATAAAATCAACTTTTACACCTTTTACACCCCATTTTTCATAAATTGGAAATGCTTCATCCATAAATGTATTTGCAGGATCCCAATGCAACCATAAGAATATGCCAACATTTTTTTTCTTAGCATATTCTACTATTTCAGGAATATCTATATTAGGATTTGGAGTTCTAATATCCGATTCTGGATTTGCATAAGGTTGTTCTGTAAATGGTTTTCCATACCACTGCCAATCTACCAATTGATAATCCCAACCCATATCTGCTGCTAAATCAACAAAATACTTCATGGTTTCAGTATTTGGTCCAAGCTCAAAACCTGCATCTGGTGCATATTTATTAGGCCACCACCAATCCCAAGCAGACATACCCGGTTTTATCCAACTGGTATCATCAATTTTACATGATTCATTAAGATTGGCGATAATATCGGTTTCAATTAAATCTCCAAAACCTGTACCTAACATTAATACTCGCCAAGGCGATTTGCGTGCACCAGAAGTTCTAACCAAAACATTTTTTACATCTTTTCTAGGAGCTAATGAGGTACGTAATGTAAAATCTGTTGTTCCTTTTTTAAGGAACATACCTGCCCAATCTGTTAGGTTTGCTTCTGTAATGCCTACATAAGTTTGCTTATCAACCTCTACAACTAAGGGCATACCTAGTAGTGTGCTGTCTTTTACCTGATTCAGTTTTCTTATATCAAATTTGCCTTCTTGTGGTGTATCATATTTTTTAAAATCAACGCCCCAACAGTTGTAATTCTTCGCAAAATTAAAGCCACTCCATTCTTCAGTTAAATCAAACGTTCCATTTTCTGCAGCATTTGGTATGGCATATCTAAATGCAATACCATCATTGTATAATCTAAAAATTACAGAAATATTTTTATTTGATTTAGTGTTTTCTAACGCAACAACATACTCGTTATAAATATCTGCTACGTCTTTGTTTTTACCCCAAATGCGCTGCCATGTTTTATTCACTGATTTTTTAGAAATATTAATTATTCTTAAATGTTCTGCACCCCAACTATTATTTATGGTAAAATGAATAGGTGAAGGCTTGAGTATAGATTTTTTATTAAAATTTACATCATAAAATAAAACGGATGGATTACCATGAAGCGTATCTAGCGATAGTTGTACCTTAATATCATTATTTGGTGATACCAGCTTAGTGTTTTCAGGCTTGCAAGACAACACAAAAACGGCAATTACAACTACAAAAAAGCTATTGAAAAACAATTTTAATTTCATATGTGTATGTATAATTTTACCTGTAAAATAAGCTTTAGTGTTTATCATTCAAAAATTGATAAATCCCAAGATTCTTGCCACTTTATATAAGGTATTTCATTTTTAAATTCCACTGGTAACCATACATATCGTCCGTCAATGGCGTTTTTTGGATTCCATCTATCTGCTGCGAAAATAAACGCATCTTTTTTGCCTATTACAGGAATTACATAAGTGCTTTGAGACCAAAATGTGGTTGCTTTTTCTTCTTTGGTACCTATACAAGGATTTCCTAAAGCTGTCCATTCTCCCATAATTGAATCTGCTGAAGATAATCTAGCAGGATTTGGACTCCAACCCGTTAAGCCAGAGGAAAACATAAAGTATTTTCCATCCTTTTTAAAAATAGCTGGTGCTTCATTATTTCCGTTAGGAAAAACTCTCACAAACGTATCCGTTAGTGATAGATAATCGTCAGACAATTTAGAAATTAATAAGGTGTGGTTTTCTTCGGAAGCTGTAATATGATAAGCTGTTTCATCGTCATCAACAAAAAGCGTCATATCTCTAGACATTTGTCCACCTTCAAAATCTCTTACAAAATATCCTCCGTTAATAATTTTTTCTCTTAAGTTTTTCTCTTTCTTATCTTTAATGGCTTCTGTCTGTAAAAAAGATGCTCTAGAAAAATTTTGAGGTAATTTTTTGGAATGAATTCTTTCACTTCTCACATAAGTAAAAGGACCAGTAACATGATCTGAAACCGCTACTCCAGTTAATGCAGCTCTATACCCTTGTCCTTTTAACTCGTGATGAAACCACATGACAAATTTCTTTGTCTTTTTATTGTAGATTACTTTAGGGCGTTCTATAATGCAGCCTTTTTGTATTGGCGAAGTTGTATCATCAGCAACAGAGAAGGCAATGCCTTCATCTTTCCAATTGTATAAATCTTTGGAAGCATAAACACTGATACCAACCATGGCTTTATTGCCTTGCTTTCCTGCAACTTTATGTTCTCCAAACCAATAATAAGTGTCATTATGCACCAAAAATCCTCCTCCATGAGCATTGATATGCTTACCATTATTATCTAACCACAATTTTCCAGGAGAAAAATTTGTGTGCTTAGTTTGTGCATTACTTTGCAAAATAAATAAGCATAATGTTAGGAAAGAAAAAATTGATTTTCGCATTTAATTTATGGGTTTAATAGTATAACTATAAGTTTTTTTCTCAGCTTTTATTCTGTATTGTTTATGTGGCATTGCACCCCAGCTTGTATCTCCACCAACACCCATTTGCGCATGATCTATATTGATATTTACAAAATCTCTTTTTACAATATCTGTAGTGTGTCTTTGTTTTTTTTCTTTACCTGCATCAAAATCATTATTATATTGATGATGTGTACTAAAACTAAAATATTCTGGTGCTGTAACTTTAATACCTTGCCCATTTGCATTGGTAAAGGTTACCCAACGTGTATCTGTTTTATAGCCGTTTTCTTGTGGACGACTGTATGGAAAATACAACTCTGATACCTTAGCATTATACACGCCAACCAATGCAGATGTGTTTCTATCTTGATAATTTTCGTGAGGGCCTCTACCAAACCAATTTACTTGGTTAAACGCATCATTTATAATAAAGTTTGTACCAAATCTTGGTAAAACAGGAAGTTTTGAATTTACATTACTAAGTGATGTAGCTACATTTATAGCACCATCAGAATTAATGGTATAACTTATTTGAACTTTCGCATTTTTAGCAGCTGGCAAATTATAAATAGAAACTACCTCTATATTGTTTCCTGATTTACCTTCTTTAAAAGAAACTAGTTCAGTTGAATCTGTAGCTTTTTTCCAAACACCTAACTTTTTAGGCATTTTAAACCCATAATCATTATCGGTTGTTGCTCTCCAAAAATTGGGTGTAATTCCTTTTACCAGAATATTACCATTACCATAATCTATGGTATTTAACAACCCAGTTTCAGTATTAAACGCTATTTTAAAATTATCGTTAAACACTGTTAAAAGTGTTTCTGTTTTAGCCATTGAAACAGCATTTTCTGAGGCTAATACCGTTGAGAAATTTCCTTTTTGAAGTTGAATTTGCTCATAAGCTATTGTATGATTTTCAGGAATAAGTCCTTTAGATTCAGTAGTTTTTGCATAGATATTCAAATGATAATCACTTGCAGGATTTTCTAATTTAGGAAAATCTACAACTTGCTGGATGGTTCTATAAGGCTTTAAATCTATTTTAGGTAAATTTCCTGTAGCAACTTGAGTACCGTTTTCGAGTAATTCCCAAGAAAAATTATAAACATTTAAATTGGTGAAATCGTGCATATTTTTTATCTCGATAACACCTGTATTTTTTGTGCTGCTCGATTTAATTTTGATGTTTTGATATACCTTTTTCACTTCGTGTAAGGCTGGATGCGCTGTTCTATCTGGATTTACAATTCCGTTTAAGCAAAAGTTTTTATCGTTTTGTAAATGTGCTCCTCCAAGATCGCCTCCATAGGCCCAATATTCTTCGCCATCATCTGTAGTGGTTAAAATACCTTGATCTACCCAATCCCAAATAAAACCACCTTGCATGCTTGGGTATTTTTCTATAATATCCCAATAATCTTGCAGATTTCCAACACTATTTCCCATTGCGTGTGCATATTCGCATTGTATTAAAGGACGTTTTCCTCCTTCTTCAACATACTTTACCATTTTTTTAATAGGCCAATACATTGGGGCTTGTATATCTGTATTTTCGTAACCAGTAGCGCCTTCATATTGTGTTGGTCTTGTTTTATCGTGTGCTTTTAGCCATTCATAAGTAGCGTAAAAATTATCACCATTACCAGCTTCATTACCCAAAGACCAGGTTACAACACTTGGAAAGTTTTTATCACGCTCAAACATTCTAATAGTTCTATCTAAATGTGCTTCTTTCCAAGAAGGTAAATACGCTGGATGTGTAGCTTGTTTTTTTAAATCTTTATCTAAACCCTGGTTGGTTGCTCCCATACCATGCAATTCTATATTGGCTTCATCTACCACGTAAAAACCGTATTTATCTGCCAATCTATAAAAATGTGGATCTTTTGGATAATGACTACAACGTATAGCATTGATGTTGTTAAGTTTCATCAACTCCATATCTTTTAAGGTTAAGTCTTGGGTAACTGTATGACCTTCTACCTCATCATGATCGTGTAAATTAACACCTTTAATAAGTACAGGTTTGCCATTTACTAAAAACTGACTGTTCTCAATTTTTATATTTCTAAAACCAACTTTTATTGCTGTTGATTCTCCATTTACAGAAATTAATATGGTGTATAAATTAGGTTGTTCTGCATTCCAAGATTTAACATTAGCTATATTTTTACTAAAATTAATTTGATTTTCACCTGGTTTCAGGTTACTATTTTTAACTTCTGAATACACCTCTTTAGTGCCATCTAATAATTGAATTTTAATCTCTTTTTCTATGGCATTGTTCGAATTATTATCAACCTTTAATGCTGCACTAAAAACTCCATCTTTATAATTATTTTCTAAATCTGAGATCACTCTAAAGTCTCTTAAACTCACTTTATTAGAGGCATAGATGTACACATCTCTTTCAATTCCTGACAAACGCCAAAAATCTTGATCTTCCATATAACTGGCATCAGACCATCGCATCACTTGAACTGCAATTGTGTTTTTACCAGTTTTTGCAAGGTTTGTAACCTTAAACTCTGCTGCAGTTTTACTACCTTCATTATAGCCCACAAATTCACCATTCAACCATACATACATTGCGCCACTTACACCAGCAAAGTGCAAATAAATATCTTTTCCATCCCAATCTTTAGAAATTTCAAAATCGCGTTTATAGCTTCCGTTATTATTGATGTTATGAGGTATAAAAGGAGGGTTTTTAGGAAACATATACTTAATATTCGTATATACAGGAATTCCAAAGCCTTTCATTTCCCAGTTAGAAGGCACTGTAATTGTATCCCAACCTTTTAAATTAAAATCATTTTTATAAAACTCGGTTGGTCTTGCGTTTACGCTATCTGCATAATAAAAATTCCAAGTTCCGTTTAACGATTTATATAATGACGAATTTTGCCAACTCTCATTTTTTAAAGCTGAAGATTCATCAGTATATTTATAAAATGAAGCAGTAGGTTGTTCTCTGTTAATTTGAAAAACCTCAGGGTTTTCCCATTCTGGATTCTCCCATTTTTCGGCAGTATAAAGGGGTTTTTCTATACTTTTTTCTTGGCAACTACTAAATATAATTAGAATTATTAAAACTAGTAAATTGTTGTATTTCATTTTTTATGATGTTATCACGTTTATTTAATCTTTGGTAACTTTACTTCCCCACCAATCTTTATTCGGTTGAAAATCTTTAGAAAGCATATTCAGTCTTTCTTGTTCTAGTTTAGGCAATCGTTTTTCAATAATATTTTTATCGTAACGCGCTCTTTTTTCCGCATCAAATTCTAAGTCCTTTTCAGGATATTTAGCGTTTACACTAACAAGCCATGTTTTTAGTTTGTTTTGTAATTTAGAAGTTATTTCTGGAAATTGATCTGCCAAATTATTTTGTTCAGAGGCATCATCTTTCATATTGTATAACTCATTTGTCCCATCTTCATAGTAATGAATTAGTTTCCAATCTCCTTCTCTTATCACTGATGATGGGTCTCCACCTTGATTTCCATAATGTGGGTAATGCCAATATAAAGGACGCTTATTCAAAGTTTTATTCTCATCAATTATGGGCTTTAAGCTGATACCATCTTGATGTTGTTCTGGTAGTTCTTTAATTTGAGCATAATCTAAAATTGTAGGATAAAAATCTGCTCCTGTAACAGGATAATCTACTTTTTTACCATTAGATTTTTGCCAAGGAACATAAACCAAATAAGGCTCTCTAATACCACCTTCCCAATGATATCCTTTACCTCCACGAAAAGGTAAATTAGAAGTTGAGAAGTTATCACCTGATGCAACACCTCCATTATCGGAAGTAAAAATTACAATTGTATTTTTATCTTGACCAGACTCTTTTAATGCTTTCATTACAATACCTACAGCATCATCCATCGTTTCTACTAAACCACCATAAATAGGATTGTCTTGCACTTGACGAATTGGTAACTTTTTTTCCATAACAAAGCCTTTATTTTGTATGCCTTGTTGTATAGCTTTAGCCCTGTATTTACTCCATTTTTCTTGCGTAGTTTGTATTGGACTGTGTACGGCATAAAAAGATAAAAAAGCAAAAAATGGTTTTTCTTTAGGTTGTGTGATAAAAGAAGCTGTTTCGTTTGCTAATCGCATTGATAAATTCTCTCCTTTTTCTTTATTCTCTAATTTTGGATTTTTAAAAGGGGAAAAATACCTACGGTTTGGGCCACCTTTTTCCCAACCACCAATGTTAATATCAAAACCATGATCTTCAGGATAAGAACCTTTGTTCCCTAAATGCCATTTTCCAGCAAAAAACGTTTTGTAACCATTGGCTCTCATTGTTTCTGCAATAGTGATGTCTTCTTTTGGCAAACTATGAATGTATTCTGCTGGCAGAAGTTTATCAAACCGTTTCATACTTCTCCAATCTGTGCCAGATTTTTCACCTATCCAATCTGTAATTCCGTGTCTAGCTGTAAACTTTCCTGTTAAAATTGTGGCTCTTGATGGACTACAAACTCTACTACCTGCGTACCCTTGTGTAAAAATAACTCCTTTAGAAGCTAGCTTGTCTATATTTGGGGTTTCGTAAAACGTACTACCTGCAAAGCTTAAATCTTTTAACCCCAAATCATCTACCAGTATAAACAATACATTTGGTTTCTTAGTGGGTTCAATAGTAATGTTAGTAGTTTTTTTACATGCTACAATAGAAAAAAAAAGTAGATATAAAGTAGGTTTGAAATTCATAGTATTTAGAATTTAAAATTTTTGGAAGGTGTTCTAGAATTCTCTAAAATATGAATGAGTTCTTTTAATTTTTCTGGTTTTTCTTCAGATAGATTATTTTCCTCACTTGGGTCTTTACTTAAATCAAACAAAAAATATTCAGGATTCCGTTTTACATTAAGTTTTATTAATTTCCAATTGCCTTTTCTTATGGCTTGTTTTCCTTTTTTCTCATGGAATTCCCAATACAAATAATCGTGCTTTTCTTGATTTTTAGTATCTAATAAGGTTGGTAAAAATGAGATTCCATCTGTTTTAACCTGTAATTCTGTATTTAAAATATGAGCAAATGTTGGCATAATATCCCAAAAGGCAGAGATATGGTCGGTTTTAGAACCTTCTTTAATTTTACCTTTCCATTTAGCAATCATGGGTACTCTAACACCTCCTTCATACAAATCTCTTTTATAGCCTTTTAAAATTCCGTTGCTATCAAAATAATTAGGATCTGCACCACCTTCTCTATGTGGTCCATTATCTGAAGTGAAGATAAATATGGTATTTTCTTCTAATCCTAAGTCTTTAACTTTTTGAACAATTTCACCCACTTGATCGTCTAAAACATGAATCATAGCAGCAAAAGCTGCATGAGGATATTCTTGAGATTCATACTTCCCTTTTCTATAATTATCACCACCATCATTTCCTTTGTATTTTTTTTCAGGATTATACTTTCCAATATACTTATCCATATAAGCTTTTGGCGCAGCTAATTCTGCATGAGGGATAATACTTGGATAATATAAAAAGAAAGGTGTGTTTTTATTTTCATCAATAAATTTAAGAGCTTCATTATGAATTAAATCAGGTGCATATTGCCCTTTTTTAGTTCCAGAATTACCCTCTAAAAATACCTTATTTTCGTTATCCCAAAGATGATATGGATAATAATGATGTCCCAATCTTTGGCAATTATACCCATAAAACGTATCAAAACCTTGATTTATTGGATCGCCCTCAGAACCAGGATATCCTAAACCCCATTTGCCAAAAGCACCAGTGGCATAACCTTGTTTTTTTAAAAACTCTGGTACAGTATAGACGCTATCTGGTAAAGGAATTTGACCTTCTGCTGTTTTTGGTCTTCTATTTTTATTTTTTCCTCCTGTAAAATGATTTCCTCTGATGTAGGTATTACCTGTATGCAAACCTGTTAATAATGCAGATCTTGATGGTGCACAAACCGTAGAACCAGAATAATGTTGTGTAAATAAAAGGCCTTCTTTTGCTAAACGATCTATATTTGGTGTAGTAAAACGTGTTTGTCCGTAACAACTTAAATCACCATAACCCAAGTCATCAGCTAGAATATAGATGATATTTGGCTTATTGGGTTGCATTGAATTATTTTTTACTGTTTTACAACCAAATAATACAATAGCAAATACTAAAAAGGTTAGATGTTTAGCACTAATCATGTGATATATTATTATTATCTAAACTTTTACAATCTCTTTGCTTATTAAGAGCTTGTAAAAGTTTATTACACGTTTAAATATTAAGTAATTTTTAAGAAAAATATCTTATTAGTTTAAAACCAGTTTTTCAGTTGATTGATTCCCATTACTATCTGTTAAGCGAATGAAGTAAATACCTTTACTTTTATGTGTTAAGTTTATTTGTGCTTCTTTTAGCATCATTTGTTTTTTGCTCTCTACCAAACGCCCTTGAATATCAAAGATAGTGTAAGATGTTATCATATTTTTTCCTTTTATAGTTACAATACCTGTTGATGGATTAGGAAATATACTATATGGTTTTAAATTAAAGTCATTGATACTAAGTGATGAGTCTTCTAGTAAAACTGCATTATCTATTAGCAATTGTGGAGAACCTCCACTTTTTGATATGAAAACAATTATAGATGTTACATCATTTGGAATGGTAAAACTCATTTCTGACAACGCCCATGAAGTGTTTGTAGATAATTGTTTACTAGTGATAAAAGCCTCTGTAGCACCATTTAAAATTTGAATACTAATTGGTGAAGATGGGGCAGAACTCCATTTTGTGTAAAGAGATAAATCGTATGTGCTTTGAGGATTAACATTTACTGTTTGAAGTAATGTACCAGTACCTGATATTATTCTAGCAGCATTATTGCCTTCATAAGTATCACTGTTTATTATACCACTGTTTCTGCCACTCCATCCAGTTAAATCTCCTGTTTCAAAAAAGCCGTTTACTAATAAATTATCTGCATCCAAATTCACAACAGCGTAATGAGCATCTAAGTTACTATCATCGCTTATAGTTGCTTCAGGAACTGAAGGTGTAGATTGATGATCTCTGTAAAAAGTACCAACATCTGTAATTGTGCTAAAGTCTTCTGGATCACTATAATAGTCTGCAGTACCAGAACTAGGTTGAAACCAAGCATATCTTTCTACATAATCCAAAGACTCTAAATATGGCAAAGCCAATTTCATAAAACCTAAATTTGACGCTGTACTTCTGTTTGGATTTCCATTAAATTCTGTTATCCAAATAGGCAGTTTGTATAAATCATAAACTCTTTGCAAATAATTCTTAAATCTATTAAATATATCTTGTGGATTTGCGTTTGGACTATTTTTAGGATTACTTCCCCAATCGTACCAATGTACACCTATAACATCTATTCTGATATCTTGCGCATTTGCTTTGTTACGAAATTCCTTTAACCAGCCAAATGGTGCCTCTTCTCTACCATTTGGAGATACCATACGCATTCCTGTTTTCATTAAATTTTTATAAAAACCAACAGCAACATCTACTTGACATAAATTATTATATTGACCTGATTGCGCATTACAATCATCTGGTTCATTAAATCCTAAGACATGTGTGGCTTTGTATTTACCTATATACAAAGGAATTCGTGGATTTCCTGTACCACCAGCACCCCAAGACATTGGATCTACTTGAATAGCAGTGGTTGACTCGCCATCATTACCCCATCTG
The DNA here is from genome assembly GCF_054584775.1 of Polaribacter litoreus. Classification (NCBI taxonomy): domain Bacteria; kingdom Pseudomonadati; phylum Bacteroidota; class Flavobacteriia; order Flavobacteriales; family Flavobacteriaceae; genus Polaribacter; species Polaribacter litoreus. The sequence continues at coordinate 67,367 of NZ_JBTLRD010000012.1, read as the reverse complement.
TAATTCCAAGTATTATTTAAATCTGTAGTTAATCTTTTTCCAGCTCTTCCTTTTTTTGCTACCCAGTTCCAAGGAATTACTCTTATAAAAGAAATATCATTTTGCAAATATTCTGGAAGTTCGTTTACTACTAAATCTTCTTCAGAGGCAATATAATTTTTACTTGGTCCAGTTCCTTCATCTGTAATTGCAAAAGTTGCCATAAATCCTTTTTTAAGAATAAAAGATTCAGTTTTATTATTCATTGCATTTGCGATGGCAACACCACTATGAACAATATCTAGACTAATTTCTCCGTTTGCACCTTGCAGATTGGTGTTATCATAAATTTTTAAAGGTTTTGTGGTTAGCTCATTGCTTCTTATTACAGTTCCTTCTAAATAATAATTATCTAATCTTAAGTTGGTTCTATAAGTTGCTGGTTGTCCGTTAACAGTAATTTGAGATAAATTATTAGCTTCCACAGAAGTACCGTGTAAATTTAGTGTTCTCAACCATGCTATACCTGATGTAAAATCTATGTTTACATTGTTTTGAAGTGGGTTACTATCACTTAAATCAATATATGCCTCTGTATTTAATGATACATTTCCACCACTAAACGCAGGTGCTTCAAGACTAGAATTTGTTACAGACAAACTACCTGTACCTAAATTTATAACTCCTGATGCAACTACTTTAGCAGAAGCATTGCTTAATTGCAAATTAGCATTTATTGCATTTGCAGCATCAATTGTTCCTGCACTTGGTGGTTGACTAGTACTACTATCTTGCCAATTATTTTCATCAAAAAAATCATTGTTAGATGCATTCCCTGTCCATACTATCTCCTGAGCATAAGCAGATGAAATAAGCATAACAAAAATACTAGCTAATGATACTATTTGCTTTATTTTTATATTTTTCATTATATGTTATTTATTTTAATATTAACTCTTTACCGGTTTTATTGAAATTTTCATCCCTTATATTTTCAAAAGTTGCAATCATTTCTTTAAGTTTCTCTGGGTTGCTTTTCGCTAAATTATTTTGTTGACCTATATCTTCTTTTAAATTGTAAAGTTGAAAATCTTTTGAATTTCCTAATTCAATATTAACTTCTCTAGCAATTCGTCTTCCTTTGTATGGAGGTATTAATACCCAGTTACCTTTTCTTAATGCAGTTTTACGGTTTGCTTCAATTATTAACTCTTCTCTACCTTTATCGTTTGCTCCTAAAAATGTATCCAATAAATTTTTACTATCTAGTCCTTTTATATTACTGCCTACTAAAGAAGACAATGAACTGAATAAATCTATTTGAGATACTAAAGCATCAGATTTTTTAGGTTTAATGGTTCCTTTCCAATAGGTTATAAATGGCACTCTTGTTCCTGCTTCAAATAAACTATATTTTCCACCACGTAAGTTTCCTGCAGGAGTGTGTTTTCCTAGTTTTTCGACGGCATCATCATAATAACCGTCATTTAAAACAGGTCCATTATCACTAGAAAGAACAATAAGAGTGTTTTCTAGAAGACCTTCTGCTTTTAGAGTCTTTACAAGTTCACCAATACACCAATCTGCTTCAACGATAACGTCTCCTCTAGGTCCCATTCCAGATGAACCAACAAAACGTGGGTGAGGAGTTCTTGGAACGTGTGGTTGTTGCATAGCATAATATAAGAAGAATGGCTTATCTTTTTGAGTTTTAATATAGTTCTGTGCTTTTATTAAAAAATGATCAGCCATATCTTCATCTACCCATTTTGCCATTTCACCGCCTTTCATAAATCCAATTCTAGGAATTCCGTTTACGATGGTATTATTATGTCCATGATGCCATTTCATTTTTACTAACTCCGGATTAAGCTTTCCTGTTGGCTGACCTTCAAAATTTTTCTTATAATCAATTTCAATAGGGTCATTATCGCTAAGATTTTCTACTTTACCATTTTTAATATAAACTGTTGGCACTCTATCTTGAGTGGCAGCCATGATGTAGCTGTAATCAAAACCAACTTCATTTGGCCCTGGAGAAATATGTTTATTCCAATCTACATTACCATTTCCTAAACCAAGATGCCATTTACCTACTATACCTGTATGGTATCCTTTAGATTGTAACATTTTAGCGATTGTAGGTTGAGCAGTATCAATAAGTAGAGGTGCAGTTCCTGGTAATATTTTAGCATTTTTATTACGCCAAGGGTATGTACCTGTAAGTAAAGCAAATCTGCTGGGAGAACATGTAGCTGACGAGGCATAACCATTGGTAAAAACAACGCCTCCATTTGCAAGATCATCTATATTTGGAGTTGATATTTCTGTAGCACCATAAGCAGAGACATCACCATAACCTAAATCGTCTGCATATATAAAAATAATATTGGGCTGTTTTTTTTCTTTGTTTAAAGATTGTGATTCATCCTTTGAATTTTTATTATTACAGGATGAAATTACTAACGTTAAAAGAAGAATGAGGTTAAAGTGTTTTTTCATTAAAAGTGTTTATGAATGGACAATAAATGTTTTCGAAAACCGATAAGCGTGTTAAATTAAACTACCACTAATTTGTTTCAACATCAAAAATACAACCTCAATTAAATGTAAAAAGGGGTATATTATTCATTTAAAGGGTTAAATGTATTATTAGAAAAATATGCCGAAGATTTGGTATATATTTATAGGAAACTTTTATTAAAACTTTTACTTTAATAATACATTTTAAGAATTAAACTAATGAAATCAGCTATTAAATATTTGGGGTTATTATTATCTATAATGATGTATTCTCAAAAGAATGATGTTAATTATATTGTAGATTTTGTAACCACAGAACAAGGTTTATCACATAATTTTAGCACCTCTATTTTAAGTGATGATCTAAATATTAAATGGATTGGAACCGAAAATGGTATTACCAAATATAATGGCTTTGATTTTGAGTATATTAAACCTGGAGAGCGTTATAAAGAATTATTAAATGAAAACATAGAGGTTTTATTTAAAGATTACGAATCTAACATATGGATTGGTACAAAAAGCGGTGGCTTATCTTACCTAAACACCAAAACAAATAAAGTTATAAATATAGATTATTTAATAGATACAGTTAAAGAAGGTGACCTAAGAATAACAGCTATTTCTCAAGATTTAAATGGCAATATATGGGCTGGAACATGGAAACACGGGGTCTTTATTATTGACTATAAAAATAATAAGGTTATTAAGCGCTATAACTATTCTGAGCCAACATATAGTATTATAAGAGGAGTTAAAAATAATATGTGGTTTTGTCGTAATAATATGTTTTATAAGTTTAATATTTCTAGTAATGAATTAAAAACTTATAAAATAAAAGGTTTAATAACAGACCTTCTCTCTGATCCGAGTAGAGAGAAAATATGGATAACACCTTCTGGAAAAAACACTTTTATATATAGTTTTAACTTAAAAACAGAATCTATAGAAAAAATAGAAACTGGTATTGTAAGTAATTTTTCTAAAAAACTATCCATTGATAAATACCATAGACTTTGGATAGGAACATGGGGGCAAGGTGTTTACAGGAGTAATGAAGATATTTCTGTATTTAGTAAAATTAACTTAATTTCTAGTGATTCTGAAAAAATAGGAGGAAATTACAATACAATTTTAAATATCCATCACGATAAGAATAACATAACATGGTTAGCAACAGCAAGTGGTGGAGTTGTAAAACTCTTAGAAGGAAATGGGTTTAAAAATGCCAGTAACCTTATAAAAAACAATAGTTTAAAAAAATTCTTAAACTGTACTAGCATTTATAAAAACAAAGAAGAAGTGTTTCTTGGAACCGTGTTTCTTGGGTTATGGCATGGTAAAAATTTTTCAGATTTAACCAAAATAGAAGAGATTGGTAATGATAAAATTAATGCATTATATGAAAATAATAAAAAACTTTATATAGGTACAAGTAATGGTTTTTATATATATGATTTAAATTTAAGAAAGATTGTTTTTTCTTGTAAAGAAATAAATAAAGTAACCTCTTTTTTAGTAGATAATAACCTTCTTTTTATTGGAACTCAACAACGAGGTCTTGCCATTGTTAATTTAAAAAACATTAACAATTTAAAATTGTATCAGTTTTATTCTGAAGATATAAAAAATAAGCATAAGATAAAGAGTGATAGAGTTACCACCATTGTAAGAGATAGTAAAGATAATATTTGGGTAGGAACTTATAATGGTTTAGAGCTTTTTGACAAAGAAAAAAAAGTATTTATCAATCAGTCAAAACTATTAAAAGATAAATTACCAAGCATTATTATTAACGCAATAGCTTTAAAAGACAACTTTATTTGGTTGGCTACACCAGGGGGATTAATTAAGCTTAGTTATAGCAACAGAGAATTAAAAATAGAAAGTAAAATCACCAAAAAAAATGGTCTTAATAGTGATTTTATATGCGCTATTACTTTTGATAATCAATCAAACCTATGGCTTACAACGCATACAGAAATTGTTAAATATAATGATAAAAACAAATCTATTATTTGCTACAATAAAATAAATGGAGTGAAATCTACTTCATTTAATAATAGAAGTTTTTACAATTACGATAATGAATTTATTGCCTTTGGAGGTTTCGATAACATTACCTTTTTTAATCCTTCTAAAATAAAAGATTTTAATGTAATACCAGAAATTATTTTTACATCGCTAAGAGTAAACAATAAGCTAATAGATTACAAATCGGACAGTATTATCTTAAATAAAAACTTTTCTTATGCAAAAGAAATAAATTTATCACATAAAGATAAGTTTTTTTCTACCAGATTTATAGTAAACGACTATTTAGGAAAGTCTAATATAAAATATAAATATCAGTTAGAAAGTTATCAAAAAGATTGGATAGACTTGCAAAATCAAAACGAAATAAGTTTTGCTGGGTTGTTACCAGGTACATATACTTTAAAAGTTAAAGCTTCTAGAGATAATCAAAACTGGAGTGCTCCAAAGTCTATTGATATTAAGTTATTGAACTCACCTTTTAAAAGTATATGGGCAATTATAATTTATTTACTATTCATATCTTGGGTAATATTTTATTTAGTTAAATCAAACAATTATAAATTAAAACTTCAAAATAAATTAGAAATATCTAGAATAGACAGAGAAAAAGAAATAGAACTAACAGAAGCTAAACTTACTTTTTTTACGAATATTTCTCATGAATTTAGAACTCCTTTAACACTTATAATAAGTCCACTTAAAGAACTTTTAGAGAGTGAGAACATACCCAAAAAAATCTATAGAAATTTAAGTTATATCGATAAAAACACAAACAGATTATTAAATCTAATAAATCAACTGTTAGATTTTAGAAAAGCAGATCAAGGACTATTAAAGTTAAACATATCTCAGGGTAATTTTGTAAGATTTAGCAAAGAAGTATTTCTGTACTTTAAAGATGCTGCAGAAGCAAAAAATATAAAATACAAATTTAAACCGGTTAAAAATGCAATTAATTTTCCATTTGATAGAAATAAAATGGAAATTGTATTGTGTAATTTAATATCAAATGCAATAAAATATACAAAATCTGGTGATGAAATTACCATTACTATAACTACAGAATCTAACTATTGTATTATTGTAGTTAAGGATACAGGTATTGGCATGGATGAGAAAAATCTTGACAAAATCTTTGATAGATTTTTCCAAATTAAAACAGCAGAAACTGCACGTTTAATAGGTAGTGGTATTGGGTTGTCATTCAGTAAGAAAATTGTTGAATTGCATCATGGAGAAATAAAAGCTAAAAGCCAAAAAAATAAAGGTACAGAATTCATTGTAAAGCTTTCTATGGATACGAATCTTTATAAAAGTATAAATGAAAATTATATTAAAACAGATAATATATCTGCCTATAATACAAGTGATGTTGCACTATCTAGTGAAAATTTTAATAAAAAAGAAAAAGAGCAAACTATTTTAATTATAGATGATAATGTAGAAATCTTAAGCTACTTAAAAGACATTCTTTCAGAAGATTACACAGTAATTCAGGCTGAAAATGGTAATATTGGTTTAGAAAAAGCTTCAAGTTCTATACCAGACTTAATTATAAGTGATATTATGATGCCAGGTAAAGACGGCATTACACTATGCAAAGAGTTAAAATCTTCTATACTAACATCTCACATTCCAATAATATTGCTTACGGCAAGAACATCAACAGTATATCAAATAGAAGGGTTAGAAAGAGGTGCAGACGATTATATAACAAAACCATTTAACGCTAAGGTAATAAAAGCCAGAATTGCTAACTTATTTGAAAATAGAGAGAAAATTCAAAAGTATTTATTAAACAAAGTTCGTTTAGAACCAACCCCTTTAGAGATAGAAGATGATATTGATATAGAAAAATCATTTATTAATAAAGCTATTTTGTTGGTTGAAAATAATCTAGACAACCCTTCTTTTGGCATAGAAAATATGGTGGATGAATTTTGTATGAGTCAATCAACTCTGTACAGAAAAATTAAATCTTTAACAGGTCTTTCAACAACAGCATTTATAAGATCTATACGTATAAAACGAGCGGCACAATTAATTCTAAAAAAAGAAGATAGTATTAGCTCTATTGCATACATAGTTGGCTTTAACGATTTAAAATATTTTAGAAAATGTTTTAAAGAGCAGTTTGGGGTAACTCCATCTAAGTACAAAAAGTAGTTGTATTTAATAGATTGTCAGATAAAAAGCTAAAGCGCATATCATAGCAACATCTTTCCAATATTTTTTTAATTTAATTCTACATCCTAATAAAATAGCAGGTAAACCTTAAATCTGTCTTTTCATAACTAAGACCAGCAAATTGAGCTATAAAGGGCAAATACACCCCTTAATTTGCATTATAAGTCCCCCTCAAAACACAGTTATTATAAGAAATTTGTCTCCAAGACCAATAAATTAAATCAAAATAATTAACTAAACAGAAAATTTTATATGAACAATCAAATAAAGCTTTTTAGTAAACGTTGGGAAAAACTGACGTGTATGCTCTTAGTATGTTTTTTTACTTCATTTTCTTATGCAAATAAGGTTGATGATTTTAAAAACAAAAAAACAAATCAGGTTCAACAAAAAACCATAACAGGTACAATTAAAGATATAAATGGAATGCCTCTTCTTGGGGCAAGTGTTGTTGAGAAAGGTACAACAAATGGTGTGCAAACAGATTTTGATGGAAAATATTCCATTAAAGTTGCCAATAATGCTACATTGGTCTTTTCTTATTTAGGTTTTGTTAATAAAGAAGTTAATGTATCTTCAAAAAATGTAGTTAATGTAGTTCTTGAAGAAGATATTTCTAGTCTAGATGAGATTGTTATTGTTGGTTATGGTACCCAAAAGAAAATTAATGTAACTGGTGCTGTTTCATCAATTAAGGCAAATGATGTTGTTTCAACACCCGCACCCAATGCTAGAAGTCTACTAATTGGGCAAGTACCAGGATTAATAACAAATCAAAACCCAGGATTGCCAGGTCAAGATGGGGTAGGGCTAAGCATTCGTGGTTTTGGAAATCCGTTGGTTATTGTAGATGGTGTAGAATCATCTTTTGATAGACTTGACTCTAATGATATAGAAGATATATCTATACTTAAAGATGCTGCTGCCGCTATTTACGGTGTAAGAGGTGGTGATGGAGTAATTTTGGTAACAACAAAACGAGGAAAAACTGGTGCTGCCAAGTTAAGCTACCATGGATATACTGGTTTTCAAAATCCGATTAAATTTCTGCAGCCATCCTCTGCTGCTGCTTATGTTCAAGCTAAAAGAAATGGTATCTTTAATACTCAATATAATCCAGATTTTCCAGACGCGCCAATTGACTACGGACCAGAATGGTCTGAAGAGCGTTTGGCTCAATATCAGTCTGGAGAATTACCAAGTTATGATTGGGTAGATGCACTTCTAAAAAGTAGCGGAAGTCAATTATCAGCTCATAACTTTAGCGTAAGCGGTGGTTCTGAAAAAGTTAGATATTTTACCTCTTTAGGGTTTTTAAACCAAAATGCTATTTTTAAGGGAGATTATAGTTACAATAAATTTAATATCACAAATAATTTAGATGTTGATTTAACAGATGACTTATCATTATCTTTAAATTCATCTTATATTGATGAAACTAGAGATTATCCAGCAGCAGGTGTTGGTGAGTTATGGAATGATTTAAGAACTGCACAACCTTTTTACAATCCAGAACTACCAGATCCAGATAGAGCACCCTATAGTGGTTTTTCTCAACGTTCTCCTGTCGCTAGAATTTATCAAAGGTTTGGGGGGTACAATTTAAATGAAACAAAAACTTTAGCAGCAGCCTTAGAATTAAAATACAAACTTCCTTTTATAAAAGGTTTAACAGCGGGTGCTAGAGCTAATGTAAGACAACGAGATAGAAAATCTTTTAGACTTACTAAAACTTATGGTATTTATGAGTATTTCCCAGAAACAGATACATATAGATTAGAGCAAACAGTTAACCCAGAGCCACTTTTTAGTAGAGGATTTCTTGCTGGAGATGGTGACCCTACAATGCGATTTTTATCTCGTTTTTATCTAAATTTTGATAATACTTTCGGTAAACACAAAGTTTCTGGTTTAGTTTTTGTTGAAAACGAATATAATGAAGTAGATAATATTAATATTTTACGTAGAGACCTTTTATCTGACGAAGTTGAGCAGATTGGTACATCTCTAAACGAAACAACCGAAATAAATGGTAGAGGTATTCCTGGTGAGTATGCACGTTTAAGTTACGCTGGTAGATTTAATTATTCTTTCGATAATAAGTATTTATTTGAAGCAACGATTCGTGCTGATGCAAGTTCAATTGTTGCCCCAGAAGCTAGATGGGGATACTTTCCTTCAGTTTCTATAGGTTGGAATTTAGCAGAAGAAAGCTTCTTGAAAGATTCAATGGTAGATTTATTGAAGCTAAGACTATCTTATAGTGAAACAGGTAGAGATACAGGAATTGGTTATACAACCTTTGATTATTTAACCGGATTTACAGAAAATGGTGGTATTTACTACCTTGATGGTGAAGCTGTGCCTACAATTAGAACAGAAGGGTTAGTTAATCGAAACTTATCTTGGATAAATATTATAAATTACAATGCAGGTTTAGACTTTAGATTACTTAAAGGTAAATTTTATGGTGGTGTAGACGCCTTTTACAGAATTAGAGAAGGGCTTTTCGGAGCAGCGATAGAAGAAGTACCATCCATATTTGGTGCTAACTTACCTCAAGTAAATATTAATTCAAGAAACGACCGAGGTGTAGAGTTTAATTTAGGCTATAAAGGTAGAATTGGAGATTTAAAAATAAACTTAGATGGTAACTTCACCTATGCTCGTGAGCGTTTTCAAAATATACAACAAGATATTGATTTTGATGACCCAAATCAAGTACGTATCGATTTTAGAAACGGTAGACATGTAAACAGAACCTTTGGCTATGTAAGTGATGGTTTAATAAATACACAAGATGAACTAGACGCATATATAAACGCAACTACTTTCGAAACGCTAGATGGAGGGCTTCCTCAACTAGGTGATATTAAATATGTAGATGTTTCCGGTCCAGATGGTGTACCTGATGGTGTAATCAATAGGTTTGATGTTCAAGAAATTGGGTATGGTAGTAGTCCAGATATTAATTTTGGTTTTAATGCAAAATTAACCTACAAAAACGTTTCTCTTACCGCACTTTTTCAAGGAGCTTCTATGTTTGATGTTCGTGCACAAGGAGGCGTTTTTAGAAATCCTTTTGACAATGAAATGTCTTTGCTCACATTACATGAAGAGTACAGTTGGACACAAGACCCTAACAACCCAGGCGTAGGCAACAACCCTAACGCTGCATTACCTGGATATACTGACAATGGAGGTAGAGATTGGAATAATAATTTTTCTGATTTCTGGCTTAGAGATGGTACTTACCTACGTTTAAAAACGGTAACCTTAAACTATGCCGTAGATAAAGATATACTAGATAAAATAGGCTTTAGAAACTTAAGTTTCTATGTAACAGGTGATAATTTATTCACATGGACAAGATTAGGTATTTATGACGATGTAATTGATCCAGAACAGTCTTATAACAATAGTGGCTATAGTATACCACTATTAAGAACATTTACTTTTGGTTTAAAAATGGGGTTATAATAAATTAAAAAACACTAAAAATGAAAAAAATTATTTATTTACTTATTATTTGTTGTTTTGCATTTGTTGGATGTGAAAAACAACTAGAATTAGATCCTAACTTTATATCTGAAGCTTCAGTTTTTGAAGATGAAAATTTAACAGAAGCCTATATAGCTGATGTATATCAAAGATCATTATTTCAATATTCTAGAGGTGCAAATATGGGATTGTTCTCTGCCATGGGTGCAGAATATATAAATTTTGCGAACTGGCAACAACCAAACCAAGCTTTTCGTAGAGCATATACGCAAGATACAGGCCCAGGACCTTTAGATCGTTGGAACTATGGGAACATGAGAGATATGAACTTTCTTTTAGAAAATATTGAACTTAGTGAATCTTTGGATGCAGATTATATAAAAGCAAAAAAAGCTGAGGTTCGTTTTTTAAGAGCTTACGATTACTTTGAAATGGTAAAGCGTTTTGGTGGTGTTCCTATTTTAACAAGTGTTCTAAATAGAGATGATAGTTATGAAGAATTGTATCTTCCTAGAAATACAGAACAAGAAGTTTATGATTTTATTTACAATGAAACTCAAGCTATTTTAAATGATTTTTCTGATGATAAAAGAGGAGCCAATGGACGTGTAGATAAATACGCTGTATTAATGTTGCAGAGTAGAGCAATGCTTTATGCTGCTAGTATTGCTAAAAATGGTGAGTTAGGTCCAAATGGAGTAGTTGGTATCCCAGCAGGTTTAGCAAATTCTTATTATCAGAAAAGTTATGACGCTTCAAAACAAATAATAGATTCTGGAATGTTTAGCTTAATAGATTCTGGTTCAGATAAGGTGGCCAACTATGCCTCTATTTTCTTAACAGAAGGTACTAATAATAGTGAAACCATTTTTGCAGAAATATATGAACCAGTTGTTAGAGGTCATAGCTTAGATTTGTTAGCGACTCCTCAAGGTTTTGGGGCTACATGGAATTCTAATTTTCCTGTAATTTATGATTTTGTTGAGCTATTTGATTTTACTGATGGTCGTTCAGGTAAAGTAAACAGGTCATTATTAACAGGCTCAAATACCTGGGATTTAGATGACTTTTTTGGAAATAGAGACCCTCGTTTTAGAGCTTCGGTATTCTATCCAGAATCAGAATGGCAAAACCAACGTGTTTGGTTTCATAATAAGGTTATCAAAGCAGATGGTAGTACAGGAAATAGTACAAATACTACATTTGTTAGAGCAGATGGTGTAGAAATGCCAGAAGCAAGTCTACCTAGAAATAGAAGAAATACATCTTTGCTTTTACGAAAAAGACTAGATGAGAGTAATCCTCAACCTATTGGTAATGCTTCTGGTCAAGACTATATTGTCTATAGATATGGAGAAACACTATTAAATTTTGCTGAAGCTGCTTTCTATTTAAATAAAACAGCAGAATCATTAGATGCTATTAATCAAATCAGAACAAGAGCAGGAATGCCTCTTAGAGCTAATATTACAGAAGATTTTATAAGACAAGAACGTCAAGTAGAACTTTGCTTTGAAGATCAAAGATACTGGGACTTAATTCGCTGGCGTATTGCCCCATTATATTTAGATGGTGTACAAAATAAAGGGTTAGTGTTTTCATATGTAGAAGCTTCAGATGAATACATCATTACCCTTAAAAATGCCGAGGGTGGTTTTACAAGAACTTTTGGGCCAGAGCGTTATTATTTGCCTTTTGGTAATGGAAGACTTGCAGATAATCCTAATATGGTTCAAAATCCTGGTTACTAATAATTTATTATATAAAAATAAAAAAAAGCTGTTCAAAGTTTTACTAATGTAAACAACTTTGAACAGCTACAATTAAAATTAATCTTAAAAACTATTTATTATGAAAAAAATTACTTTTTTACTTGTATTACTATCTGTAAACTTTTGCAACAGCCAAGAATTACTTAAAGACGGTGGTTTTGAAAATGCCAATACCGAAAATGTATGGTACAATGCTGATGGTCCTGCAGCATTAGGTTTCCCTTTTGCAAATGATACACAACGAACAGGAGATTACAGAGCAAATCTTGGTAACGAAAAAGGGTCTATAAACCAAGATATAACGCCAACACCTGGTGTAGAATATACTGTAAGTTTTTGGTGGAGATTTAACAACACAGGCTCTACAACAGATGCTACTGCTGGTATTTATACAACAGCAAGTGGTACAACTGTTTCAGATGAAATAAGACTTCCAATGGGAACAGAAAGTGGAGAAGACTGGCAAAATACAACATTTACATTTACCTCTACCTTTCCTAGTGTACGTTTTACTGTTTCAAAACCCTATAGAAGTATTGTTACACCTCAGTCTGTAAACAATTCAATGCGATTTGATGATATGAGTATTGTACCCACAAGTTCTTTATCAGTAGATAATTTTTCAAAATTCAATTTTAGAACATATCCAAATCCTGCAGATGACAATTTATATTTATCAGCGGCAAATACTATAGAAAAAATAGAAATTTACAACCTTTTAGGTAAACAAGTAATAAATCAACAAATATCAAATAAAACTTATAAGACTAATATTTCTGATCTTTCTCAGGGTGTTTATCTTTTAAAAGTTTATATAGATGGCGTTGTTGGTACACGTAAATTTGTTAAAAGATAAACATAAGTTTTACCCTAATTAAAATCTAGATAAAGGTTTTTATTAAGAATAAAAACCTTTATCTCTTAAAGATTAAAACATTACATGATTAAATATTCTTACCTGTGCGCAATTTTTCTATTCCTTTTTGTTTCTTGTGTTAAAGATAAAAAGGTAAAAAAAGAAGAAGATCAAAATATAAAGCAAACTCCACCAAATGTCATTGTTATAATTGCAGACGATGCTGGTTATGTAGATTTTGGCTTTATGGGTAGTAAAGATTTAGATACACCACATATAGATCAATTGGCTAAAGACGGTGTTTACTTTACAGATGCTCATGTAAGCGCAACCGTTTGTGCACCCTCAAGAGCTGGGTTAATAACAGGTAAATACCAACAGCGTTTTGGTTTTGAAGCTAATCATACAGGAGACAAGCATACAGGAGATATAGGTTTATCTGATGATGTTACCACCTTAGCAGACGTTTTTAAAGAAAACAATTACAATACAGTTGCCATTGGAAAATGGCATTTGGGTGAAACAAAAACAGATCAACCAAAACAGAGAGGATTTAAAGATTTTTATGGATTTTTAAGTGGAGGAAGATCTTACTTCCCTATTAAAAATCCTCCAGCTACTCATGCATTACAACACAATGGAAAACGAGTTATATTCGATGGTTACCTAACAGATGTTTTGGGTGATTACGCTGTTGATTATGTTCAAAAAAACAAAGATCATCCTTTTTTTATGTATCTAGCATACAATGCAGTTCATACTCCAATGCATGCTAAAGAAGAAGATTTACTAAAATATAAAGATCATCCAAGAAAAGAACTTGCTGCAATGACCTGGTCTTTAGATCAGAATATTGGAAAACTGCGCAATAAATTAAAAGAACTAGATTTACTAGACAACACCTTGATTTACTTTATAAGTGATAACGGAGGAGCGCATAATAACAGTTCTAACAACGGCGAATTGAAAGGTTGGAAAGGTAATAAATTTGAAGGTGGACATCGCGTACCATTTATTGTTAGTTGGCCTGCAAAAATTGAAAAAAATCAAAAATTTACAGGTTTAACATCTTCTTTAGATATTTTTACCACTTCAATTGCAGCTGCAGATATAAAAGTGAGTGAAGATTTATCATTAGATGGTGTTAACCTATTGCCATATTTGATGAATGAAAAAAGTGGTAATCCTCATAAAAAATTATATTGGCGAAAATTAGAAGAAGCTGCTGCTAGGCACGGAGATTATAAACTCATACGATTAAAAAATCATGGCAGTGTTCTATACAACCTATCAAATGATATCAGTGAAATGAATAACCTTGCTGATTCAGATACACTTACTTTAAATAATTTATCTAAAGGATTATCTACCTGGGAGTCTAAATTGATTGATCCTTTATGGAAAGAAGACAAAGACTGGATGAATATTACCTATCATATTCATAAGAAATTAATGGAAAATAAACCTGTTTTATATTTAGACCCAAAATCCAGAAAGTCATTTTTAAAGAAAAAATAAAAGATTTTTTTGTATAATAACTCTTTTTGTGATTGATTTAGAAATCCTTTAAGAAAAGAAATAGAACACATTAACACAAAACCGTTATTTGTAATAGGATGATACTTTTAAAATTAGTGGTTTAACACATAATCAACGCGTGTTTAATTTAAAAACTATAGTGTATTATAGTTTTTATTCTTTGAAACGAATACCATTTCTACTGAAATGAAGAAATTTAAATTTGAGATTTCTTAGTTTCACTATTTACTTGGTAAGTTACTTTCAATAAAAATTTGTTTTATCTCAGTAATACTCGAAATGGCAAACTCATGTTTTTCAATAAAATAAACCTATATCTGCCTAAAAAGCTATATTGAACTCAAGTTAATCAGGTATTTGAATGGCTTTATCTTATGAATCGAAATAGAATATTTAGAAAATACAGCGTTAACAAAATATAGATAAAGTTCAGCAATGGAGTGTGTTTAAAAAACCAAAAACTTCCTTTTGAACACTTTCTAACTTTCGAATCATATCCTTAGAAAATAAAAGACTATTAAAACCGAATTAGATTTAGCCAAGAAACTAATATTTTATATCAAAACTTACTTGATAAAATAGGGCATTAAAAATTTAATGCCCTATTTTATTTTTAAAAATTATACTGTAAAAAAGCAGTGAAATTTCTTCCTGGTTCAGTAATAGGAACCCTACCAAAATTAGCTTGATTGGTAAAACTAAAGTTTAAATGATTGTTATACGTTTTATCAAAAATATTAATAGCAGCAAAACCTAAATTTGCATTTTTAAAAGGTTTAAATCCAAAACGAACATCTACAGTTTGGTAACCATCTGTGCTTGTTTCTCCAAAGCTTGGTGCAATCTCATTTTGAGAACTGGTACTATTATATTGCACATTAGCCCAGTATTTTTCTTTATTTGTTCCTAAAATCAATCTTGCATTAAAAGGCGGAGTTAAAGGCAAAGATTCGTCTAAATCTTTATTTTTTGCATACACATAAGCCAATTCAGATTTAAAATAATAATCAGTTAAAATTGCAGTTTCAAAAGAAGCTTCAAAGCCTGTTCTGTAAGCGTTGTCTAAATTTTGAAACACTTTTGGGTTTACAGGTTGTGCAGTTGGCATAAACTTTCTGGTTTTGGTTGCATCTACAATACCCACAATAAAGTTTTGAAAATCAGAATAATACACAGAAGCAGCATATTTAATACTGTTTTTGGTGTTTTTTGCTTTAAAACCAATTTCAAACTGATTGTTTACTTCTGCTTTTAAATCTGGATTTCCAATATATTCATAAGGATCTTGATTGATGGTAAAGTGATTGATGTAACGTTCAATCATATTTGCAGAACGAACTCCTCTTCCAAAAGCAGCTTCTAGAGTAAGATTTTTAGAAACAAGTTTTTTAAACGAAACAGTTCCGCTAATATTATTTTCTGTTCTTTTTTCTAAATTGTAAAGCGCTGCAAAATCTGCTTCAGGATCTTTAATGTCAGAAATTATTCTATCTAACCTTAAACCAGCAGTTAACAAAGTATTTTCTGTTAACAACCATTTTGCTTCTGTAAATACTCCGAAATCATTTACATAAGAATCTTGCCAAACTTTATCGTTAAATTCCATTGGTGTTGCCAACATATTTCCGTTCATCATTTTTACCAATCGTGTTCTTCCACCATCTCTAGCTATTAACATCGCATCTGCACCTGTAAAAATATCTACATTTTTGGTAGGTTGCCAATTCAGTTCTATTTTTCCACCCATGGTTGTGGCTTCAACAGCAGAAGAAGCTTCTGTCATCATAAAAGAAGGTCTATTAGTATTGGTCATTAAATGATCTACATAACTATAATACAACTTTGCAGAAATACTATTTAATTTTCCTGATAAATTCGTTTTTTTATAGTCTAAAGAAGCAATGCTACTATTATCATATTCAGTATCCATAGGCAAACCTGCGTGTAAAACATCACGTCCAAAAGATTGTCTCCAATGAAATTGCAAACGCTCAACATCAGAAAAATTATAACCCACTTTTACGCCATAATCAGTGCTTAAAAAAGAAGACGGAATTTCTGTACCATCACCATCTTTATAATTTCCAAAATCTCTGTAACCAAAATTACCTACTACATCATATTTGTCTTTTATGTACTGTAATTGCAGCATATTTACGGTAGAATTTCCATTGGTTTCAAAACCCGATGAAAACTTACCATGAAAGCCATTTTCTAAATAATTAGTTTGTTTAGAAACCATATTTACAATACCACCAAAAGTAGCTCCATAACGCACTGTATAAGGTCCTTTTATAATTTCTATTTTAGAAATTTCTTCTGGAATAATATGCGTTGTAATAGGATCCATTCTGTTTGGGCAAGCGTGCATTGCTTTGGTTCCTCCATCATATTGTATGTTTAATTGTTCATACTGGCTTCCTCTAAAAGAGGGATCAATAGCATAATTTCCTCTTTTGATTACAGAAAAACCATTGATATTATTAAATAAATCTGCCACGTTTTTTGGTTGCACAACGTTTTTAGCATATCTATTAGAAATAATGGTATGTATAGGATCTTTTTGTAATTTTCCAGTTACGATTACTTCATCTAGTTTTACTCTTTTTAGGGTGTCTTTTTTAGTCTCTTTTTTGTCTTGAGAAAAAGAAACTGTAGAAATAAGTGCGCATAAAAGCACACTAAAAATTGTTTTCATTTTTTAAATTTTAGTTTTTTATATACGATTTTGTAGAGGCTATCTGAAAAGTAGACCTATATGTCATTTTTAGCGAAGTCAAAAATCTAACTATTTGATGATCAAAAAATAAGATTTCTCCATTAGAGTCGAAATGACATGGATTTTATAGTTTTTAGACAGCCTGTTTTTTAAATTGAAGTAAAACTAAACTTGTGGTGGGTGAAAACTTGTGTCAATAATCAAGTAGTCATAATAATTTTGATAGTTGAAAAATGTTTTTTTTGCAGCTATATTTATTTGAAAATCAACTTGGCAGATGGTATGTTGATGTAGTAAAATATCTTTAAAATCTACGATTTGAAGAGGTGCTTCTTCTGAACTTTTACTACTTTCTGTTACTTTTTTTAAGTGACATTTTCCATTACATTGCAATTCGGGTTGATCTTTATTCTCACACAATTCTGCAATAAAACCAATAGGATCTACATTGTAATAAATATACGTAAATGAAACTCGTAACATGTTGTACAATACAAGACTGCTTAAAAAAAAAGCATAAAAAAGAGTTTTATATTTTGATAAAAAAATCAAATATTATAAGGTTTGTATCAACGTATTTACAGCGCAAATATAGTTACAAAATTAACTTATTCCAGTAACTTAGGTTACTTACAACCTCTTTTTTTCGTAATATCTTTATACAAGGAATTTTAAATATTAGAAATTATGAAAAATGTAATTAAAAAAGTAACGGTTCTATTTGTTCTAATAACTTTAGCTATAGTTGTAAATGCATGTTCAGATGATTCACAAGATGAATTTATACTATTTGACTTGAATGATGTTGAAGATGTTCAAGAAAGTACAACAATTTTGCAGGAAGATATTGATGCATTATTGTTTATGTTAGAAGAAGAAAAATTAGCGAGAGATACTTATGAGTATTTAGACAATACTTGGAGTTTAAGTCAGTTTGAAAACATAAAAAAAAGCGAACAAGCCCATATGGATGCTATAGAAGATGTATTAAAACAAAACGAGATTTCTTACACTATTTTGCCAAAAGGAGTTTTTAGTAATAAAGATTTACAAGCGCATTACAATACATTTAAAGTTGAAGGTGCAAAAAGTACTATTGATGCTTTACAAATTGGAGCAACCATTGAAGATTTGGATATCAAAGATTTAGAAAACTATGTTTCACTAACTAAAAATAGTACTCTTATAAGTATTTATCAAAATTTAATATGCGGTTCAAGAAATCATTTAAGAAGTTTTATGAGAGGTTTAGATAATAATGAAGGCACATATACACCTCAATTTATCACTCAAGATGCTTTTGATGCTATAATAAGTAGTGGTCAAGAACAGTGCAATTGAGTTTTTGATTATGAATACTATGAAACTTTAAGATATAGTTCAATTTTAAAAAGCATTAAGTGGCAAAACTTTTTGCTTTTTAAATAGCTACCCACTATTTTTCTAAGAATTCACAAATAACTTTTGAATCTTTTTTGTTTAGAAAAAAAAATAAGGAATTTAGAAAAAACAAATTTTAGCTTAAAATTTATATATTAAGTTTGTTTTTTATGTCATGCATTATTTTAGAATCCATATAGTTTTACTGATTTATTTTTTTATTACAACTGTTTTTGCTCAAAATCCAGTAATAGAACAAATGAATAAAATATCTAAGCTACCAGATGTTGAGTTTTACGATGTTAAAGAAGATGTGCAAAAATACATTTGGTTAGCTGCAAATAAGGGTTTGTATCGTTATAATGGAAAATCATATAAGCGTTTTAGTCATCCTAAACAAAAAGCAAATTCACTCTTTCAATTAAAGCTAGATGAGTTTGGCAAATTATGGTGTAACAATCTTTATGGACAACTATTTTACGTTAAAAATAATGAATTACAATTGTTTTACGACGCAAGCGAGTTTGCCAAGGGTCAACTTTTTAACTATCAAATCAATTCAAAAAACATACGCTTATTTACTACAACAGGTATTTATGATATTGATAAAATTACCAGAAAACCAATTAAAATTTTGGATGGTTTTTGTATTAGTAATGCCAATGATGAGCAAACAAATTATGTATTTGTTGTAAACTCTAAGAAGGGTTTAAATAGTAATATTACTTTTAAAATAGAAAATGTAAAAGGTACTAATATTGTTAAAATTGAAAGTTTTAAACATATACAATCTCCAAAGCTATTTGCGTTTAAGAATGATGTTTTTTTTACCTACAAAGCTGGTAATGGTAATGTACTGTATGTTATTAATAAGGGTAAGAATACAAAACAAAAATTAGATACACCTATTGAATTAAAAGATAAAACCATCTATAATCTTTTAAGTTTTAAAGATAATTACTGGTTTTTAACAACTTCGGGC
This sequence comes from Polaribacter litoreus, assembly GCF_054584775.1. Classification (NCBI taxonomy): domain Bacteria; kingdom Pseudomonadati; phylum Bacteroidota; class Flavobacteriia; order Flavobacteriales; family Flavobacteriaceae; genus Polaribacter; species Polaribacter litoreus. The sequence goes on along the minus strand of NZ_JBTLRD010000012.1, from coordinate 47,892 downwards.
GTTTATATTTATCAACTAAATAATCATAAATTCATTTTTAAAGATCATATTTTTAAAAATGAATCTATTACAGACGTAGAAATTGATTTTAATAGTAACTATTGGTTTACAACATTAGATAATGGAGTATTTGTATCGCCAAATTTAAACATACGTCAGGTTAATTTAAAGCCTTTAGTTTCTAAAATTACAGCATCTTGTAATTTAAAAAACAATAGGTTTGTTTTAGGAACTAATGATGGTAAATTGTTGTTTTACAATACGCAAAAACAATTTAAAACGATTCAATTACCGGGGAAAAAAATAATAGGTAAACTTTTTTTTGACGCACAAAAAGAACAATTAATTGTTAGTATAAATGCTACTGAATCTTTTACAGTAAACTTAAAAAATCATGAAATTACAAATACTGGCTCTCAATTTTCTGTAGCGAAAACTTTTTCTAAAATAAATGATTCACTATTATTTTACGGAAATTATAAAGAAGGGATACTTTATAAATATCCATTTAAATTTAAAGAAAAAAAGGTTTTACATGCTAATAGAGTAAAAACATCTTTAGTTTATAATTCAACTCTTTTAGTGGCTTATATTAACGGTTTGTTTCAATACGATTTAACTACATTTAAGTCTAAAGAAATAAAGAAAAATGAAAATAGTTTACTAGTAAATGCTATAACTAAATCTAAAAATACAGTTTGGTTAACAACCCAACATAATGGTTTATTAAAATTAAAAAATGATACTTTAACCAAAGTAGAATTAGGTTTACCAAAAGATCTTCAAATAAATACAATAAAATCTGATGTTGATTATTTGTGGATTTCTACAGATTCGGGTCTGTTTCAATACAACATCATAACAAACTCCTTAGCTTCATTAAGCGCTCAAGACGGAATTAATATTGCCGTAAATGATTTTTTAATTCTCAAAGATTATCTTGTGCTTACTTTACCAAAATCATTTTATGTATTACCAAAAGATAATGGGTTGTTTAAAAACTTTAAAACAGCCAATGTTACTATTAAAAAAGTAATTATTAATGATAAAGATACCTTGGTAAAACCACAATATAAATTGCCTTATCATTTTAATAAAATAGGACTACACTTTAACGCTAATGGTTTTCAAAGCAATAAACATGTAGCTTATCAATATCGTATAAATTCAATTGACACAAGTTGGCAGCAAGTTCCTTTAAACACACAAACAATTAATTTTAATAGTTTGTCTAGTGGAAAACATAAAATAGAGTTAAAAGCAAAAAATATAAGCGCTAAAAAAGCAGTTTATGCCCCTTCTATTTCTTTTATAATTACCAAACCTTTTTGGCAAAGGTGGTGGTTTTATTGTTTAATACTGCTTCTTATTTTTACTATTATTTGGTTGTATTTTAGGTGGAGCTCAAAACGTAAAGAAGCAAAACGAAATATTGAAGTTGATAAAATTTTAATTGATAAAAAAATCACGAATTTGCGTTTAGAAAATTTACGCTCGCAAATGAACCCACACTTTATTTTTAATGCGTTAAATTCTATACAAGATTATATCATATCTAATGAAAAAGATTTAGCAAGTTCTTATTTAGTAAAATTTAGTAGGTTAATACGAATTTATTTAGATTATAGCCAGCAAAACGAAATTTCTTTGGATGAAGAGTTAAGGGCCTTGCAATTGTATTTAGAGTTAGAAAAAGTTCGTTTTGAAGACGAACTAGAATATAGGATTCAAATAGAAAAACAACTCAATACTAAAAATATAAAAGTACCTCCTTTATTTATACAACCTTACGTAGAAAATGCTTTAAAACATGGGTTGCTGCACAAATCAAACAATAGAAAACTGCAAGTAATTATTAAAATGATTTCGCATTCAATTTTAGAAATTTCAATAGAAGATAATGGAATTGGACGTATAAAATCCGAAGTAATAAAGAAGTCAAATCATCAGCACAAATCATTTGCCACAAAAGCTAACCAAGAAAGAGTTTACTTGTACAAAACAAAGTTAAAGAAAGATATAAGTATAAAAACAATAGACCTTTATGGTGAAAATAAAGAGGCTAAAGGAACAAAAGTGATTATTAAAATATCAATACCAGAACACTTATGAAAGCAATCATAATAGATGATGAAAAGAGGGCAAGACACTTGTTATCTAAATTGATTACAGATTATTGTACGCATATAACTACTATAGATGAGGCATCAGATTTAGTTTCTGGTGTACAATTAATAAAAAACTCAAAACCAGATTTGGTATTTTTAGATATCGAAATGCCCAATCAATCTGGTTTAGATATTTTAGAATATTTTCCAAATCAAATTGATTTTAAAATCATTTTTGTAACCGCTTACAATCAGTATGCTATAGATGCTTTTAAACTATCTGCTATAGATTATTTGCTAAAACCAGTAGATATTCAAGAGCTTGTAGAGGCTGTTGCTAAAGCTAATAAAGCAATAAAAGAGCATAACTTAAACGAACAATTGAATAATTTGCGTGAATCTTTAAAGCTGTTATCTGTAGATAAAATAGCTTTAGAAATTCCTAAAGGAATACTGTTTACCTCTCACAACGATATTGTATATTTTGAAGCAGATGGAATGTATACTAACGTTCAGCTGGTTAATGGCAAACAAAAGACAATTTGTAAACCATTAAAGCATTTTGTAGAGCAATTAGAAAGTAACGCCATGTTTTTTAAATGTCATAGATCCTATTTTATTAATCTTAAATATGTAGAAGAATTAGTAAAAAATGATGGAGATTATTTGCTGATGAACAATAAAAAAAGAATTCCGATTTCAAAATCTAAACGCGATCAGTTTATAGAAGTCATTAAAGAAACGTTTATGTAATTTCATTCAGAAAAAAATTAAAGTGTTTCAGAAAAAAGCCCACTATTAATCTTTAGTCTTAGTATTAATTTGTAATTGAAAATTATAATTAATCTCAATTACAATGAAAAAATATTTACTCTTATTATCCTTTTTTATATTAAGTTTTTCTAACGCACAAACCATAGTTTATGTAGATTTAGATGCCTCAGGAACTAATGATGGCTCCAGTTGGGCAAATGCCTATACATCTTTACACGATGCCTTAAACAATACTAATATTGCAGGTGCAGAAATTTGGATTGCAGAAGGAACTTACACACCTGTAGATGCTTCAACTCCGTTTTTAAATAAATATGGTGTTAATATTTACGGTGGTTTTGTGGGTACAGAAGCCACAAAAGCAGATAGAAGTACTGACCCTTGGTTACATCCTGTCTATTTATCTGGAGATATTAACGGAGATGATTTAGACGAATTACCTCGTGTAAATTCATTGTTTAAAAGTGATAATGCAAACCGTATTTTACAAATTGAACCTATAACAGTTAGTGGTTCAACTTTAGTTCATGTAAATGAAAAAATAACAATAAATCGTATCAATTTTGTAAATGCTCATGGAGGCAGTGCATTATACAGTCACCCAAGTACAGTAAACTATACTCAAAAAGAAATTACACTTTTAAATTGTCGTTTTTCTAGAAACTATGCTACCACTAGGCCTGCTTTTGATGTTTGGTCTTATGAGGTTGGAGGTTCTTCATCAAATCCTCTAAAAACGTTTTCTTTATTAAACAGTATTGTTGACGAAAATGTATCGCAAGTAGGGTTCGCTTTTGAATATCGAGGACTTCGAGATTATGATGCCATTTTTATTGCTAACAATTTATTTATTGCAAACAAGGTTATAGATGCTGGTAAATCTGGTAGTGTAGCAAGATTTATTTCTAACGGAGCCCAAGGTGTAAGTGTACATTTTTTAAATAACACACTTTCTTTAAATCAAGAAGGTACAGGTGCAGCAGTTGCTGTGGCTAGTTGTATTCGTTTAGAAAAAACATCTGGTAGTGTTGGTGGTGCTTGGTACAACAACATATATTATAACAATTCAGGAACTAAAGAATATATAGGATCTACAACAATAGGATCTGCAGGTATTTCTGTTGGTAATACAAATGCAAGAGATTTTACACCAGTTTATGATGTACCAAACTCTGTTTATTTGCCATCAAACCCTTTTGTAGAAATTACTGCAGGAAATTTTGAACCCATAGCTGCATACAGACAAAATGGAGCCATGGGCGGTTCAGCTTATAATTTATCTGATTTTCCAACTACTGATTGTTTTCAAAATAGTAGAACCTATTCTAGTGGAACAAGCATTGGCTTAGGGGCTATACAACATGCAAATACAGCCATGTTTCATGGTCCTTCAGATATTGCAAGTCTATCGCTACCAACACCAGTAGCAGCTATATTTGTAGATGCTGCAGCACCCGTAAATCAAGAAGGTACATCTTGGGCAGATGCTTACAGTTCTATATACGATGCTTTAAACGATCCTAGTTTAGTGCCAGGTGGTAAAGTATATGTAAAAGCAGGAACCTATTACCCAACAAAAGGAGGGTATACTATTAGTGATAATAATGTGCAAATTATTGGTGGTTTTGATGGCACTGAAACCGATGAAAATGATAGAGACATGTCATTAATTTATTCAACAAATGCTACCATTATTTCTGGTGATGTAAACAATGATGATATTACTGGCAATTTTGCTGCTAACAAAGCCGATAATTTAGAGCAATTGATGGCTGTTAATACAAACAGCGTAACCCTTGATGGATTTATTTTCGAAGGTGCTCATAAACCTAGTGGAAGTAATCCTGTTATTTATTTTCCAACAACGTATTATACTTCTTATTTTACGTTAAAGAATAGTATTATTAGAAACAATTATTCAGGTAACGGAATGTTGATGGATTATAGATATTTTACAGATGATATTCAATTTATTAACGTAGCTATAAAAGGGAATTTACTCAATAACGGTGTGGCTTTATTTCAAAGTTCAGCTAGTAATACACCTATTAATTTTAAATTTGTAAATTTTGAATTTACTGATAATCAATACAATTCAGATTTTGGAGCCATTTGGTTTAGAGAAACAGGTACATCAAATATGAGTACAACTATTTTAAATTCAACTTTTGTTAACAATAAAAACGATTTTTCTACATCTACAATTAAACATTTAATCAACATTAGTTCTTCAGGATCATTAGAAAATGAGGTAGAGGTTTATAATTCAATATTTTACAATAATTTTCACAATACTTCTGTTGTAAGCGATGTTGTTTTTGATAACTCTAAACAAGCAGAAGGAAATTTTGGAGATTTAGATATTGATAATTGTATAGCACCAACAATAACTCCTTTTACAGCAAATATAGATGGAGATGCTTTTAATATAAACATAGCAAATCCTAATCTAGATGCTAATTATAGACCTACATTATCTTCAATAGCTGTTGTAGATCAAGCAACTAATGCATTTTACAATTCTAGTTTATACGGTTCTTTAGATGCTTCTGGTAATACTAGAATAGTAAACTCTACTATAGATTTGGGTGCTTATGAGTTTGATACCACATTAAATGTTACAGATATAAATTACGCAAACAATAGCATAATTGTACATCCAAACCCAGTCAGAGATAATTTGTTTTTAAAATCTTCAGAGTCTATTACAAGTTTAACCATTTACAACATCAATGGGCAAAAAGTAAAACAAATTAACAGTTTTGATAACTTTATAAATGTGTCTGAGTTGCCTAATGGTTGGTATATGATTCAAATTCACTCAAATCAAAAAATCACGAATAAGAAATTTTTAAAGTACTAAAAAAGCCAAATATTTATTAAAATAGGCTGTCTAAAAAGTATAAAATCCCTGTCATTTAGATTGTAATAGAGAAATCTTATTTATGATCATCAAATAGTTAGGTTTTTTCGATTTCGCTCAAAATTACATATAGATCTACTTTTCAGACAGCCTGTTTATTTTAATAGATTTTGATATTTTATTTTTATTTATTCTAAATAAACAATTATATTTGCAATATAAAGTTACAAAAATGATTGTTTTTTATACAGCAAAAAAAACTACAATTCAATTAGAAAAAGCATTAAGTTGCGAAACTTCTTGCTTTTCTAACTGTATAAAACCAAAAAGTAAATGTTGCAATAAATACAAGAAAAAAGGCGTTAATTGCAAAAGATGTCCACATATATTACTAGAGACTGCCTCTTAAATTATGTAGCACAAGTTTATTTACATCATTAATATTCTTACTTTTGCTTTTTACATCATAAGCTATGAAGCATTTTCACTATTTTTTTGTATTATTTTGTTTTGTTCTTGTTACAAATTCTTGCCAAGAAAATGGCATTGTGTTTCCACCTTCAGATAACAATCCAATCTTTGAAGTAACAATAGATGGTGAAATTTTTAGAACATCAAATGCTAATTATGTAATAGATGGCGATAAGATTTCTATTTATGCTATTAAGTCAGATACAAACGAAGCATTTACCTTAAATGTAGAAAGTTACGATGTACAAAGCTTTAGTTTAGAGGGTGTTAATAACACAGCAACCTACAGTCAAAATAACGCTGTTTCTACAGGTACTTGGACCACTTTTGGAGAAACTTCAAGCAGAGGAAACATTACATTTACAGATATTAATTTGGCAAACAATACCGTTTCAGGAACTTTTAGTTTTATTGGTAGCAATAAAACAGCTACGAGTTCTAAAGCTTTTTCGAATGGTAGCTTTAGTTATATTCCAAGAAGTTCTCAACCCATATCCAAAAATAGCTTTACTGCTAAAGTAGATGGTGTCGTTTTTCAAGAAATAAGTCTATTTGCCAATACAATTACTATTGGAACAAACAATTTAATTAATGTTAATGCCAATAAAAGTTCATCAGAATCGATAAGCTTTTATGTAAACGATAATATTACTCCAGGTGAATACGATTTTGGTAGCTTTATCAATCAAACCTATCCAGCAGGTCAATATGTAATTGATGGTGATGAATATGAAGCTGATGGAAAAATAACAATTGTTAGTCATGATACCTCAGCAAAAAAAATATCAGGTACTTTTAATTTTGATGCTACTTTAACTGCAAGTACAGTTGCTAAACATGCTATTACAGAAGGTTCTTTTAGTATTTTTTACTAAATAAAAAAGACTATCTGAAAAGTTTAGAAATACTGTTATTTTAAACCTAGTCAAAAAAATCTGATTATTTTAGATTTCTCTATTCTAGCCGAAAACGACATCTAATTGTACTTTTCAGACAGCCCCCTCAACCATTAATTTGCTGCTAAATAGTCAGCATCATTAAAAACTACTTTTTCTTTTTTCCTTTTGCACAAAGGGTCTGCACCTATTGTGCCCTTTAAACTCTCTAAATATACTTTTGATGTTACTTTTTCATAATGGGTTTTTACGTTTTGTAAACGATTTTCAATATTCATTTCATTAACCAAAGCTGCGTTGTTTGGGTTATCAATAAAACGCTCTAGGTAATCAATTTGATGTTTGTAAAATGCAATATCTTTTTCTTGTTTTAATACCAAACGCTCTTGATACCAATCGCTATTTAAAACATACTCTCTACTGAAATATTCACGTAATTCTGGGTCGCTTATGTCTTTACCTTCGTAATTTCCATACGCCATAATGTGTAATAAAATTTGTAGAGGAGGTATTGCATCTGCCACACTACCATCTTTAAAGTAATTTATAGCTACCTTTTGTTGCGCTTCTACAATGTTGTTAATTCCGTCTACAAAATCTTCTAAACCTTGCAATTCTGGTTTTAGCATACGTTCACTAAATACTGCTGTAGGTTCATCAAAAATTCTGTTTAAACAATATAAATCAAACTTTTTTGTTATTCTGTAGCCTAATCTACTTGCCAGTACTTTTTTACCTTCAAACTCAAAATCTTCTAATTTTTCTAAAGAACCATTTTTAATAAGATTTTTAGGATCTCTATCTTCGGGAGTCATTCTTGCCCAAATTTCAGGAATTAGTAAACTCACATCATGGTCAATTTTATTTTCTGCGCCAATATAACCAGCTGCAGTGCTAAATCCATTAGATGCTGTTAAAATATGCGATAATAGCGCATTATTTAAATCAGATGTTGGCGTTAACATGTTAAAAGGAGCTTTGGTTAATGCACCTTCTGAACCAGCGCCTGTTGTTGATGGCGATTTACCTGTTAAACTACAAATAAAGTCCATGAATAATTCTGGGGTTTCTTGGTAGTGAATTGGGTTGTACACAGCCAAAGGTCTAATTCCGTTTGCTTTATCAACAGGGTTATTTCTTCTACCAGGTAAAACAGCATTTACCACATGAATTACTGGGTCTTCTTGTTTTATTTTTCTTGTTAAACGCACTCCAATATCAGAAATATAAGAAGCTTCATTTTCATGATAAAATTTGTTAGGTTCTAAATAACGTGGATTTTTAGTTGGTAAACCATCTTCTATAATTCTTGGGTGAGAAGGTAGCACAAACTGAATATCATCATCATCGCTATTGATAATTTCTTTTATAAAATTTTTAACAGGTTCTGTGTATTTATCAAAATTAATGGTGTCTTCATAAATAGCTATGGCATCTTGTTTGGTTAACATTTCATAGTTTGTTAAGAATCTTCCATCAGAAATAATATCAAATTCAGCACCTTTATCATAACCTCTTACAATAGCTTCATCTGGTCTTTGAAACAGATGTGCTTCACAGTTTGTTACCACTTTTACACTTGGGTTATCAAACTCTGGATTTAGTAAATCTTTAAATTGATTTCTAGGTAGTGTTATTGATGCAGAAATATCATCTTCTGTTTGAATTTTTTCGCTTGCAGAAAAATCGGAACGTAATTTATTCAACATCCAATTGCCTTGTTGATTAAATCCGATACGAACGTAACTACCCACAACAGGTGTGTTATTGTATAATAATGAGGTACCTTTTGCGCCGTTTATAATTTCAACAGACATCATATCTTTCCAGTTTAAATTGGCACCATGTGCTTGCCTAAACATACGTTTTACCAATAAAACTAAAGAACGAACGTGTACAGGAATATTGCTAATAAATTCGTTGAATTCATCAGAATTCTCTTCAGATGGTGTTAATAACTTAACTACAGAGCCTAAGGTTCTTTTTTCACTTAAAAAAGATCTCGATTTTGGTCTGTCAATAGTTTTATCTTTCCATCTTGTAGAGTAATTGAATTCTATAATTTCATCTGCTTTTTTAAAGTCTTCTTCTAAATTATGAATGTTAAAATTGCTATAGGTAATTGCATTTTGCATTGATTTAGAAATCTCAGATTTACCACCACCAGAAACTGTACATGGTTTATGGCAGAAAATACCTTCGGGATAAGTTTCTACAATACGCCATAATTTATTCTGAGGATGTTTTTCTAAACGTAATTTATTACCTGAAGGATGGATGTAGGTTTTAAAAGGAGATAAAATTAATTCTTGTTCTTTGCCTTCATATATCCAGCTGATATTGTTTTTGTTGATATCAAAATATGCAGTTTCTGGAATGTAAATTACATTTGGATAATTTTTATCTACCGCATAATTTTCTGGTTTTACATCAATTCGATCTGCCAATAGTGTTTTTACATCTTCAAAAGTATGGTTTAAGCCATAATATCTAAAATAATCTTTACCGTTAACAGTATCTCCCATAACACGCCTTGCATACGCAATGGCACCCCCAGCATGTTCTTCTTCAACCAAACCGTAAAGGTTTGCAGAATAACTAATTTGAGTTTTTATTTCTTTTTTAGAATAACCGTAGTAATTGTCTGCAATTAACGTAATTACAACACCTCTTTCGTCTCTACAAGTAATTTTAAATGCACCACCATTGTTGTATAGTTCGTTTTCATCTGTCCAACACATTCCGTCTTTTTTCTGACGTTCTGTTGCATCATCAAAATGAGGTAAACCAACCTCTTTTTTCTTTAATTTTAATAGTTGAGGCGCCAAAACAATACAACCTGTATGGCCTGTCCAATGTTCAGGGTCTAATGCAGCGTCGTTTTGCGCAATGGTTGGATCACCAGCATTTCCAAAAATATTTTCGACAAAATCTAAATTGCTCACTAAATTTCCTGGAGCAAAAAAGCGTACCTCTAAAGACTTTTTAGAGATGATTCCTTTTACTTCTGGGCATACAGTTGGTCTTAATAGCATAGATACCATAACTTTTGCCTTTTCATCTTGTTTAGAGGTAAAAGGCAATATTTTTAAATCGTCAGAAGGATTAAAAGCAGCGTTTAAAAAATGTGCAAAAACTATTTTTGGTACCTCAAATTTGTCTAATGGTACAGGTAAATCTCCTTCAACAATATGAAACGTGCCTTTTGTAGTTCTTTTATCGTGTAAAGGATTGTTTAAAATACCTTGTTTTAATCTGCTCGATGTTACTAAATTGCTTTTAAAAGAGTTGCCATTTGGTGGTAAACTTACCTCTCTTGCTTGCCCTGCTTTAGATAAAATTAAGGTATTATTGGGTATTGTTATGTTTTTATCTATTTGAATGTCTTTTAAATAATCATCTATAAAACTTTGTATTCTGCTGTCAACAGGAGAGAGATGACTAGATAATAATCTAGATTTTTCTTGTAAGCTTTTTACAAGTTCGCTTGTTAATTCTTCGAATTTTGGATCTAAGAATTTACCTGTAGGATCTTTAAAAGTAGGTTGACCTAATGAAGCTAATTGTAGGTTAATAAACTGAATAGCGTCTTTTCTAGATTCTTGCATCGTTTTTAGTTTCATGTTATCATATTTAATATGACAAAATTATGTTATCAGATTTGTAAAAAACCTGTCAAATATCATATAAACAATATATTTTAACGAATACGTTTTAGCTGTTAATAAGTTATTAGTGAATAATTTATAGGCTAAGTTTTTGGGTAGCTATAGGTAGCAAGCGTTTTACAAATTCAGTGTAGGCTTCTGTAGAAGGGTGTAAACCATCACTAGCAACATAATTGGGATAAGCTAAACCAGCTTGTGTAATATCTGTTATATTTAAAAAAGTAATGTTTCTACTTTCGCAAAATTTTTTAATGTGGCTATTGTATTGCTCAAGTTCTTTAGAAACAGTTTCGCTACCATTGCCAAATGGTGTAAATGCATAATCTGGAATGGACAATACAATAATTTTAGTTTTATCAAAATTTACACTTCTATGCGCTTTATTGATAAGTATTGGAAATTCTTCCTGAAAGGTAGAAAAAGGTAAACCTTGATATTGATTATTTACGCCAATTAATAGCGTTACCAAATCAAAATCTGTACTTAAATCTTCTTTATCAATAGCATTGATTAAGTTTCTGGTGGTCCAGCCAGTTGTAGCAATTACTTTTAAATTAAATTTAATACCATTATTTCTTCGTTGCAAAGAATCTACAAGTTGTGCTGGATATGTACATTTTTCACAAACACTTTCACCAATAGTATAGCTATCACCTAAAGATAAAATTTTGAGATGATTATTTACTATTTCTTCAACAGTAACATCATTATTTTTAATGATTTCAAGTTCAGAATCTGTGGTACAAGCAAATATAAACAGCGAAATAAAAAGGAAAAAGTGGTGTGTTGGTATTTTATTTAAATGCATTTAAACCAGTTATATCAAGTCCTGTAATTAATAAGTGAATGTCGTGTGTACCTTCATAGGTTACTACGCTTTCTAAATTCATCATATGACGCATAATAGAATATTCTCCAGAAATACCCATTCCTCCTAACATTTGTCTCGCTTCACGAGCAACATTCAGTGCCATTTGTACATTATTACGTTTTGCCATCGATATTTGTGCAGAGGTTGCTTTATCCTCATTTTTTAAAGTACCTAATCTCCAAGCTAATAATTGTGCTTTGGTAATTTCAGTAATCATTTCTGCTAATTTTTTTTGTTGCAATTGAAATTGACCAATAGGTTTGCCAAATTGCTGACGTTCTTTAGCGTATCTTAAAGCAGTGTCATAACAATCCATGGCAGCACCAATAGCGCCCCAAGCAATTCCAAATCTTGCAGAATCTAAACAACCTAAAGGTGCTCCTAATCCAGATTTATTGGGGAATAAGTTTTCTTTGGGTACTTTTACATTATCAAAAATTAATTCACCTGTAGATGAAGCTCTTAAAGACCATTTGTTGTGGGTTTCTGGGGTAGAAAAACCCTCCATACCACGTTCTACAATTAAACCGTGAATTCTGCCTTCTTCACTTTTGGCCCAAACTATAGCAACATCACAAAAAGGCGCATTAGAAATCCACATTTTTGCACCATTTAATAAGTAATGATTTCCTTTGTCTTTAAAATTAGATTCCATAGCCCCAGGATTAGAACCATGATTAGGTTCTGTTAACCCAAAACTGCCCATCCATTCACCAGAAGCTAATTTTGGTAAATATTTTTTACGTTGAGCTTCATTACCATATTTGTAAATGGGATACATTACTAATGATGATTGCACAGAAGCAGTAGAACGCACACCAGAATCGCCTCGTTCTATTTCTTGCATAATTAATCCGTAAGAAATCTGATCTAAACCAGCACCTCCATATTTTTCAGGAATGTAAGGGCCAAAAGCACCAATTTCTGCCAAACCTTTTATAATTTGCTTAGGGAACTTTGCATTTTGAGCATACTCTTCAATTATTGGAGACACATTACGCTTTACCCAATTTCGAGCAGCATCTCGAATTAATTTATGCTCTTCTGTAAGTAAATCATCTAAATTATAGTAATCGGGTGCTTTAAATAAATCTGGTTTCATATCTTTTTAAAAATGGATATTTAATAATAGAAAATGTTTAATTTTAAACGATTTAAAACTTAACTGTTTAAAATTTATTTTTAATCTGCATATAAAAATACGGATTTTTTAAAGTTCTTTTGCTTAAAGGATAAAAAAGTTATCCTTTTCAACTAAGTTTGTATTTATGAAGTTTACGTTAAGAAAACAAGAACGACTAAAAAGCAAAAAGCTTATTGAACAGCTCTACAAGAAAGGAAAATCAATTAAAGTTTTTCCTTTTAGAATGGTGTATTTGCAAATAGAACATACTTCAAAATACCCTGTGCAAGTAGGGGTTTCAGTAGCTAAAAGAAACTTTAAAAAAGCACCAGACAGAAATCGATTAAAGAGATTGATGCGAGAAACATATCGCCTTCAAAAAGCAACAGTTTATGATAATGTAAGCGAACCGTATATTTTTATGATTTCGTATATTGGGAGAGAGGAAAAACCTTATCAAGAACTTCATTCAAAAATGAATAGCTTACTGCACTTATTTATTGAAAAAATAAATTATACCAAAAATGAAACACTTTAAAATCAAAAGAAATACAGTTATAATTGTAGTAGTAGCAACGGTTTTTATGTCGTTCTCATTCAAATCTAATTTTTTTGAAGTTGCCAAACAAATTGAAATTTACAATTCTTTATTTAAAGAATTGAACATGTATTATGTAGATGAAATTAACCCTGCAGATTTAACTGATAAAGCAATTAAAAACACGTTAAAAGACTTAGATCCGTACACTAATTTTTACAATGCACAAGATGTAGAAGATGCAAGAATAAGAAGAGAAGGTGAGTATGCAGGTATAGGTGTATCTGTATATTATACTAATAAAGGCATTCAAATTAAAGAAGTGTATAAAGGTTTTTCTGGAGACAAGGCTGGTCTTAAAGCAGGTGATATGATAATTTCTGTGAATGGACAATCACTTAAAAATATGGAGAGAGATCAGCTTTCAATGTTTTTAAAAGGAACACCAAATACATCTGTAGCTATTGAAATTGAACGTCAAGATAAAATTATCAAAAAAGAGTTAAAAAGAGAAAAAGTAGTGGTAAATCCTGTGCCTTTTTTTGATATGATTGATGAAGAAACAGGCTACATCACTTTAACTCGTTTCAATAATAAGGCATCAGCAGAAGTAAAAAAAGCATTTAGAGATTTGAAGAAAAAAGGAATGAAAAAATTAGTTTTTGACTTACGATCAAATCCTGGAGGTTCATTAATGGAGTCGATCAATATTTCTAATTTTTTTCTTCCAAAAGGAAAAACAGTAGTTACTACAAAGGCTAAAATTAAAAAGTGGAGTAATACGTATAGAACTTCAAATGATCCTCTAGACTTAGAAATTCCGATTGTAGTTTTAGTAAACGGTAGCTCTGCCTCTGCTTCAGAAATTGTAAGTGGTTCTTTGCAAGATTATGATAGAGCTGTAATTATGGGGCAACGATCTTTTGGTAAAGGTTTGGTTCAGCGTCAAAAAGAATTAACGTACGGAACTCAGTTAAAGTTAACCATATCTAAATACTATACCCCAAGTGGACGATGTATTCAAGAGCTAGATTATACCAATAGAGATAATAAAACAGGTAAGGTTCCTAAATTTTCTGATTCAGGAATTAACGAGTTTAAAACTGCCAATGGTAGAGTTGTTTATGATGGTGGAGGGGTGTTGCCAGATGTTGTGATTGAGCAATCTAAAAAAACATCGGCAACAAAAAAGCTCTTAAACATTAAAGCTATTTTTAATTTTGCAACAGCTTATTTTTATAAAAACCCTGAAAAAATAGATTTAGAAAATTATCAATTTAAAGATACTGATTTTAAAGATTTTATAGACTTTTTAAAAACAGATACTACTTTTATTACCAAGCAAGAATCCTTATTCAAAAAAGCATATGCAGCTTCAAAAAACAAAAATATTACGAAAGAATATCAAAGAATACAATCAAAATTATTAGCAGATAAAGTAAACGAAATATCTAAAAATAAAGATATTATTATAGAGTTGCTGCAGGATGAGATTTTAAAAAAATATTATTATACTAGCGCGGTTTATAAATACCGTTTAAAGAATGATAAAACGATATCTAAAGCCTTAGAACTAATGAAAAATCTTGATGAGTATAATTATATTTTATCAGGGAAATAATTCTATATTTGCACCCAAAAAATGCTAAATACCAAAAACATAGACAGAACAAGAGCTCAAGAATCTACAAATGCCATAGAAAAACTATACATATCTATGCGTCATTTGTTTAGTAGAGGGTTTTATAAACCTATGGGAATTTCTGGAGAAACGCTACGAAAATCTTTACTTTTACTAAGGCCAGAAATTTATGGCTCTATTGCAGAAGAAAAGATAGAATTAAACGGTTTAATTTACGTAATAGAAAGACTCCCAGAAGGCATAGAACAATGCCAATTTATCAACTTAACCGCAGATGAAGGGTATAAAAATTCTAGTTTCAATCCAATTATTCCACCTAAAAGAAGACGAAATTGTTATAGGATTGATAAAGACCAAATGAATATTGAAATTACCAGAGGACGATCTGAAATCTATGATATTTTAACACATTTAACTTTTTTATTTATAGAATCTCATAAAATTCAAGAACGTGTTTCTTTAAATGAAGGTGAAGATTTTGTAAGAGAATGGCTGCATTTAGAAGAGGTTGTTTTGCATCAAAAAATAATTTCAGACAAAGAAAAAGAAGTGTTGCTTGTGCATTTGGGAAGTATTCTAGGTAGAACTTTTGATGAAGTTTCAGACATTTACGAAACCTTTTCTACAGAACAAAAGCCACATAAATTTTTTCATATTATTTATTGGTTGGGTAAGTTAGCTATTAAAGAAGTTTACGAAGCAGAAAAAAGAACAGTAACGTTTAGTTCTCTTTTAGTAGAAGAGATTGGGCATCACATTTATGGAGAAATCTGGGCAAATAATATTAAACAAGTTTTAGAAAAATATGACTTGTTAAAAAGACCACTTCATATTATAAGTGCCAACATGCATAGCGTGTTAAACTCTATTTATGCAGTTGGGGCCTTACCAGAAGAGGCAAAAAAGCATCAAGGTTTTGAGCTGTTTCAATTATTAAGTAATGCCAATAGCAAACCTTTACAGCAAAAAGTTAAAGATTACGCATCAAAAAATGGACTGATTTATATAAAAGATACATCAGGAACCAACATAAACGTTCAAATTATTGATACAGATAAAATAAAGTTCGATGATTCTGCGTTTCAAAGAGTACACTCTTTGCAAGAAAAACCGGTAATCGTAGTAATGGATTATGCATTTGGAGAACAAGCTTACGAAACAATGGACGAACTTTTAAAGCCTTATAAAACTGATAATGAAAGTACTCACTTAAATGTGAAATCTGTTTCCATTATGGGTAAAGCAGGAATTTTAGAAGGAGGTAAAGGTGATATAATGATTCCATCTGCACATATTTTTGAAGGTACAGCAGACAATTATCCGTTTAAAAATGAGTTAACCAAAGAAGATTTAGAAAATTTTGGCGTGCAAGTTTTTGATGGTACAATGATTTCTGTTTTAGGAACATCACTCCAAAACAAAGACCTTTTAAAGTTTTTCCATGATTCTACATGGAATGTAATTGGCTTAGAAATGGAAGGTGCTCATTACCAAAAAGCCATACAATCTGCCTCAAAAATCCGAGGAAATATATCAGAAAACGTAAAAGTAAGATATGCCTATTATGCATCAGATAATCCTTTAGAAACTGGGGCAACTTTAGCCTCTGGAGGTTTAGGGATGACAGGTGTTGTGCCTACTTATGCAATTACTCAAAAAATATTAGAACAAATTTTTTAAATCAATTAAAGATACATTTTACAACCAAACTAAATAAAAATGTCAACAAACCAACAGCATAAAAATAACGAAGAAGAAGAAGTAGACTTAGGGTCATTATTTTTAATTATAGGTAAGGGTTTTACAAAATTATTCAATTTTATAGGTACTATTTTTAAAGGGATATTTCATGCATTCATATCAATTTTAATATTCTTTAAAGAAAATTTTATAAAAATAGGAATTGCAGGCTTAATTGGTGTAATAGCAGGTGTGTTTTTAGAAGTAAAAAGTGAAAAAAAATATGGTTCTGAATTATTGGTAGAACCTAACTTTGGAAGTTCTAAACAGTTGTACAAAAATATTTATTATTACAACGATTTAGTAAAACAAAAAAAAATAAAAGACCTTCAAAATTTGTTTGATTTAGATTCTATAGAAGCAGCTTCACTACAAAAATTTCAAATTGAACCACTAAAAACAGATAACGATATTATATCTGCTTATGATGAATTAATTTTAGAAGTAGACACTTTAGCAATAAGAAGCTATGATTATATAAATTTTAAAGAAGCCTTTACAGATTTCGATTATAAAATTCATAAAGTTACAGTTACAGCAACTAAAAATAATGTTTTTAGTAAACTAGATGATGTGATAATTTCTTCTGTAGTTAGTAATAAGTATTTTAATAGAATAAAAAACTTAACTAATGAAAGCTTAAATAGAATAGACTCTTTATACAGAGAAAATTTAGTACAAATAGACTCTTTACGAATGGTTTATATGAAAGTTATGGTAGAAGAAGCTAAAAAACAGACAACAGGTACAAGTATAGATTTGGGTGGCGAAAAAAGAACTACCAAAGAACTTGAGTTGTTTGAAACTAACCGAAAAATAAATGCTGACTTAAGAAAAATAGCTGACGAAAAATCTAATAAATACGAAGTTATTAATGTAATTTCTAACTTTCAACCTATAGGATACCAAATAAAAGGAGTTGCTAAAAATTACGTTTTTATTTTAGGATTGCTAGGAGCGGTTTTTATGACTGCTTTTTTACTTTTAGTCAAGTTAAATACATACTTAAACAATTATAAACAATAAGGATGCAAAAAATTCTTATAACTGGAGGAGCAGGTTTTATTGGATCGAATTTTATTCCATATTTTTTAGAAAATAACCCCGATTTTAAAATTGTAAATTTAGATTTACTCACTTATGCAGGTAATTTATCTAACTTAAATGATATTTCAAATCACCCAAACTATACTTTTGTAAAAGGGGATATTTGTGATAGAAAATTAATAGAAAATTTATTTGAAATACATCAATTTAATGGTGTCATACATTTTGCAGCAGAATCTCATGTAGATAATTCTATAAAAAAACCAGATGCATTTATAAAAACAAATGTGTTTGGCACTTTTAATCTTTTAGATGTTGCAAAGAATCATTGGTTAAATGATTCTAATACATACAAAGAACATTTTAAAAATGCTAGATTCCATCACATCTCTACAGATGAAGTCTATGGTTCTTTAGGAAAAACCGGTTTTTTTACAGAAAATACACCTTATGCACCTAACAGCCCTTATAGTGCTTCTAAGGCTTCTTCAGATTTTTTAATAAGAAGTTATTTTCATACATATGGATTAAATGTGGTTACCACAAGTTGTTCTAACAATTACGGACCAAAACAACATGATGAAAAATTAATTCCAACAATTATTAAAAAAGCAATTTTAGGTGAAAAAATACCAATTTATGGAGATGGTAAAAATGTTAGAGATTGGCTATATGTTTTAGACCACTGTAAAGGAATAGCACTCGTATACAAAAATGGAAAGCCAGGAGAAACCTATAATATTGGCGGAAATAATGAACATAATAATTTATATATAGCTCATAAAATTTGTGAAATTTTAGATGAAATTCATCCAAAAAATACAACTTATAAAGCGCAAATTAGTTTTGTAAAAGATAGGCTTGGACACGACTTTAGATATGCCATAGATGCCAGTAAAATGGAGAATGATTTGGGATGGAAAGCAGATGAAAACTTTGAATCTGGTATTGTAAAGACAGTAGAATGGTATTTAAAAAATTATAAATTATGAAAGGAATTGTTTTAGCAGGTGGCTCAGGCACCAGATTACACCCTCTTACTTTATCAATAAGCAAACAATTAATGCCTGTTTATGATAAGCCAATGATATATTATCCTGTTTCAACGTTAATATCAGCTGGTATAAGGGAAATTCTCATTATTTCTACACCAAAAGATTTACCTTTATTTAAAAATTTATTTGGAGATGGAAGTCAATTAGGGTGCGATTTCCAATACAAAGTACAAGAAAAACCAAATGGATTAGCAGAAGCTTTTTTGATTGGAAAAAACTTTATAGGAAATAATAAAGTAGCTCTAATATTAGGAGATAATATATTTTACGGATCGGGTTTGTCTAAATTATTAAGAGAGAATACTAACCCAAGTGGTGGTATTGTGTACGCATATCATGTAAACGATCCAGAAAGATATGGGGTTGTTGAGTTTGATAAATATCAAAATGTAATATCTATTGAAGAAAAACCTAAAAAACCAAAGTCAAGTTTTGCAGTTCCTGGTATTTACTTTTATGACAATTCTGTATTAGAAAAAGCACAGAGTTTAAAACCGAGTAAAAGAGGTGAGTTAGAGATTACAGATATTAATAAAGCTTATTTAAATGAAAATAAATTATCGGTTAGAATTTTAGATAGAGGAACAGCATGGCTAGATACAGGTACATTTAAATCTCTGCAACAAGCAAGTAATTTTGTGGCAGTTATCGAAGAGAGACAAGGTTTAAAGATAGGGTCTATTGAAGAAGCCGCTTTTAAAAGTGGTTTTATCAACAAAAAAGAACTAGCAGCTTTAGCAAAACCATTAATGAAAAGTGGTTATGGAACAAATTTAATAGAAATTTAATGAAAGTAATACATACAAATTTAAAAGGATGCTTTGTTATTGAACCAAAAATATTTGATGATGGCCGAGGAAGTTTTTTTGAAAGCTTTAACCAAAAAGTATTCAAAGAAAAAACAGGTTTAGATACAAACTTTGTTCAAGATAATCAATCAATATCGCAGAGAGGGGTGTTAAGAGGTCTTCATCATCAAGTAGGAGAATTTGCACAAGCAAAACTTGTAAGGGTAATTCAAGGCAGGGTATTGGATGTAGCAGTAGATTTTAGAAAAGATTCACAAACTTTCGGACAGCATTTTTCAGTGGAACTTTCAGGTAAAAATAATAAGCAATTGTTTGTACCAAGAGGTTTTTTACATGGTTTTGCTACTTTAGAAGATAACACTATTTTTAGTTATAAATGCGATAATTATTACAATCCTGAAAGTGATGCAGGTTATTTTTATGATGATCCTTTTTTTAATATTAATTGGATGTTAAAAAAAGAAGAAATTATCTTATCAGAAAAGGATAACTTTTTACCAAGAATTAAATTAATGCATGTTTAGTAGTGTAGCATTATCAATTAGATTTCTAAAAAAAGATTTTAAACTGATTAAATATAAATGCTTAGACTGTCTAATTTGATGATTATAGAATTTTTTTCAGAGAGCAAAAGATAATAATTAATTTAAGTTCAATAAATAATAGTTTTAAGAACAATTCATCAATTAGATTTCCAAGAAAAGACTATGTTAAATATGCATAATTAATGCTTTTAAAACAAACCATAAGTAGAATAGTTACACTTACTAAAACTATAGTATTCAAAAATTTTAGTGCGTTAATGATCTTACAGTTAGGTAATACTGGATTAGCGCTATTAATTATGCCTTACTTAATTAACGTTTTAGGTATCAGTAATTATGGGTTATATTCATTTGCTTTTGGTGTAAGTATGTATCTTGTAATTTTAACTGATTATGGTTTTGGTTTTACAGGTGTAAAATTAATATCAATTCACAGAAATAATCAAAAAAAAATAGACCATATTTTTCATTCTATACAAATAATAAAGGCTGTTATACTTACTATAGTTTTAGCCTTTTACACATTAGCTATTTTTTTTGTAAAAGATCTCTCTGAAAATAAAGAATTATTTTTTTTGTCATTTGGCATATTAATAGGTCAAACTATTGTGCCTGTTTGGTTTTTTCAGGGTATGGAAAAAATGAAGTTTATCACAATTATAAACTTATTAATTAGGTTAGTTGCAGTTGTTTTAATCTTAATTTTTGTAAAGCAGCCAGAAGATATTAATTGGGCGGTTGGTGCGCAAGCTATTAGTTTTTTATTTGCAAGCATATTATCCATCTATATAGCTTATAGCAAGTTTAATTTAAAGTATTGTACTCCAAAACCCTCAGAAGTATTTAAAATGCTTGTAGAAAATAGGCATATGTTTTTTTCAACATTGTCTTTGAGTGTTTATAAAAATTTAAATATTGTGCTTTTGGGTTTCTTATCTACAAATGTAGAAGTTGGTATATATGCGGCTGTAGAAAAGATAATTAAGGCAGTACAATCCTTAATAGCGCCCTTGTCACAAGCTATTTATCCTAATATGAGTATTAAGTTTTCTAAACTAAGCCCCTATAAAGCAGTTTCTAAACTCTTTAAACTATCTTCATATTATCTTTTTCCTCTGCTAATTATATTATTTACTTTGTTATTATTTGAAGATTTTTTTATCCAATTTTTAGGCGTTGATAATGAAGATTTTTCGATTGTTTTTTATATTCTATTACCCGTAATTGTAGTTGGAAGTTTAAATTATCTTTTGGGTATTGTAGGTTTGGTAAATTTGAATAAGGAAAAATTGTTTAATAGAGCAACAATAACAGGGGGGACTATAAATATAATTTTATGTTGGTTACTATCTAAAAATTACGGAGCAATTGGTTCTGCAATAGCTTTAGCAGTGGCTGAGTTTGTAGTGCTAGCTTTAGTCGTTTTTTACTTGTTTAAAATAAAAAATCCTAGGTTATCCTAAGATTGATTAAATAATAAAACTATTGCAATGAAAAAAATAATTTATGTTCTTCATGAAAGAAGTACAAAAGAACATTTTACGGCATTAGAAACCTATGCTTCAGCTAAAAATTTAGAAGTCAGATATAGAGAGTTTTTAATCCTTAGATATTTTGTAAAAAGTATCGTTAGATTAGATATTGGCCTTTTTAAACAACAGGTTAAAAACTGTATTTTTTTTGCTAACCTAATTGTTAGTAAGAAAAAGAATATTATTTTTGGCATAGCGCCTTTAGATTATTACTTACTCTTTCTCAGATTTTTTTTAAAGAACCATAATGTTTTTTATTTTACATCTTGGGGCAATTGGTCTGGTGGTTTTTTTCCAAAGCAAAAATTTAGTAATACAAAATATGTTAAAATTGCATGGGCTAATTTTTTAAAAAATGAACTTAAAGCTATTTTTGCTGTTACAAAAGTTACCGCAAAAAGTATAGAAGAACACTATAGATTATCTTGCCCAATAGTTGTAGTAAATCACGCTATAGATAATTCAATAACAATAAAAAAAAAGCAGATTGACAATAAAGTATCTAATAAAACAAACCTAATATTTGTTGGTCGGTTTGTAGAAGACAAAGGTATTTATGAATTATTGGATTTAATGCAAAATTTAGATAGAGAAAAATATTCTTTAAAAATTATTGGTGATGGTCCTTTAAAAGAAAAGGTTTTAGAGGCTTCAAACTCTTTTTCTAACATAGAATATTTAGGCTATATAAGTTCTAAAAAAGAATTGTTTGATTTATTTTCTAAAAGCGATGTTCAACTACTTTTTTCTAAAAAACCAAAAGATAATACTTGGGAGGAGTTGTTTGGCATAGTAATTATCGAAGCAATGTATTGTGGTATTCCAACAATTTCAACCAGTCATATTGGGCCAAAATCTATAATAAATAATGGTATAAATGGCTTCTTAATTGATGAAAATAATATTGTTGAAGAATCCTTAAAAATTTTAAAAGAGAAACTATATAACAACAAAGAAATTATAGCCAATACTCAAGTTACAGCACATAAATTTTATAAGAACAACTTATCAAAAAAATGGGCTGAAATATTGGACAATTATATTTAAGTTTTTTGTTAAATAACAATATATTTGACTTTTGATAAATATTAGTTAATATTAGCGTACTACTAATAAAAAGATCAATAGTTTCTTTTACAAATTAAAAAAATAATTTTAGCCATTTCAATTTATAATTGAAAAAACAATATATGAAACTCTCAATAGTTATAGTTAATTACAATGGTAAACACTTTTTTAAAGATTGCATAGCATCTATAAAACGTTATTGTTCTTCATTAGCCTATGAAATTATAGTTGTTGATAATAATTCTACTGATGGCAGCCAAGATTATATTCAATCAAACTATCCTAAAATTAGGCTATTCGCAGAGAGCAAAAACTTGGGTTTTGGAAAAGCCAATAATTTAGGCGTTAGCAAAGCAATAGGAGAAAATATTCTTCTGTTAAATAATGATACAATTCTATTGCAAGATATTCAACCTGTTGTTGATGAAATAGAAAACAACAATATTGGTGTTGTAGGTATTAAAATGTTAAATGGTAATAAACAGTATACACCTTCAGTAGGTAAATTTCCAAGAGCTTTAGATTTATTAAAATTATCAAATTTAAATGATAAAAGACATGAGTTTATAACGGGTAATTTTACTAAGAATAATTATCAAGTAGATTGGGTTTCTGGTTCTTTTATGATGATAAAAAAGGAAGTTTGGAATTTAGTGAAAGGCTTTGATGAAGATTTTTTTATGTATGTAGAAGATGTAGATTTATGTAAACGAATTAGCAATCTAGGAAAAAAAATAATTTTTTTAACACACATTTCTTATATACATTTTGTAGGCTTTAACCAGTCTAGAGAGGTTAAATTGATTACAGGTTATAAATTGTATAGCAACAAACATTTTAATTCAATAAATAGTATTTTAGCCCAAATTTCTTTGAAAATAAATTATGCCTACAAAAAAAGCTTTAAAAATATTCGTTGATGGTTATCTGCTAAACAAAGAGCATCAAGGAACAAAAACCTACATTAAAGAAATTTACAAAGAATTTGCAAAACAAAACCCTAGCGTTTTAATTTATATTGGGTGTTTCAAAGACCAGTCTATAGAGGATGAGTTTAGTAAGTATAACAACATTAAGTTCATTTATTTTACTCAGTCTAAAAGAATTCTAAGAATGCTTTCAGAGATTCCTAAAATAATAACTCATTATAAATTTGATTATGCTCATTTTCAATATGTAATTCCATTTTTTAAATCAAAAAGCTGTAAGTATATTGTTACAATACACGATATTTTGTTTAATGATTTTCCTCAATTCTTTTCCTTGTCTTATAGAATTAAAAGAAATTTTTTGTTTAGAATTAGTGCAAAGAAGTCAGATGTTTTATTAACCGTTTCTGAGTATTCTAAACAAAGAATACAAGAGTTTTATGGTCTTAATAATAAAGAAATAGGTATAACTCCAAATGGGGTAAGCAAATTGTTTTTCAAAGATTACAATAAAAAGCAGTCTCAAGATTATATTTACAAGAAATATAAAGTAAATAATTATTTGTTATATGTAAGTAGAATAGAGCCCAGAAAAAACCAGCAAGCACTGTTAAAAATTTTTCCTGATATAGATGATAAGAATACAAAAATTGTTTTTATTGGAAGCAAAACGTTAGATAATAAAACCCTCGACAAAGAATACAATAACTTACCTTATGATGTAAAAAAAAGAGTACATTTCTTTAACTCTATTTCAAATAATGACTTGCTAGAATTCTATAAAGCAGCAACAGTATTTGTATATCCAACATTTGCAGAGGGCTTTGGTATACCTCCTTTAGAAGCAGCTGCATTAAAAATTCCTGTAGTATGTTCTAATAAAACCGCATTAAGCGATTTTAATTTTTTTAAACCCTACCATGTAAATATAGAGAACGTAAACGAATTAAAACAGAAAATAAATGAATTGTTAAAACATAAAAATAAGGCAGATTTAATCGAAATTCAAAATCAAATTAAAGAATATTATACTTGGGAAAAATCATCTAGAACATTTGCAAAAATTATAAATATACATTCATAAAATACTGAATTTGTTTAAATTAAATATACATAATACTTACTTAGCAATTACCCTAATTCTATTAATCTCTATTTCAGTTTTTGAATTGCATTATTTATTGTTTTTGTCAACCTGTATAATTTACTATGCTAAAGTTTCAAAAAAAATTATAGACATTATTTCTTATCTAATAGTTATAGTAATCATTGCAAGCATTTCATCTTTTTTTAATGAGGTTACTTTGTATAATTTTATCAAAGATTTTACCTATTTCACAAAACCTATTTTAGGAATTTTAGCAGGGTATTTTCTCTCAAAAAAAATTAATAATCTTAAATCTTTTATTAAAATTATCATTTCAATATCGCTACTATTTGCGGTGTATCATATTTTTATCATTTTATTTAAAGTAGATTTTAGTTCTACATCAGTTGGGGCTTTGAGGAAAATTGGAGGTATATCAAATGAAATTGAATCATTCGCGATAATGTTACTAATAGCATCGTGGAAATTCAAAGAAATAAATGTAGTTCAAAATCTTTTTTATAAAAAAATTATTCTGGCAATTTTGTTTCTTTCATTCAGCCTTTATCTATCAAGAACAATGATAGTGTCTCTAATTATTTTATTATTGGCTGTTTTTGGTTACATAAAAATTACTTCAAAAGCTATAAAATATGCAACTATTGTAATCGTATTTTTTGGTTTATTCTACGTGTATTTATTTAATGCAAATATAAAAAGAGGTCAATCAGGTTTTCATTCCTTCTTATACAAAATGAAAAATGCACCAACAGAAATTTTTTCACCTCCTAAATCGTTAGATGTAGAAAACCATGCAAAATTATGGGACAGATGGAGGGCTTATGAAGCAGGTATGGCAATTAGTCAGATTGATACTTTTACAGATTTTCTTTTTGGTAAAGGTTTAGGTGCATTAGTAGATTTAAAATTCGAAGCTCCTTTGGGAGATGAAAATATTAGATATATACCAATTTTACATAACGGTTATATTAATATTTTCTTTAAATCAGGAATTTTAGGGGTATTGTTATATCTAATGCTGTTATTATTATTATATTTATATGCTAATATTAAAACAAAAAACACTCAGAAAAAAATTACATATAATTTAATTGGGGGTTTAGCCATCCATTATTTATTTACAACACTAATAGTTACAGGAATGTATAATCTTAGGGAGTTCTACGTTTTAATTTTAGGAGCTCTTTTGCATTATAGTATAGAAGAAAAGAAAAGTAAGTGAAAAAATCATTGAAGATTGCAATTGTTGGCACTAGAGGTATTCCTAATCATTATGGAGGATTCGAGCAATTTGCAGAATATTTAGCAACATATTTAGTAGATAAAAACTGTCAAGTTTACGTGTACAACTCCTCTAATCACCCTTATAAAGATACCACGTTTAAAGGTGTAAATATAGTTACTTGTAATGATCCAGAAGATAAATTGGGTACAGTAGGTCAATTTATTTATGACCTAAATTGTATATTAGATTCTAGAAAAAAAAATCTTGACATTATCTTACAGTTAGGTTACACTAGCAGTTCTATATGGTCTTTTCTTTTTCCTAAAAAGCCATTAGTTATTACTAATATGGACGGTTTAGAATGGAAAAGAACAAAATACAATTTTTTTGTTAGACAATTTTTAAAGTATGCAGAAAGACTTGCTGCTAAAAACAGTGATTTTTTAGTAGCCGATTCTGAAGGTATAAAATCTTATATTGATAAAAAGTATAATAAAAACGCTAAGTTTATTGCTTATGGTAGTGAGGTAGTTTCAACAATAAACGATAATGTTCTAAAAAAGTTTGGTGTAGAAAAACAAAAATATAATATGTTAATTGCTAGAATGGAGCCAGAAAATAATGTAGAAACTATTTTAGATGGTGTAGTTTTAAGTAATACAAAAACCCCTTTTTTAGTTGTTGGTAATTACGATAGTACAGCCTTCGGTAAAAGAATAAAAGAAAAATTTAATAGCAATAAACAAATAATTTTTCTTGGCAGTATATATAATATTTCTGAATTAAACAGTTTAAGGTATTTTTGTAATCTTTATTTTCATGGACATTCTGTTGGCGGTACTAACCCTTCTTTGCTAGAAGCAATGGGGTCAAGTAGTTTAATAATTGCTCATAACAATATATTTAATAAAGCTGTACTTAAAGAAAATGCTTTCTATTTTTTTAATTCAGAAGATGTTAGTTTTTATTTAAACAATAAAAGTAAACAGGAAGAATTAGAAAAAATAGATAACAATAGGGTTAAAATTAAAAATGAGTATGATATAAATAAAATAAATGAAAGTTATCTCTCATACTTTTACCAATGTCTTTCAAGAAATTAGAAATACTAATTTTACAGACGTACTACTTATAATTATTTTAATTACTCTTCCAGTAGGTTTTGCAATTAATAGTAGTGCAATAATTCTATTTTTTTTGGGCTGTTTGTATTCTTTTGTAAAAAATAAGTACAAATTTAGTTTAAATAAGATTGAGGTTTTATTTATACTTTTCTATTTGGTGTGTTTCTTATCTATGTTTTGGTCAGATAATTTAAAAAACACAACACAGGGTCTAATTCGTTTTTTGTCTTATCTAATATTACCATTAGCTTTTGGTTTTAATAAAACTTTTAATGTAGACAAAATAATAGCTGTTTTTTCTAAAACATTAGTTTTGTATTCTTGCCTTTTAATTGTTGTAGCTATTTATAATGTATTTATAAATTCTGATATTAATTTTATGTTTTATCATAAGTTAAGTAGTGGTTTAGGTTATTTAAATGCAATTTATTTATCCATTTATACCAGTATAGCAATTGCTTTTTTCATCTTTAAAGAACAAAAAACAAAATATCATTTTATGTATTTGTTTATTTTAATGTTTTTTTTGCTATTGCTATCCTCTAAACTAATTATAGTTGTTACATTGTTTTTTGTTTTTGTATATTTTATGTCTAAAAGAAAATATAAGAAATTTAAATTAAAATCTTTATTTATACTTCCTGCTATTCTAATAGTATTTATTCTAGCTTCAAAAAAATTAGTAAATCGAGTAAATATAGAATTTGAAAAAACAAAAGTTCAAGAAATATTATCAAAAAAAGATTTTGGGCATGTTTATCTATGGACAGGATCTGGGTTAAGAATCTTCCAAACCAAAGTTTTTCTAGAAACTTTAGACGAAAACAAGAAATTAATTTTTGGGCTTGGGCTTAATAATTCTCAAGAAAGTTTAAATCGAAAATATAAAGAGTACAACTTGTACCCAGGTTTTTTAAATTATAACTATCACAACCAATATATTCAGGTGTTTGCAGAATTAGGTGTTTTGGGTTTATTCATTTTGATCTCAATTTTTATAGTATTGCTAAAAAAAGCAATTAATTTTAAAGATTATTTTTTATTATACTTTATAATTCTAATATTAGCAGTCTGTGTAACAGAATCATTTTTATGGAGGCAAAGAGGTATGGTGTTTTTTATTATAATGGTGTTATTATTTTTCAATAAAACGAAAAGAATTAACCATTTGTAATATTTTTAAATAGATATAAAATACCTTATATTTTAAAACGTATATGAAGTGAAAAATAAATTAATGATAACTGGCTCTATAGTCCTTTTTGATGAAAATCTATCCGATTTACACAATACAATCGATAGCTTTTTAAATATACCTTTAAAGAAAAAACTTTTTTTAATAGACAACACACCTAATAAATTTTTTGAATATGTCTTTACAAGTGAATTCATAGAATATATTGCTGTTGAAGAAAACATTGGTTTTGGTGCTGGTCACAATAAAGTGTTAAATAAAATTCACGAAATATCAGATTATCATTTAGTATTAAATCCAGATGTCTCATTTAGTTTGTCCGTGATTCCAAATTTAATTAAAGAATTAGTAAAAGACGATATATTGGCAATGATTGCTCCAAAAGTTTTATTTTTAGATAAATCTCATCAATATTCTTGCAGAAGGTATCCAAATATAATTGAGCTTATTGTAAGACGTTTTGCTTTTTTACAACCTTTTTTTCAAAACATAATATCTAAAGGCGAATATAGAGACAAAGATTTGTCAAAACCCTTTTATGCAGATTATTTATCTGGATGCTTTCAATTGTATAAAACAGCCGATTTTATTCGCTTAAAAGGCTTTGATGAACGCTACTTTTTATACATGGAAGATGTTGATATTTGTAAAAAAATTGATACAATAGGAAAGAAAAAACTATATTACCCGAAAGAAGAAATTATTCACATATTAAAAAGAGGCTCATTAAAAAATCTCACACTTTTTTTTAGACACTCGTCATCTGCAATTAAATATTTTTTAAAATGGGGCTTATAAATACCTGTACAGCCACACTTTAAATTTAGAACAATTCTAAAAAAAATATTTTTAAAAATATATAATTTTATACTATCTTTAATGATTATTTGCAGTGAAAAATTTTAAGATAAATAGACAGTGTACTTTACAAGATAGCTTCTTATCTTAAAAAGTACTAATAAAGTAAAGAAATTGAAACAACAAACCTCCCTTCTTAAAAAACCCCTGTTAATTTTATTAGATTTATTTATAATATGCGGTGTCGTATATTTTATTTCAGATAAAGAGTATTTAAATTCATCTTTTCTTACATTCATCATTATTTTTTGGATTTTCTCAACCTATTACACAAAATTTTATGATGTGTTTAAACATGATAAAATTGGTAGATTATTGTACCTTCTTTTTTCTCAATCTGCTATTTTCTTATTGGGTTTCTTAAGTTATTTCAGTTTATTTAAAGAGGGCGAGGTAATTGGTAATCAAATTCGAATTTTTACACTTATAATTAGCTGTATTGCGTTTTTTAAAATTTTAGGATTTTACATCTTAAAAACACGAAATATTTATAAAAATGAATTTAAGAATATCGTTCTCTTTGGTGAAATTAATTCTGCCGAAAAATTAGAAAACCTATTCCATGCTAAAAATCAGTTGGGGTATCGTTTTATTGGTTTTTTCTCAAAAAATAAATACAAATCTCAATACTATTTAGGTAAAACTAAAAACGGATTAAAATATGTAGAGGAAAATAAGATTGATGAAATTTACTGTAATCCATCCACAGTGTCTAAAAAACAATTGAATAAAATTAGAAAATTTGTTGAAGAAAATGATTTAGAACTTACCTTTTTGCCAGAAAGTAGAGCAATTTACAGTAAAGATTATGTTTTAGAATATTTTGGTGCTATACCAGTTTTAAAACCAAAGCCACTTCCTTTCGAAAAAAGAGAAACCCATATTCAAAAAAGAATTTTAGACATCGTTTTTTCTCTAGTGGTATGCATTACCATCTTATCTTGGTTAATACCTATACTTTGGATTATTATTAAAATAGATTCTAAAGGACCATTATTTTTTAAGCAAAAGAGAGATGGTATAGATGGCAAGCAATTTTACTGTTATAAATTAAGATCTATGACTGTAAATAAAGACGCAGATAAAGTATCTGCCTCTAAAAATGATAAAAGAATTACCAAAGTAGGTGCTTTTTTAAGAAAATCTAGTTTAGATGAATTACCACAATTTTTTAATGTTTTATTTGGTGATATGAGCATTGTAGGGCCAAGACCTCACATGAATGCGCATACCCAAAAATATGTGGCAGAAGTTGAAAATTACTTAAAAAGACATACCGTAAAACCAGGTATAACTGGTTTAGCACAAATTAGCGGGTATAGAGGTGAAGTGATAGAAAAATCTGATATAAAAAACAGAGTAAGGTTAGATATTTTTTATATCGAAAATTGGTCTTTTATTTTAGATATTAAAATTATTGTAAGAACCTTTTTAAACGTATTTGTTAAAGAAGAAAAAGCATATTAATACTGCACAAATTACCCAACAAAAAATGCTGAATACTTAAGCCTTTACTACAGTAATTTTTCTAAACATTTTAAATATATTTGCAACCTTAATTCTATAAAAAATGAACATACTTATTTTAGGTTCTGGTGGTAGAGAACATGCATTTACTTTAAAATTATCTGAAAGCACAAAAATTAATCAACTTTTTGTAGCTCCAGGAAATGCAGGTACAGCTAAAATAGCAACCAATATCAATATAAATCCTACCGATTTTAAATCGGTAAAAGAGGTTGTTTTAGAACAAAAAATAGATATGGTTGTTGTAGGCCCAGAAGCACCTTTGGTTGCAGGTGTACACGATTTCTTTTTAACAGATGAACAATTGAAAAACATTCCTGTAATTGGTCCTAAAAAAGATGGAGCTTTATTAGAAGGCAGTAAAGATTTTTCCAAGCAATTTATGTATAAACATGGCATACCAACTGCCAAATATCAATCGTTTACCAATAACAATTTAGAAGATGGTTTTGCTTTCTTAGAAACCTTATCAGCTCCTTACGTTTTAAAAGCAGACGGTTTAGCAGCTGGTAAAGGTGTTTTAATACTAAATTCTTTAGACGAAGCTAAAGCTGAATTAAAAGAGATGGTATCAAATAAAAAATTCGGAGAAGCATCAACAACAGTGGTTATCGAAGAATTTTTAAAAGGAATTGAGCTTTCTGTATTTGTGTTAACTGACGGAAAGAATTATAAAATTTTACCATCAGCAAAAGATTATAAACGAATTGGTGAGGGAGATACAGGTTTAAATACAGGTGGAATGGGTGCGATTTCTCCAGTACCTTTTGCAGATGAATCGTTTTTAAATAAAGTAGAAGAATTGGTGGTAAAACCAACAATTACTGGTTTGCAAAAAGACGGAATTGACTACAGAGGTTTTATTTTTATTGGTTTAATGAATGATAATGGAAATCCTTCTGTAGTGGAATACAATGTAAGAATGGGAGACCCAGAAACAGAGGTGGTGCTGCCAAGAATAGAATCTGATTTATACGATTTGTTTGATGGTGTAGCCAACCAAAATTTAAACGAAAAATCATTTTCGGTAACCAACAAAACCGCTACAACTGTAATGTTGGTTTCTGGTGGATATCCTGAAGCTTACAAAAAGGCTAAAGAAATTACAGGGCTCGAAAAAGTGCAAGAGTCAACTGTTTTCCATGCGGGTACCACGCTTAAAGACAATCAGGTTGTAACCAATGGTGGTCGTGTTATGGCAATTACCTCATTTGGTAATACTATAGAAGAAGCGTTAGAAAAAAGTTATAACAGTATTGATAAAATTCACTTCGATAAAATGAATTTTAGAAAAGATATTGGTTTCGATTTAGTATAAACAAAAAAAAGAATGGTAGTTTTATCTTGCTTTTTCTAAAGTAAAAGAAAACTCAGAACCTTCTCCATACGTGCTTTTTAAGAAGATATTTTCGTTGTGAGCCTCTACAATATGCTTTACGATAGATAGTCCTAAGCCAGAGCCACCTTGTTCTCTAGATCTACTTTGGTCTACCCTATAAAAACGTTCAAATAAACGAGGTACATGCTCTTTTTTAATTCCTTCACCATCATCAGCAACTTTTATAATAAATTTTTTGTTAGAGTAGTCTTCTGCACCAACAAAAGTAGTTCCATTTGGCTTTCCGTATTTTATAGAGTTTACCACCAAATTAATTAATACTTGCTCAATTTTTTCAATATCGCCTTTAACAAAAACAGGAAATTCATAAATTTTATCAAAAGACAACGTAATATTTCTTTTTTTAGCTTTCATTTCAAACAAATCAAACACATTTTGAATGAGCTCTAAAATGTTAAAAATTTCGATATTTAATTTTGTACCTTCATTCTCTAACTTGGCAATCATATCTAAGTCTTTAATTACGGCTGCCAAGCGTTCAACCCCTTTATTAGCCCTATCTAAATACTTCATCCGTATTTGTTTATCATCTATTGCACCTTCCAGTAAGGTTAAGATATAGCCTTGCACAGTAAAAAGCGGAGTTTTAAGTTCGTGTGCAACATTGCCTAAAAAATCACGTCTAAAAGAATCTCTTTCTGTTAAACTTTCTATTTCTAAACGTTTACCTTCTACAAAATTTTGCATACTTCTAGAAATTTCTTCAATATCTGTTGTAGCAGATGCTTTGTTTAAATCATTAATATCAAGAATAGATACCTCTTTATACAATTTTTTTAATCTTCTGTAGATAAAATGTTCGGCTCTATACTGAATGATAAAAAATGAAATGACAAATAAAATAATAGTAGAAATTATAATGGTACTTACGCCAAGATGCTTGCTAACAACAAAGTAAGATATTACATATATAATAACAGAAAGTAATGTTAAATATATGGCAGACCAAAGTGCGTATGAATATGTTTTCTTTATTTTCAAATAATCATAAAGTTTTAAATATAAGGAGAGTTATTTGTCTGCCAATAAAACAAATTTATAACCAACACCTTTTACAGTTTTAAAATGGTTATCTCCAATTTTTTCTCTTAATTTTCTAATATGAACATCTATGGTTCTACCACCTACAACTACTTCATTACCCCAAACTGTATCTAAAATTACCTCTCTTTTAAACACTTTACCAGGTTTAGAAGTTAAGAGCGAAAAGAGTTCGAATTCTTTTCTTGGCAATGCAATTTTTTTACCTGCCTTGTAAACAACATATTCGTCTCTATCAATAACAATATCACCTAATTTAAGCGATTCTTCATTCTCAGACTTTGATTTTAATCGTCTTAATAAAGATTTTATTTTACTAACTAAAACTTTTGGTTTTATAGGTTTTGTAATATAGTCATCTGCACCCGCTTCAAAACCAGCAACCTGAGAATAATCTTCGCCACGAGCTGTTAAAAAAGCGATAATTACATTCTCTAAAGCATTAATTTTACGAATCTTTTCGCAAGCTTCAATACCATCCATTTCAGGCATCATAATATCTAATAATATAAGATGAGGCATTTGTTTTTTTGCTACCTTAATAGCTTCTAAACCATTTTCTGCTGTAAAAATTTGATAGCCTTCACTCTTTAAATTGTACCCAATAATCTCTAAAATATCAGGTTCATCATCAACTAACAAAATTTTAATATCGTTTTTATTCATAATTTCTTAATGATAGGCATCAAAAATAATCATAATTATAATAAAATAATCAGTTCTTAACAATCATTTAATATTACACTACAATTGTTAATGTTAAGAACTTAACCTTAAGATAATACAGTTAAATACCAGTCACTTCATAATTATTTTATAAATTTAAACCTTAATTTAAATCAATTCAAACATGAAAAAAAATTACTTTTTTACATTAATTCTGACATTAATCATGACTACTTTTTCTTTTAGTCAAGTTATTATTACTGAATTAGCAGATCCAAACGATGCTGCAAATGCTAGATATGTAGAACTTTATAATATTGGAAATACTGCTGCTGATTTAACAGGTTGGTCTCTAAAAAGATGGACTAATGGAAATTCAGATTCATCAAGTAATATAGATTTATCTGCAATTACAAATTTAGCTCCTGGCAGTTTTGTTTTAATCGCTGCAAATGAAACAGGTTTTAAAGAAGCATATAATGATAGAGCTCCAGATATTGTAGCAGGTAGTGGAGGACCAGCAGATAGTAATGGAGATGATCAAATAGCATTATTTAATAGTAGCGATGTAATGGTTGATATTTTTGGAGTGCCAGGTGAAGATGGATCTGGTACATGTCATGAATTTGAAGACGGAAGAGCAGAAAGAAAAGCAACAGCTACAACACCAAAAACTACATGGGATGAAGCAGATTGGAATGTTTGGGCAGATTCATCTGTAAGTGATTGTTCTTCTCATACAAACGAGACTAGAAACGTGGCCGATAATGATTTTGACCCAGGTGCTTGGATAGGAACAGCATCAGCACCAACTATTTCAGTTAGTTCAACAGTTAGCAATCTAGACTATTTTGAAGGAAATGGACCTTCAACAGAAAAAACCTTTACAGTTGAAGGTTTGAATTTAACTGAAAATATTAGTGTTAACGCACCAACAGATTTTGAAATATCAACGACTTCTGGTTCTGATTTTGGGGCTTCACTTACTTTACCTGAATCTGGGGGCATCGTAAATTCAACTACTATTTATGTTAGACTTAAGTCAGGTTTAGCTGTTAACAGTTACACAGGAGATATCACAGTAGCTTCAGGAGATACAAATAAAACATTAACTGTTTCAGGTACTGTTAGTCCGGCTGACCCTCAAATAAATATTACTTCTTTTATAGATCCTATGACGTATATAGAAAGTCAAGGAGGTCCATCAACTGAAGAAGATTTTAGTGTTTCAGGATTATTTTTAACGAGCGATATAACAATAACAGCTCCTACAAACTTTGAAGTTTCATTAACTTCTGGTCAAGATTTTAGTAGTTCTGTTACTATAACTCCAAGTTCAGGAACAGTTGCATCAACTGAAGTAATTTTAAGGTTAGCCTCTGGTTTGTCAGTTGGTGATTATTCAGGACAAATAACAATTTCTTCAACTGGTGTTGCAGATCAAACTATAGATGTTACAGGGCAAGTATTTGGACCTCCAACCAGAAAAATGATTATTACTGGTGTTTATGATGGTTCTTTAACTAACGGTACGCCAAAAGGTGTTGAGTTGTTCGTTTTACAAGATATTTCAGATTTATCTTTGTTTGGTGTAAGTTCAGCAGCTAATGGAGGTGGTTCTACTGCAGGTAACGTAGAGTTTAGTCTTCCATCAGGTTCTGCAACAGCAGGGACATTTATATATATCGCTACAGAAGAAACGAACTTTAACACATTTTTTGGAATGAATCCCACACATACAAGTAGTTCTATGGCAATTAATGGAGATGATGCAATAGAGCTTTATGAAAGTGGACAAATAATTGATGTTTTTGGTGATGTAAATAATGATTTCTCAGGAGAAGCTTATGATTATCTTGATGGCTGGGCCTACAGAAAGTCAAACTCGCAGCCAGGAGGTACTACATTTACAGAAACTGAATGGACTTATAGTGGAGTAGATGGTTTAGAAGGTGGTACAAATAATGCAACAGCAACAACACCATTTCCTATTGGTAGTTTTACAGGAACATTAGGAACTTTACAAAACTCAATAGAAGGCTTCGCAACCTACCCAAACCCAGTAACAAACAATCAATTTACCATTACTAGCAATAGTTTAGACACTAAAAAAGTTGCTATTTTTAATGTAATCGGTAAAAAAGTTTTTACAACTAGTGTTGCAGGTACAAAATCAATTATTGATGTTTCATCAATATCTTCTGGATTATATATTTTAAAAGTAACTGAAGGTAACAAAATAGCAACCTCAAAATTAGTGATTGAGTAAATCATTTATTTTTATACATTAAAAAAAAAAGCTTCGAATTTTTCGGAGCTTTTTCTTTTTCAGTATATTTATAACGAAAAAGAAATAAAGCTATGAACCTTACCTACAAATTAAACAACGTGTTGTTTTTAGATATAGAAACAGTACCTCAAGAAAAAGATTGGGAAAACGTATCTAAAACAACTCAAGAATTGTTCGATAAGAAAACTCAATACCAACGTAAAGATGAATTTACAGCAAAACAGTTTTACGAAAAAGCAGGTATTTGGGCAGAGTTTGGGAAAATAATCTGTATTTCTGTGGGCTATTTTGTTGATGTAGAAAATGAAAAACAACTAAGAATAACTTCTTTTTATGGCGATGATGAACATAAAATCCTTACCGATTTTAAAGTTTTATTAGACAAACACTTTGCGAAAAATACAAATGTTTTATGTGCGCATAATGGTAAGGAATTCGATTTTCCGTTTATTGCCAGACGATTGATTGTACATCAAATAGAATTGCCTAAAAAACTGAATTTATTTGGTAAAAAACCATGGGAAGTTCCACATTTAGATACTTTAGAA
The DNA here is from genome assembly GCF_054584775.1 of Polaribacter litoreus. NCBI lineage: Bacteria > Pseudomonadati > Bacteroidota > Flavobacteriia > Flavobacteriales > Flavobacteriaceae > Polaribacter > Polaribacter litoreus. The sequence continues at coordinate 11,232 of NZ_JBTLRD010000012.1, read as the reverse complement.
TTGTGGAAATTTGGTGATTATAAACATTATACATCACTTAAATTATTAACTTCTATTTTAGGAATACCATCACCAAAAGATGATATTGATGGTAGTGAAGTTGCCAAAGTATATTACCAAGAAAAAGATATCGAAAGAATTGTTAGGTATTGCGAAAAAGACACTGTAGCAGTTGCACAAATTTTATTACGCTTCAATAACGAACAAATCATATCCGAAGAAAACATTATTAGAGTTTAATCGAAAAGAATTTCTCTAGGCTCTGCCTCGAGGTTTCCGTTGAAATTGTCATCCCGAACTTTTGTGTAAATCTCAAAAAATCTCAACTTTTATATATTTTAAATAACATAAATGAATTCTCATTTTTATGAGAATGATAGGAGTTTTGTCATTTCTACCTTGTGGAGAAATCTCAAAAAACTACCCTTCTAATTTCATAGAAAGCTCAAACCAACGTTCTTCTTTTTCTTCTATTGATGCAATAATTTCTTGCAACTCTTCAGATTTTTTAGGAATATCATCAGGCGAAATTTCTACATTCAAAAATTGTTTTTCGATACGTTCTTTTTGATTTTGAAGACGTTCTATTTCTGCTTCTAACGCGCCATATTCTCGTTTTTCAGTAAAGCTTAAACTACTTTTAGTGGTTTTCTTTTCAATCTTTTGTGCAACAGGTTTTTCTTTTTCAACTTCTTTTTCTGCAGAGCTGTCATAAGCTCTAAAATCTGAATAGTTTCCAGGGAAATTCTCAACAAGTCCATCACCTCTAAACACAAACAAAGCATCCACAATTTTATCCATAAAATAACGGTCGTGAGAAACAACCAATAAATTTCCAGGATAATCTAACAAAAAGTTTTCGAGTACATTTAAGGTAACAACATCAAGGTCGTTTGTAGGTTCATCTAAAATTAAGAAGTTAGGATTCTGAATTAGCACCGCACACAAGTACAAACGTTTTTGTTCACCACCAGAGAGTTTTTCTACAAAATCGTATTGTTTCTTTTTATCAAACAAAAAACGTTCTAAAAGTTGAGAAGCAGAAATTTTTCTTCCTTTGGTTAACGGAATAAACTCACCAAATTCTTTAATCACTTCAATAACTTTTTGGCCTTCTTTTATTTGTATTCCTGTTTGTGTGTAATAACCAAATTTTACAGTTTCACCAATTATTACTTTACCAGCATCAACAGGACTTTTTTGCGTTATTATATTTAAAAACGAAGATTTTCCTGTTCCGTTTTTACCAATAATTCCTATGCGTTCTCCTCGTTTAAAAACATAATCGAAACCATCTAAAATTACTTTATCTCCAAAAGATTTATGCAGTTTGTGTAGTTCAAGAATTTTACTACCTAAACGTTCCATATTTATTTCTAATTGTACTGTATGATCTTTTCTACGTTGATGCGCTTTTTCTTTAATTGCGTAAAAATCATCAGTTCTAGACTTCGATTTTGTTGTTCTGGCTTTTGGTTGTTTACGCATCCAGTCTAATTCTTTTTTAAATAAGCTTTTGGCTTTACTTAAATTGGTAGCTTCTAGAGCTAAACGTTCTTCTTTATTTTGTAGATAATAAGAGTAATTACCTTTGTATTTATAGATTTTACCTTCGTCTAATTCTAAAATTTCATCACAAACACGCTCTAAAAAATAACGATCGTGAGTAACCATAAAAAGTGTAATCTTTTCTTTGGCAAAAAAATCTTCTAACCATTCAATCATTTCTAAATCTAAATGATTTGTTGGCTCATCAAGAATTAATAAATCGGGTTTGCTAATTAACACGATGGCTAAAGAAAGTCGTTTTTTTTGTCCGCCAGAAAGCGACGAAATTTTCTGAGATAAATCGTCTAACTTTAATTTTGATAAAATTTGTCTGTATTGGGTTTCAAAATCCCAGGCATTATATTGGTCCATTAAATCAAAGGCAGCTTGATAAGCTTCTGCTTCTTCAGGATTTTGTAATGCTTTTTCATATTGATTTACAATAGATAGTATTTTATTATCTGTCGCAAAAATGGTTTCTTCAATCGTTAAGTTAGGATTTAAATCATCTTTTTGGGCTAAATATGCAATACTAATATCTTTTCTACTTACTATTTGGCCAGTATCTGAGCTGTCTAAACCAGCAATAATATTCAATATAGAGGTTTTCCCTGTACCATTTTTTGCCACAAAGGCTATTTTTTGATCTTTATTGATGCCAAAAGAAATGTTTTCGAACAAAACACGTTCTCCATAAGACTTTGATATATTTTCTACAGAAAGGTAATTCACAAAAATGATGTTTAATTTTAGCAAAGAAACAAAAAACCCAAGAGTTAACTTGGGTTTTTGCATCATTTATAAATAAACAATAATTGGGGGACAACATGTAATATTTAATTTCTATGGTGTAAAGATATATCAAAATAATATACCTGTCAATCCCCATTTATGGTGAAATTTTTCTCTCCCCATTTATGGGGAGGCGCCTCCCCATAAATGGGGAGAGAAATGTGTTTTTTTAGGGTTTTTTCTCTTTTTTTCGACCAAAAACAGTTTTGGAATCTATGAATTAATGTTATCTTGCCCTTAAATCTTCAAAAAAACATAAATGAAAATTATAGTTCCTATGGCTGGTATTGGTTCTCGATTAAGGCCACATACATTAACAGTACCCAAACCCTTAACAGTAATTGCAGGCAAGCCCATTGTACAACGTTTGGTAGAAGATATTGCTGCTGTAATAGATGAAAAAATAGACGAAATAGCCTTTGTAATTGGCACAACTGCAAAAGGTTTTCCAATAGATACTGAAGAAAAATTATTAAAAATTGCAGAAAAATTAGGTGCAAAAGGTAGTGTTTATGTACAAAATGTTGCTTTAGGTACAGCGCATGCCATTTACTGTGCTAAAGAATCGTTAAGTGGCCCTTGTGTTGTTGCCTATGCAGATACTTTGTTTAAAGCAGATTTTAAATTAGATGTAAATGCAGACGGAGCAATTTGGGTGAGCCAAGTAGAAAACCCTAGTGCATTTGGAGTAATAAAATTAGAAAATGGTATCATTACCGATTTTATAGAAAAGCCAAAACAATTTGTTTCTGATTTGGCCATAATTGGAATTTACTATTTTAAAAGCGGTGAAAAACTATTAAACGAAATTCAATATTTAATAGATAACGATTTAAAAGAAAATGGCGAATATCAATTAACAAATGTTTTAGAGTCTTTAAAACAGCAAGGTGCTAAATTTGTGCCTGGAACTGTGAATGCTTGGATGGACTGTGGTAAAAAAGATCCAACAGTAGATACCAACAAACAAACCTTATCTTTTGAACATGAAGCAGGTAATAATTTGGTTTCTGATGATGTAGTGTTGCAAAATTCAGAAATTATTCAACCTTGTTATATTGGAGAAAATGTGGTGTTACAAGATGCAAAAGTAGGCCCTTATGTGTCTATTGGTGCTGGCAGTGTAATAAATAATGCAACTATTGTAAATTCTCTTATACAAAATAATGTAGCAATTTCTAACGCAAAGTTAGAAAATGCAATGATTGGAAATTACGCAAAATACAATGGAGAGTTTACCTCTGTAAGTATTGGAGATTACACGGAATTGACCTAAAATGAAAATAAGAGAAATAAATATAGATAAATTACAAAAAAAGCAAAGAGAATATTTTACAATTGTTCTCTTTGCTTTGTGCTGTGTTTTTTTCTCACATTTATCTTTTTCGCAAGACAGCATAGCTGCAAAAGAAGACTTAACAGAAACAGCAGAATTAAAATTTCAACAATTTTTTTTTAAAGCCTTATCTCAAAAATCAATTGGCAACCATCAAAAGGCGCTAGAGAATTTAGAAAATTGCAATCAAATAATAGCGAATGATGTTGCGGTTTTTTTTGAATTTTCTAAAAACTATTTCGCACTCAATAACACATTACTAGCCAAAGAATACCTGCAAAGGGCATTAATAAAAGATGCAAATAATATTTGGCTGTTAAAGCACTTGGTTAAAATTTATCAAAAAGAAAGAAACTATAAAAAGGCAATAGAAGTGCAACAAAAAGTTGTGGCTTTAAACCCAAAAGAAAGGGAAAATTTAGTACGATTGTATTTATATAACAGGCAATATAATAAAGCTATTTCTTTAATGAATGTTTTAGAAAATGAAAATGCCTTATCTGCTAACTTAAAAAAATTACGTAAGAACTTAGTAAATAAGAAAAAAGTTATAAAAGCACACAACAAGCCAAACGATATTTCAGAATTAATCAATCAATTTAAAACCGATAAATCGTACAAAATTTTAAAAGAGATTTTAGAAAAGTCGAAAAATAACCCAACTCAATTAATTAAGTTTAGTAACCAAGGCATTGCACTTTTTCCTGCTCAACCTTATGTGTATTTAATAAAAGCTAAAACATTAAATGCGCAACAGCATCATAAAAACGCATTAACTACGTTACAGAATGGTATCGATTTTGTAATAGAAGACCAGATGGAGATCGGTTTTTATGAAGAAATGGCCAAAGCCTATAAAGGTTTGGGCAATACAAAAGAAGAACTTAAATATCAGCAAAAAGCAAAAAAAATAAAAAGCTAACATGAAGTTTTTAAAATACATTCTTTTTTTTACAGTCGTATTGGCTTCTTGTAAAACAACCAAAAATATGATTAACGCTAATGCAATAGCAAAAGATATTTCTGCAAGAAAAGTGGCTAAAAAACATATTGCAGCTAATTTTGATAAAAAAACAGTGGATGCCAAACTCAAAGTAAATTTTGATAATGGAAAAACCAAACAAGGTTTAACAGTAAATTTAAAAATTAAAAAAGACGAAGTAATTTGGTTAAAAGGATCTAAATTTTTAACGGTTTTTAAAGCCGAAATTACACCAACTTCTGTACGTTACTATTCTACCGTTTTTAAAAATTCTTTTGAAGGTGATTTTTCTATGATAGAAAAATTATTGGGTGTAGAAATTAATTTTGAACAGCTACAAAACTTGTTTTTAGGGCAATCTTTATTAAATGTAAAAGAAATTGATCAAAAAGTAGAAATAGCGAACAATCGTTATATTTTATCACCAGAAAAACAAGCAGCATTGTTTGATATTTTCTTTACTATTAATCCTGCTCATTTTAAGTTAGATGAACAACATATTGTGAATACAGAAAATAATTTACGCTTAGATGTAAACTATCCATCGTATAATTTAATTCAAAATACGGTGTTTCCATCTGCTATAAACATAAAGGCAAAAAAACCAAAATCTACAACAACAATAGATTTAGTGTATAAGTCAGTAGTGTTTGATACAGACGTTTTTATGTCTTTTAATATGCCTAATTCATTAAAAAAACTTAGTTTTTAATGCAATTGTTTAAGTTATATCTTTTTTTGGGATTTTTTCTTTTGATACATTTATCTGCATTTGGTCAAACCAGAAAGCAGTTAGAAAATCAACGTAAAAAATACAAATCTGAAATTACTCAACTAAATAGGTTGTTGTCTACAGAAGTAAAAAAAGAAAAAAATGCTTTGGAAGATTTAAAAGATATCAACCAAAAAATTGAGGCAAGAAATAAACTTATCAATACAATAAATTTAGAGGCCAAATTGCTATCGAACGCTATTTCTAAAAACGAAAAAAAACGGAATACACTCAATAAAAATTTAGAAATTTTAAAAGCAGATTATGCTGATATGATTTACAAATCGTACAAAATTAAATCTCAACAAAGTAGAGCCATGTTTTTATTGTCTTCACAAAACTTTTATCAAGCTTACAAGCGTTTAGAGTATATGAAACAGTATACCAAGTTTAGAAAAAAGCAAGGAGATGAAATTGTTATTCAAAAAAAGATCATTGAAAAATTAAACGATTCTTTACTGTATCAAAAAAAAGTAAAAGACACCTTGGTTTTGGCAGAGAAAAATCAAAAAAAGCAAATAGAATCTGACAAAAAAAAGCAAGAATCTTTAATTGCAACTATTAAAAAGAAAGAGGGTAAATACAAAAGAGAAATAAGAAAGAAAGTACAAGAAGATAAAAAAATTGCAGCAAGAATCGATAAAATTATTAAAGAAGAAATTGCAAAAGCCAATAGACTAGCAAGAGCCAAAAACAAAAGTAAAAAACCAGTTTCTAAAAATAATGATGCGTTTATTTTGAGTCCAGAAGCAAAAGTATTGGCAGCAAAATTCGAACAAAATAAGGGTAAGTTGCCTTGGCCAATATATGAAGGGGTAATGATTCGAAAATTTGGTGTACAACCTCATCCTATTTTTCCTGGAATAACCATAAATAGTACTGGCGTCCATTTTGCGGTGCCAACTGGCAGTGAGGCAAAAGCTATTTTTGATGGCGAAGTATTAAATATTTTAGTAAGTTCTAGTGGAACCAAAAATGTATTAATAAGACATGGAAATTATATCAGTTCATATAATAATTTGCAAAATTCTTATGTAAAAAAGGGCGATAAAATTACAACAGGGCAAAATATTGGTAAGATTTTTACAGATAAAGTATCTAAAAAAACCAAACTCGTATTTGTATTATTTAAAAATAATACGCGTTTAAACCCATCTTCTTGGATTATGAGGCAATAGTTTTTGCATCACCTTACAATATTCTATAAGCTTATTTTAATTTCAAATAATACATACTGTTCATCCAATTTAAATTTTTAAAAGACAGTAGCGTGGCATAAAATCATTAATAATTGTATTCTAAATTACTATACATTATTTGGTTTTATAGCTGATGTTTTTTTGAAGTATAATAGCGTTAGGTATGGTAATCATTAAGTTTTCAGGTGTTTTTAAAGTGATAAAAAACGCACCAATATCAATAATTTCGCCAGTAGTATCATTATCTTTTTCTAAAATAGTAATGGTGTCACCAATTTTTACAGGGTAATTGATAAATAAAATTAAACCTGCTGTAATATTAGATAATAAAGACCATTGTGCAAAAAATGCAATCCCTAAAATGGTTAAAAAAGAGGAGATGTATACAATGAGTTGTTTTTCGTCAACACCCCAAATAAAGGCAATTAAAACAAGTATAGTGCAGTAAATTAAGAATGTTACAATTTTGTAAATTACAACCATTCTAGATTTCTGAAAATTGAAATTAACACGAATTTTACGTAAAGATTTAGAGATTAAAAAACGAACTAAAGTTCCTAAAACAGCAACAATAATTGATCCTATAATTTTGTAATTACTTAAAAATTCGTACATAATATTTATTTATTTAAACAAAGCCTTTAACTCTGATGCTTTTTCAGGTTGCATTTTTCCGGCCAATATTAAACTAAGTTGTTTACGACGTAAAGCACCTTCAAAACGTTCTTTTTCCAGAGCTGTTTCAGGAATAATTTGTGGAATCTGAACAGGTTTCCCTGTTTCATCTACAGCCACAAAGGTATAAATCCCTTCGTTTACCTTTGTTTTTTGTCCAGATTGTCTGTCCTCAATCCAAACATCAACATAAATCTCCATAGAAGATTTAAAGGCTCTAGAAACTTTTGCTTCTAAAGTAACCACACTACCTACAGGTACAGATTTATTAAAAGCTACATGGTTTACAGAAGCAGTTACCACTATTCTTGCAGAATGTCTTCTTGCAGCAATACTGCAAGCTCTATCCATTCTTGCTAATAATTCACCTCCAAAAAGGTTGTCTAAATAGTTGGTATCTCCAGGTAAAACTAAATCTGTAAGAACAGTTAAAGATTCTTTAGGTGTTTTTGCTTCCATCTTGTAAATTTGTACAAAGATAAGGATAGGCAAGTAAAAACGATTATTTTTTTGTTAATAACCAAGCATCTTTAGAAACCGTTTTTTGGATTCTATACAAGTTATTAATTGCATCATTTCTATCAGCAAAACTATTAAAAGCAACTTCAGTTAACCCCCATTTGTTAACCCCTATAATACTGGCGTTGTAACCTTTCTTTTTTAGTTGTTGTACTTTCTTTTCTGCATTTTCTGCAAACTGAAAAGCGCCTGCAACAACATGATAAGGTTTTGTTACTTTTTTGGCTACATTTAACTCAATAGTAGGCAAAGGGTTAGAAATAACAAACGTAGCAGCTTGAATCTTTTTGACTAAATTTTCTTTCTGTACGGCCATTACTTTTTCTTGTTTATCTTGGTCGTACGCGTTTTTACCAGCAAACCCTAATGTTAGTAAAATAGCAGCAGTGGCTGCATACTTTATAAAAGAGGCAACTCCGTTTTTATCTTCTTTTTTAACAATAGGAATTAAAGGTTTTACAATTTCTTTAGGCCTTGGTATGGTAGAAGATGTAACTGCAGAAAGCCCAAAAGATTCTGATAAATAATTTACCTCTGTAGTGGGCTCAAAAATAATTTGCCCAGCTTTATTTAAGGTTAACACACCAACATTACCTATTTCTAAAGGTTTAGACTGTATTTCATTTTGCCATTTTATAACAGATAAACTAATTGCTGTAGAAGCTTTTTCAAAAGAAATTTGCTCAGTAGATGCAATGTAATTGGCTAACAAACCATCACTAACTTTTAAATGACTATTAAATGTAATTTGTTTTGTAGGAGGATAAAAAATATGAGTATCCTCATTTACGCTAGCACCTTTTCTGTTGGTTACAAAACCACCAAAATCAGGTACAATCACACAATCGTATCTGTATAGTAAATCGTTAATATAGTTGGCTAAAATCATAGTTACAAAATTATAATATTTAGGTATAAAAAGAAGCTTTTAAGTTGAATTTTATTAACAAAAATTTGATATCTTGGTTTTCAAATTGTTACCTTTTGAAAGAAGAAAAATTACTCGCCATTTTACGATTACAAAAAAGCAAAGCTGTTGGTGATATTTTAGCGAAGAAACTCATTGTAAATGTGGGAGATGTGGCACAAGTTTTTAAAGAAAAAGCTGTTGTTTTAGAAAAAATAAACGGTATTGGTGCACATGCTATAAAACATTTATTTGATCAAAAAAATCTTAAAGCAGCCGAAAAAGAACTCGATTATATCATCAAAAATAAAATAGACTACACTTATTTTTTAGAAGATGATTATCCTAAAAATCTTCAAAATTGTATTGATAGCCCTATTTTAATATTTAAAGACGGAAATATCAATTTAAAGCAGCGTAAAATTATTTCGATTGTAGGTACAAGAAATATGAGTTCTTATGGCAGAGATTTTACTAATAATTTAATTGAAACCTTAGCAGAATATAACCCTGTAATTGTGAGTGGTTTTGCTTACGGTGTAGATATTTGTGCACACAAAGCAGCCTTAAAACATAACTTGCAAAATGTTGCTGTTTTAGCACATGGTTTTGAAATAATATACCCAAAAGCACATAAAAAATACATAAATGCATTAAACGAAAATGGTGGCTTTTTTACTGAGTTTTGGAGTGAAGAACAACCATTAAGAGAAAATTTTTTAAAGCGTAATCGTATTGTTGCAGGTATTTCTCAAGCTACAATAGTTATAGAATCTGCAGAAAAAGGAGGCTCTTTAGTAACTGCAGATATTGCTAATTCGTATCATAGAGATGTATTTGCAGTACCAGGCAGAACTACAGATATTTATAGTAAAGGTTGCAACAACTTAATTAAAAATAACAAAGCACACTTACTAAATACACCAAATGATGTTATAACACTGTTAAATTGGGATCTTAAAGAAAAAATCAAACCACCCATTCAAAAACAGCTATTTGTAGAGTTAAATACAGATGAACAAAAAATTTACGAGTACTTACAAAATAATGGCAAGCAATTGCTAGATGTTATTGCCTTAGATTGCGCTATTCCACTATTTCAATTGTCATCAATTTTATTGCAAATGGAATTAAAAGGTGTCGTAAAACCTTTACCCGGAAAGATGTTTGAATCCATATAATAAATATCGCTATTTTTGTGGTACATCCTTAGAAGTTATGACCGAAAATCAAAAATTAATATCAAAAAAGAAACCAACATTTCCTGTAAATAAACTGTTGGCTGCATTTTTAAAAAAACACAATAGAAGCAGTAAAATTAGTATTTTATATAACGATTTGCTTCGATTTCAAGGCTCTGTATCGGTTTTTGATAAAAATGATGAAGATACACTTTGGGTACGCGTATATTATTCTGAATGGGACAGACAAGAAATAGACCGTAGTTTAAAAAAAATATACACTATTCTGCATTCAGATGGTAATGAAAGTACCATTCCGTTTTTAAATGTAGATGCCATAGACTACTGTACTTTTGGCAACTCTAAACCTTTTCGTATTAAAGTTAGAAACATTTTAAATGACAACTTTACCTATTTCTATATCAAACAAGCAGACGCTTCTCGTGTTTATGGTTTAGAATTAGAGCATATTTTATCACCTTATACCATCAATTACTTGGTGTATAAAGACACACTTATAGAAGAACACATATCAGGAATTCCTGGTGATGATTTTATTAGAGATATTTTACCAAAATGTACAAAATCAGAAAAAGCGCAAATAGCCAAAGAGTTTGTAAAGTTTAAAGAACGCTGCTTTATTAGGTTGTTAGGAGACATGCGATCTTACAATTACGTAATTACTCCAATACACGATTTTGACCAAATTGTATATAAAATTAGAGCCATAGATTTCGATCAGCAATCTTTTGAAGGAAACTTAAAAGTGTACAATTTACAATTTTTAAAAGAAAATTTTAAAATGGTAGAAATGGTGAGTAAACGATTGCAAAATAGCTCTATAGAGCAGTATAAAATCGAAGAACGCTCTTTTATAGCCAAAAGAATGATTAGTTCTCCAGACAGAATTCAGCATATAGTACGTTGTATGAAACACGATGAAATTTCATTTCCACGTCATATAGAGCGTTTAAAAAAAGATTTAATAGGTTACGTGGGTGATGTTGAGTTTAAAAAGTGCCAAAATATGGGAGAAATCTTAGAAACGATCTTAATTTTTGTAAAACGTAATTATTTAGATATTAGTAATAAAGAGTTGTTTTAGAAGCTGTTTCCAGCTTTCCGCACTCGCTTTTTTTTATGCTGATTTTATTTTAGCATCTTGCCATTTAAAGAAAGTAATTTCATTGTTTAGAACAAATACTGAATCGAGTTTTTGCAAAAAAAAGAGCTCAAACAAATGCTTCAATCTGGGCTCATATCTTTGAGATATTCAAAGATATCTAAATTTTCTATCTTTAGAATTATAAATTGATAAACA
>NZ_JBTLRD010000011.1:0-180160 GCF_054584775.1 Polaribacter litoreus | reverse complement strand
AAATTTTTAATTTAGTACCACGTGCTACAATTTTAATTTTTGGAAAGTACCTTTTGAGCTGTGCAACAGTACTATTTTGTGCACCAAAGAAATCTTTTGGGTTTATTTCTGTTAACTCTATAATGCGTTCGTTCAAATGTTTTTTTTTATGAATTGATTTGTATTATATTTCAACTAAAATAGCAATTAAAAATACTAAAATGATTAGCTTTGCATAAAATAATTCACAACTTTTACACAATTAATTAACAGTAGAAACTCCATGTCTTTAATTACTTTAACAACCGATTTTGGAACTAAAGACCACTTTGTTGGGGCTGTTAAAGGTGCAATTTATTCTGAGTTAGAAGATGCTAAAATTATAGATATTACGCACGAAATATCGCCATTTAACATTACAGAAACTGCCTACATTTTAAAGAATTCTTACAAAAGTTTTCCTAAAGGGACTATTCATATTGTTGGTGTAGATTCTGAGTTGAGTATCGATAATAAACACATTGCTATTGATTTAGATGGTCATTTTTTTGTGTGCCCAGACAATGGTTTAATCTCTATGATTGCCTCAGAAATTCAACCAACAAAAATTGTAGAAATTAACATTCACGATAGAATTGAAAGTAGTTTTCCTGTTTTAGATGTTTTTGTAAAAGTAGCCTGTTTTATTGCAAGAGGAGGAAATTTAACTGTAATTGGTAGAGAAACTTTTGAATTTAAAAAACTCGTTGAAATTCAGCCTAAGGTAAATCAAACTAAAACACAAATTATTGGCGGTGTTTTATACATTGATAATTATGGCAACTTAATCTCTAACATTAGTAAAAAAATGTTTAACGATGTTGGTAAAGGTAGGGCCTATGAAATTCGTGCTTCTCGTTATTCTTTTCATAAAATTTTTAGTAAATACAATGAAATTGTAACCAATAATACCTCAGACAATAAAGTTTTTGATGGTAATAGATTGGCTATTTTTAACTCTGCTGGGTATTTAGAAATTGCAATTTATAGAAGCAACTTAAAAACAGTTGGTGGAGCTTCTACCCTTTTAGGTTTAGAATATAGAGATCCAATTATTATTGATTTTATTTCGGACTCGAAACCAGAATACACAACTTTATCATAAAATTATATGCTGGTTAGAATTGTAAAAATGAGCTTACACTCTAAATATATTGCTGATTTTCAAGAAATGTTTGACAAAAAAAAAGCAATCATCAGAAATTCTGATGGATGTAAATTATTAGAATTATATCAAGATAAAAACAACCCAGAAATCTTTTTTACATATTCTTATTGGGAAGATGAAAATGCCCTAGAAAACTATAGAAATTCTGACTTTTTTAAAGCCACTTGGAAACAAACCAAAGGTTATTTTAATGCAAAACCTGAAGCTTGGAGTGTAGATAAAAGAGTTAGTATTCAGTAAGCAGTAAGCAGTAAGCAGTAAGCAAATTTAAAAATGAATTTCGCCTTTAAGAATTTTCCTGAAATAAGAACTAAAAGGTTACTTTTAAGAGAAGCAACTTTTAAAGATATAAAATCAGTTTTTGACTTACGTTCTAGTAAAGAAATTAATAAATTTGTAGGCACAAAAAGAGTAGAAAATTTAGAAGAAGCTAAAGATTTTATTGAAGTTTGTAAAAGTTTATATCAAAAAGAAAAAAGAATATTTTGGTTGATTGAATATCAAACTCAAATAATTGGAAGCGTAGTTTTACATCAAATTGATATCGATAAAAATTATGCAGAAATTGGGTATAAATTAAAACCTGAATTTCATCAAAAAGGAATAATGACAGAAGCAATAAAATCTGTTTTGGCTTTCGGAATTCATCAAATGAAATTAAAAACCATAGAAGCCTTTACACACAAAAATAATTTAGCTTCAATTGCGTTGTTAAACAAACTAAATTTTATTTTTCAGCCCGAAAGAAAATGTAATACTTATGCTTTTAATCGAATTTACAAATTAGAAATAAACTAAATGTATCCAATCCTAAAAAAAGAATTCAACTCATTTTTCTCAAGTCCAATTGCCTATTTGGTTATTGGAGTTTTTTTGCTGATTAATGGTTTGTTTCTCTTTATTTTTAATGATGATTTTAACATCTTAAATGCTGGTTTTGCAGATGTAACTCCGTTTTTTTATTTAGCTCCTTGGGTGTTTCTTTTTTTAATTCCTGCAATAACAATGAAAAGTTTTGCTGATGAATTTAACACAGGTACCATAGAACTTTTAAAAACAAAACCCATTTCTGATTGGCAAATTGTTCTGGGTAAATTTTGGGCTTCTCTCCTACTAGTTTGCATTGCTATTGTTCCTACTTTTATATATGTGTATACAGTTTATCAACTAGGAAATCCTGTTGGAAATATCGATTTTGGCAGTACAATTGGTTCTTATATGGGTTTATTATTTTTGGCTGCAACTTACACTTCTATAGGTTTGTTTACATCAACTTTATCCAAAAATCAGATTGTAGCTTTTATTATTGGTGTTTTTATTACGTTTATTTTGTTCTACGGATTTGATGCTATTGCTGCTTCTTTTGGCAATAATAGTTTAACCATTCAACAATTGGGCATTAACGAACATTTTAAAAGTATTTCTAGAGGTGTTATTGATACTAGAGATATTATTTATTTTTTAAGTGTTACGTTTTTCTTTTTATTCATTACTAAAACACGTTTAGACCATGAATAAAAAAATCAAAAATATAAGTGTATTAATCATTGGTTTAATGGTTTTAAACATTGCAAATCAATCTTTTTACAAACGTTTCGATTTAACTGCTGATAAACGCTATACCTTATCAGAAACTACAAATTCAATTTTATCAAAAATTAAAAAACCACTTTTTATAACGGTTTATTTAGAAGGCGATTTTCCATCTGAATTTAAAAGACTACAAGTTGAAACCAGGCAATATTTAGAAGAATTAGCAGCAGAAAATTCTAATATTAAAATCCATTTCCAAAATCCTGATGACCAAAGAGAAGATTTGATTAAAAAAGGGATGATGCCTAGCCAATTGACAGTAGAAGAAGATGGTAAATTGTCTGAAGCCATTATTTTTCCATGGGCAGAAATCAATTTTGGCAACAAATCAGAAATCGTTTCTTTATTGCCAACAGGCATTGTTGCAAGCCAAGAAGAGCAATTGCAAAAAGCCATCGAAAATTTAGAATATAGTTTTTCTAATGCTATAAATAGCATCCATCAAACCAAACAAAAAAGTGTTGCTGTTCTTACAGGAAATGGGGAATTGCAAGACATTTATCAATATAGTTTTTTAAGCGAAGTTGCTAAAAAATACAAATTGGCAAAGTTTACATTAGATTCTGTAGACACAAATCCGCAACAAACTTTACAAGATTTAAGCTCTTTAGATTTGGCAATTATTGCAAAACCCACAGAAAAATTTACAGAAAAAGAAAAATTGGTTTTAGATCAATACATTACAAATGGAGGTAAAACATTGTGGATGTTAGACAATGTACAAGCAGACCAAGACAGTTTATTTAATAGAGGTAAAATGTTGGCTTACCCAAGAGATTTAAACTTAACAGACTTGCTATTTTCTTACGGAATTAGAATAAACACAAGCTTAATTAAAGATTTATATGCTGCTCAAATTCCTTTAGCAACTGGTAATGTTGGCAATCAGCCACAGTTTCAAAATTTCGATTGGTTTTTTCATCCTTTGGTTGGCGCTAATCCAAATCATCCAATTACCAAAAATGTAGCTCCAGTTCGTTTGCAATTTGCAAATCAGATAGATACCTTAAAGAATAACATTAAAAAAACGCCATTATTAATGAGTTCTACTTTAACGCAAAAAATAGGAACTCCTGCAATTATCGAATTGCAATCTATAGCAGAAGAACCTCAAGAAAAAGAGTATGTTTCTGGACATCTATTGTTTGGAATTTTATTAGAAGGTGATTTTAAATCGGCTTATAAAAACAGAGTAAAACCTTTTGAAACATCACTTTTTAAGGAAAATGCAAACCAGAATAAAATGATTGTTATTGCTGATGGTGATGTAGGGAAAAATCAACTTTTAAAAGGAAAACCAACAGATTTATCCATAGACAAATGGACCAACCAACAATTTGGAAATAAAGATTTCTTAATAAATGCAGTAGATTATTTGTTGGATGATTCTGGGTTAATCAACCTAAGAAATAAATCACTACAAATTAAAATGTTAGACAAACAAAAGGCTTTTAAAGAACGAACGTTTTGGCAGTTTTTAAATGTAATTTTGCCTTTACTTCTATTGTTTGTATTCGGTTTTATTTTTAATTATTTACGTAAGAAGAAATATAGTTAGCTGTTAGCAGTTAGCAGTTAGCAGTTAGCAGTTAGCAGTTAGCAGTTAGCAAAACTGAAAAATTACTCGAACTTAAAAACTTTGAAACTTAAAATGAAAGTAAATCATCGTGAATAAACTCATAATTTAAAACTTTTTGAATTTTATCCGAAGAAATTATTTTCCATTCATAAACATCATTATTTTCAAATTCTGGTAACTCAAAACCAGCACTCAACTTAGCCAAAGTATAAAATTCTCTTCTTGTTGGGTGATGATTGGCACAGGCATTAAACACTTCATTCCAAGAATTTTGACCAATGATTTCGTGAATAATTTCGATACAATCCTCTCTATGAATCATATTTACAAAACCTTTGGGTTGTGGAATTTTTTTTCCATTTTTAAACCAATTTGCTGGCTGCCTTTCACCACCAAATAATCCTGCAAAACGAATAATTGTAGTTTCAAAAAAAGTATTTTCTCTAAATAAGTTTTCTATTTCAACCAAAGGATGATTGTGTAAAACCTCATCTTCTTCTGTCATCACTTTATTAATACGCCCATACACAGAAGTAGAACTGATAAAAATTACTTTTTGGATAGATGATTCTTGAATCTGAGAAATCAAGTTTTCGAAACCATCTATATCTTTAGATGTAATTGCAATAATTAAAATATCAGATTGTAAAAAAGCATCAAATTCTTCATTTTCAGAAATATCAACCAAATAAGTGTCAATATCCAAATCTTCTAAAATTGGTACTTTTTCTTCGGATGTTGTAGAACCTTTTACAGCATATCCATCATCTAAAAATGACAAAGCCAAAGGTTTCCCTAACCAACCACAACCTAAAATACTAATGTTTTTCATCTTAAAATCACATTTATAAAGCAAAGATACAATCACTTATTTAAGTTTTTGTTAACGTTTGTCGTTTTATGAAATCGTAATTTTGAATACAATAAACTAATTAATCCGAAATTATGAAAAAAATTATAGTATCATTATTTGTAGTAGCGTTTACATTTTCTGCAAACGCACAGATTAAAACACCTGCTCCAAGTCCGTTTCAAAAAATAGAGCAAAAAGTAGGTTTAACAGATATTACCCTAGAGTACTCTAGACCAAGCATGAAAGGAAGAAAAATATTTGGCGGTTTAGAAGATTATGGAAAAGTATGGCGAACAGGTGCTAATGCTAACACTAAATTAACTTTTTCTTCTGATTTTATGGTTGATGGAAAAACTGTTAAAAAAGGAACTTACGCTTTATACACGATTCCTGGCGAAAAAACTTGGGACGTAATGTTGTATGCTGACGCATCAAACTGGGGAACCCCAGCAAAGTGGGATGCATCTAAAGTAGTTGCAAAAGTTACAGTTACTCCTTACAAAATGCCTATGCCAATAGAAACTTTTACCATTACTTTTGATGATTTAACCAATTCGTCTGCTGTTATTGGACTTATGTGGGAAAATGTTTATGTACCTTTTAAATTTGAAGTACCTACAGATAAAATGGTTTCAGCTAGCATTTCTAAAGTAATGGCTGGGCCTTCTGCAAATGACATGTATGGAGCTGCTGTATATTATTTACAAGCGGGTAAAGATATTAAACAAGCACAAACTTGGATAGATAAAGCTGTTGAAATGACAGCAGATTCGCCAAAATTTTGGTTTTTACGTCAGCAATCTTTAATTCATGCTAAAGCTGGTAATACTAAAGC
This sequence comes from Polaribacter litoreus, assembly GCF_054584775.1. NCBI lineage: Bacteria > Pseudomonadati > Bacteroidota > Flavobacteriia > Flavobacteriales > Flavobacteriaceae > Polaribacter > Polaribacter litoreus. The sequence continues at coordinate 174,114 of NZ_JBTLRD010000011.1, read as the reverse complement.
TGCTATTGCCGCTGCTAAAGCCTCTTTAAAATATGCTACAGAAGCAGGAAATACAGGTTATATAAAAATGAATAAAGCCTCATTAAAAGAATGGGGAGCGATGTAAATTTCCATTTTCATTACTAAAAAGATACTGTCTAAAAAGTAGATTTACATGTTATTTTAAGCAAAGTCAGAAAATCTAATATATTTAATTATCAATAAATAAGATTTCTCCATAACAGTTAAAATGATCCGTTTTAATATTTTTTAGACAGCCTCTTTTTTTTTTACTTTAAAACACTATTGTAACATTACTTTTTTAATATAAAGTTTAGTATCAACTTTAATCTTTAAAAAGTACATCCCTTTTTGTAAGCCTTTGAAAGTAGAGTTAGAGCGCACTTTTTGGCCTCTTAAATTAAAAATTTCAAAAGAAGCTTTATTTACATTAACACCTTTTACATATACCTTACCTGTTGTAGGATTAGGATATATTTTAACTTTAGCATTATTCACATAATTTATTGTTGATAAACTTGAGTCTAAGCTTAGCCCCGTAACAGTTGCTTCATCTTGCTTACCAACTCCTGGTTCAAAAAGTGAAACTGCCCAAGTAAAAGTATCTGAATTATTTATTACAACTGGATTGTTAGGAAAAAACGACCAATTGATGTCAATTGTTATACTTTCTACCCCAGAAATTCCTTGTTTAGAAAATCCAGCAATTTGAATAGAAGCATTATCGTTATGCAATTGATTGAACAAATTATAAGCAGATGAAGGATTTAAACCTGTTATTTGTACTTGAAAATCTTTATTTGAATGTACTTTTGTTGGGTTTTGCAAGTCGTCAAAATAAATGATATTTGGTTGAGATGACACTGTTAAAGCCAAAGGTACTTGTGGTGCTGAGTCTTCAATTGCATTAACTCCAGCAGTCCAATAAACACTACCTCTTTCGTAAGCTCCAATATCTGCAGAAGCACCAACTACATATTTACTAAACCCAGAGATACTAGGAGCAGCATCAACTAACGCGCTTCCTTCTGCAGGCATAAAGTTTTGATTATTTACATCTTCAAAAGGAGAACTAGAAAAAATTGGGCTATTTTTTATATCGAAATCATTAGTAGTTTTACTAAACCAACTACCTGTATTTGCATAATTATTATAAATTTTATTATCCAATTGCGGCCCATTAATATCCCATGAATCCATAGCACCCCAAGCATTCCAAATCGTATTATGGTAAAAATTAAGGCGTTCATTGTTCCAATTTACTTGATAGCCAGTCCAAGAGACATTCCAAACTACATTATGGTGTACTACATACCCTTTACTATCATTATCTAAATAAATACCAGCTGCTTTACCAGGATCTGATGGATGATGAGAATAAGTAGGTGCAGTTGCATCGTGAAACCAATTATGATGTATTTCTGTATTTTTATCGCTGTTATTGCCAACCGTATAAAAAACACCAGAATCGCTATTGATTTTTTGCGATTGAGAAATATCATTATAAGCCACTTCACAATTATTACCAGCTACGTACATTCCATCTCTACCCGTATTAAAAATAGTATTTTTTAAAATCTTCATTCCATCACCACTTGTTCTAATTGGTGAAGCGTGTATACCAACATAATCCGTATTGCTAATTGTATTCTCTTCGATAGTACAATTATCTGCAGCCCAACCAGAAATAACTATTCCGTTTACAGCACTATGATTAATTGTACAACCCTTAATAAGTGTAAAATCTCCTAAAACTTCTATTGATGCCTCGCCAACCTGAGCACCAGTATTGGTAAGAGAATCGTGCCCTTCACTACCATGTATTACCTTACAATTAATTATTTGGTTATAATCGGCTCTATTTTCAATTTTTATAGCACCCCCAAAAAAAGTAATTCCTTCTACTTTAATGTAATCTCCCGTTAGTTGAGCAGCATATTTTCTTGTTGCATATTCCACACTATTATTAGCTGGCATATTACCATCTGCAGTTTGTAAATAAAGGGTTTTAGAGGTATCATCATAATACCATTCTCTGGCATAATCTAAGGCTTCTAATTTGTTGAAAAGAAATAGCTGCCCTCTATTGTTTCCAGGATAATTTCTCCAAATTGTTGGATTGTGAACACTAAAAGGCCAATCTGTAATATCAACAGGAGTAAAATTAATTCTATTGGATGTATTTGAAGTGATTGGTCTTGTCCAACTTGCCCCTGAATGAGCTCCTAAATAATAAACTAAGCCTCCTGACCAATTGATATTTGGAACATTATTTACTAAAAAATGTGTACCATCACCTCCTGTTACAGATGCACAATTTACGGTCCATCTATTATTATCGGTATTATTTGGCCATCTTGCCAAATCCATGTAAGCTCTATTATGGTAAATTGTTCGAAACCTACTTTGTATGCCCATATTTACAGAAGCTTTGTAAATATTATTTTTGTACAATTGCCACCCGTTAACGGTAGTTGTTGCTTTAATTTCTACATTTTCGCCATCAGCAGCTTTAAAAGTTATATAATTATTGGCATTACCACTTCTATTAATCATCAATTGTTGTTCGTATACCCCCTCTCTGATGATACAAATATCTCCTGCAACCATTACTGAAACTGCTTTATTAAAAGTTTTATAAGGGCTGTTTATTGAACCATTATTAGCGTCATTACCATTAATAGCTACGTAAATTGTTTTTGCTAAAGAACTTGAAGATGCCAATATAATTGAACCAAAAATTAAAAATTTGATAAACCTCATAAATTCTATTTTTTTACAAAGCTACAACTGGACCGTCTGTAATTAAAAAAAATAGAAGTAAGGTTTATCTTAAATGATACAACAAATGGTTTAAAACTATTTTTATACGTGTAAAAAAGAAAAATTGATTTATTTTTCAGAAGTCAATCTTCATAAATTTAAACAGAAGATGTAAACTCATTGCATGAAAAAATTGACAACGCTTTTTAATTGAAATGTGTAAGCAAACAACTCTCGGATGAAATTATAAATTGCAAACACTAAAACCTTGATTTTTTATTTAAATACTGATAGAAAGTAATTCTAAAAAAAATTATAATGATAAAGGCTATTTTTCAAACGTATCTCTATATATGACAAAAATTTAGAGAACAAATTGAAACAATAAACAAGTGAAAACAATACTTTAATAATTGCTAAGGAATAAGTTGTATAGGAATCTGTAGCTTACCATCATGTGCTCCTTAGCGGGTACTAAACCAGAAAGTGTGTAAGTAAAGTTATTCTGAAATTTTTCCAGAGCAATATTTGAATTGCTCCATGAGGAAGAATTTCGGAAATAACTTTACGATTCAATAATCATTAACTTTATAAACACACTTTTATTTATGAAACCAGAAGATTTATTAAACGACAAAGACTTTTTAAAACAATTTAAGACAGGTTCAGAACTGACCAGTTTTATAGAACAGCTTCACAAACGAGGAGTTGAGAAAATTTTAGAAGGCGAGTTAGATGCCCATTTAGATTATGATAAGCATCAAAAAAGCAATAATTCCAACTCACGAAATGGATATGGAAGTAAAACCATCAAGACTCATTTAGGAGAAACACAAATTCAAGTTCCTAGAGATAGAGATGCCTCTTTTAATCCAATGCTTATTAAGAAACGAGAAAGCACAGCTGATGGTGTTGAAAACTTGATTATTTCTTTGTATGCCAAAGGAATGAGCACCACAGATATAGAAGAACAAATACGAGAAATCTATGATTTTAATATCTCAAGTTCTGCTATTTCAAGAATTACAGATAAAATTACAGCAGACATTATCGCTTGGAAAAACAGACCTCTAGAAGCTCTATATTTGATAGTTTGGATGGATGGTATCGTTTTTAAGGTTCGAGAAAACTCCAAAGTGATTAACAAAACCATTTATATAGCTGTTGGATTACGAGTTGATGGAAAGAAAGAAGTCTTAGGACTTTGGTTAGGAAAAAATGAATCCTCTTCTTTTTGGATGACTGTTTTAACCGATATAAAAGCAAGAGGAACACAAGATATATTAATTACTGCAACTGATAATTTAAACGGATTTACAGACACCATTAAAACCGTATTTCCTAATTCAGTTACACAAATTTGTGTGGTACATCAAATTAGGAACTCCTGTAGATATGTGGTTTGGAAGGACAAAAAAGCTTTTACCAAAGATATGAAGCAAATCTATACTGCTCCTACTAAAGAAGCAGCTAAAGCTGCTTTAGAAGACTTTAAAACTAAATGGAACTCTAAGTATTCTTACGCAATTAAATCTTGGGAAAACAACTGGGATGAACTCACTGTTTTCTTTGATTTTCCTCTAGAAATTAGAACTATTATTTACACCACTAATTTAATTGAAAACTTAAATGGGAAAATTAGAAAATACACAAAAAACAAACTCTCTTACCCTACTGATGATGCTGTGATTAAATCTGTATTTTTAGCTTTAAGAGAATCCACAAAAAAATGGAAAATGCCAATTAGAAATTGGGGAATCATCCTAAACCAATTTTTGGCTATATTTGAAAACAGGATTAAACTATGAAAAATCTAATCCTGTAATTTTTAACTTACACACTTGATGGGAAAGTGTCCTTTAGCGAAAATACTGATATTGTATGAATTCTCTTTTGTCCAATCGCACTCCACTCTTCCATCACCTAAAACAATATTACCTAATTTTTTTCTAAACCATTCTGCTAGTTTTTTATAATTCTTGTTTCCTGCAACATTATTTCTTTCTAAAGGATCATTTCTTAAATCATATAAAGCCAATTCAGCTTCTTCTACAGGACAATTTAAAGCCCATTTCACATTTTTATTTGGTATTAATTTCTTCCAATTATTAGGGCGTGTTTTCATTGAAAAAGCAAAATCTTTTGATCTTAAATACGCTCTGTGGCCAACAATTACATTAGTTTCTCCAACAATATAATCGCGTTTTTGAACTTGTCCTTGAATCAATCTTTTTAAACTAATACCATCTAAATATTCGTATTTTTTGTCATCAATAGGGATATTTGCAGCTTCTAAAATTGTAGGTGCAGCATCTACATACTCAACAAAATTAGTATTTACAATGCCTTCTGGAATCTCTTTTTTATTAGAAGATACCATTATCATTGCACCTTGAGTAGATTGGCGCCAAGGACTAAATTTTGCCTCAATACCTTGTTCTCCTAAATGCAAACCATGATCTCCTACTACAAAAACTATTAGATATTCTTGTTTGTTTTTTTTACTATATTCTTTAAACGCAGCTACAGCATCTCCAATCAAAGCATCTCCATAAGCACAAAACGCATAATAATCTTGAATTGCCTGTTGCTTTTCTTTATCTGTCATATTTGTCATATTCAAATTTTTGAAAAGCTTGAGCAATTGAGGTGTAAATGTTGCTTTTTCTTTTTCATCAAAAGCTGGGAGTTTGTATTTCTTCTTTTTAAATTTATCTCTAAATGATTTTGGCGGCAATACAGGAGTGTGTGGTAAATGAAAACCTAAATGTGTCATTAAAGGTTTGCTAGGGTCTGCTCCTTTTTTTGTTTTACCATAAGTATTAATGAACGTTTTATTCTGATTTTCTAAATACAATTTAAATTCTTCAACAATTTTACCATCTATAGTTTGTCCTGCTGGCATTGGGTTTTCTCCACCAATAATTAAATCTTTATTTCCAGTACGTGTGTAAGATCGTAAGATTTCATATTTCTTTTCCATCTCTTTTCTTAACTTACGATCTTCTATACTAATCTCTCCTTGTCCTTTCTTCTTTTTAAACAAATATTTTACAATTTTTCCATCAGGAGTTTTTATTCGTTCTTCTTTACCTATTGTTTTCCATGTACCTTTGGCATATGCAGGTTGCCCCCAAAAATCTCCAACATTGTTCTTTTGTAAATCGTGCTTAAAACTTACTTTGTAGTTATAATGTCCAGGATCTTTAAAGGTTTGCTTGCCTTCCCATTTAAAAATATACGCTCCGTCTTTTCCAAAAGATGTTGTTATGTATCCATTTTTTCTTAGGGTTTGCGGAATTGAAGGTTTTACAAAATCTGGCTGTTGATGTGTTTGCTCAAACTGATAATGACCATTTCTAAATGGGTATCGCCCACTTAACATTGAACCTCTAGAGGGCCCACAAACAGGTGAATTTGTATATGCTTTTACAAATAAGGTACCTTCTTTAGCCAACTTATCTATATTTGGAGAAGAAACGTAACCTAAAGCACTTTCGTTTTTACCAGTTGTTGCTTTATTATAACATTCTAAGGCGTCTGCTCTTTGATCATCTGTAATAATCCAAAGAATATTTGGTTTTTCTTGAGCAGCACCGCTTATAGAATTAAAAAAAAACAAGAATAAGAAGGTAGCTTTTTTCATCATCAATTGGTTTAAAATATAAAAAACAAAATTAAAGTTATAGCTAAAAAAGAGCCTAGTTTAGTAGCGTTCAATTAGAATACAATAGAACAAATTTGTACCACAAATTAACATTAAGAACTAATACGTTTATTGATAATAAGGAATAATCGGCTATTCAATATTTTTTAGTTACTTTGTATTTCATTAAAAAAAAGCATTGAAAATTACTAACGTTAAAAAAATTGGTGCCATAAAGGCGAATCATCAAGGTGATGTTCTAAAAAAAGTCTTTATAAAAAAAGGTGAAATTCCGAATTTAATGATGTTTAGTACAGCTACTTTTAAGCCCAATCAAAAAGTAGAAACACACAAACACGATACCATGTTTGAAGTTTTTTATATACAATGTGGTAAAGCCGAGTTTATCATCAACAATACAAAACATATTGTTAAGGCTGGTGATTGTATTACTGTTGAACCAGGAGAATTACACTCGCAATCCAATCCTTTTAAAGAAGATGTTACTTGGTTGTATTTTGGTATTGCTGTTGATGAATAGACGTTATATTAATATTCTAAACCAATTATTTTACGAATTTCATCTAATGTTTCTATCAATTTTTTAGAAAAATCGAAAGTCATTACATTGCTTTCTTTTTTGTTTTCTCTTAACAATTGATTAAAATGTTCTGTCTCATAATTATAACCTATAGTTTTGTATCCAAAATCGACTACTTCTTCTTTATCATCTTTAAAAATAGTTATGGTTGATGGTTGATGAAACATCGTATTTAATTTTACAACTGCATCTTCAAAACTAAAAATAGCCTCTGTAGATGTGTCTTCGATAAGGGTACTCTTTAAAATTGCTTTGGCGTTACTGTAGTTAAAAATCACCTCACAAGTTGAATCTGCTCCTGTTTTAAAAAAAGTGGCATTTGCATTTATAGTATTTGGTATTCCTAGACTTGATAGGGCTACGAAAATAGGGTAAATTCCAATATCTAAAAGAGAACCTCCACCTACTTCTTTTTTTAATAACCTACTTTCTAAGTTGTAAGTGGCTTTAAAACCAAAATCAGCTTTAATTTCTTTAAGGTTTCCAAACTTTTTTGTTTTAAAAATATCTAAAGCATATTGATAATGAGGTAAAAAGTATGTCCATAAAGCTTCCATTAAGAGCACGTCATTTTCTTTGGCAACAGCAATCATTTCTGCCACTTCTGTAGCATTCATTGCAAACGGTTTCTCGCATAATACTGCCTTTTTTTGTTGCAAACACAATATGGAATGCGCTGCATGAAATGAGTGAGGTGTTGCAATATAAACTGCATCCACGTTTTTATCTTTTGCCAAATCTTCGTAAGAATTATAGGCTTTTTTTGCTCGGTACTTTGCTGCAAATGAATCTGCATTCTCTTGACTCCTTGATGCTACAGCTACCAATTCAGCATCTTGAATAGTAAGTAAATCTGTTGCAAATTTATTGGCTATTTTACCAAGACCTATAATTCCCCATTTAATTGTTTTCTTTTCCATAATTATACTTCACTTAATTTTAAATTCGGTTTTTGTGGTAATAAAGTCTGAATTATAATTGCAATTGCCATTACTAAAACACAGCCTAATAAATTGAGCCATAAATAAGGCAACCAATCTAAAAAGTAAACTCCGATAATAATCATTTGTGTGATTAAGGCTGCTACAAAAACAGCATTTCCTTTTACAAACTTTATAAAAAATGCTAATAAGAAAATCCCTAGAACGTTACCATAAAAAATAGAGCCAATAATATTTACCAACTGTATTAAGTTATCGAATAAATTGGCAATACAAGCTACTGAAATGGCTATAATTCCCCAAGCTAAAGTAAACCATTTAGAAGCTTTTACAAAATGTTCTTCGCTTTTGTTTCCTTTTACATTTCGTTTGTATAAATCCATTGCTGTTGTGCTAGCAAGGGCATTTAATTCTGATGCTGTAGAAGACATTGCTGCCGATAAAATTACAGCCAATAACAAACCAATTAATCCTCTTGGTAAATTGTTTAGAATAAAATGAATAAACACATAATCTTTATCATTAGACTCTATTTTATCTAAAGTATTTTCTTCATCAACTTTATCGATAATTGCTTTCGATTTTTCTTTTAACGCTAAATCAGCCTTGTTTAATTCTTGAATTTTTTCTTTTTCACTCACCTGAAAACCATCAGCAAAAATGGCTTTCTTGGTGTTTTCTATCTCAATATGTTTGGCTTCTAAAGCTTTGTATTCTTGTGCATATTTTGTTTTTACAACCTCTTCATTTGCTGTTGGATTAAAATTTAAAGGAGCAGGATTGAATTGGTAAAACACAAAAACCATCACACCAATTAACAAAATAAAAAATTGCATGGGCACTTTTAACAAACCATTAAAAATTAAACCCAGTTGACTTTCACGCACCGATTTTCCTGACAAATAACGTTGCACTTGACTTTGATCTGTGCCAAAATAAGATAGCATTAAAAATGTTCCTCCTAAAATACCTGTCCAAACTGTGTATCTATTGCTTAAATCAAAAGAAAAATCGAGCACTTCCATTTTATTACTAGCACCAGCAATTTCTAAAGCATTAGTAAACGAGATGTTTGCTGGCAGTTGACTCATTATCATAAAAAATGCAATTAACATTCCTATAAAAATGATAATCATTTGTTGTTTTTGTGTAACGTTAACCGCTTTTGTACCTCCAGAAACTGTATAAATAATTACTAAAAAACCGATGATAATATTAAGCGTTAGCAAATCCCAACCTAATACTGCACTTAAAATTATAGCAGGTGCAAAAATGGTAATTCCGGCTGCCAAACCTCTTTGTACTAAAAATAAAATTGCGGCTAAACTTCGAGTTTTTAAATCGAATCTACCTTCTAAAAATTCGTAAGCTGTATAGACTTTTAACTTATGATAAATAGGGATAAAAACCACACAAATAATAACCATTGCAATTGGCAAACCAAAGTAAAATTGCACAAAACCCATCCCACTATGAAACGCTTGACCTGGTGTAGATAAAAACGTAATAGCACTGGCTTGTGTAGCCATAACAGACAAACCAATGGTCCACCATTTGGTGTCATTTCCTCCTTTAATATAGTCAGTTACATTGGCATTTTTTCGAGTCACATACGTACCGTAAGCAACTATAAATATAAGTGTTATAGATAAAACTATCCAATCGATTGTATGTAATTTGCTAGCAATTTCCATAACTTAAACCGAAAAATGATTGGTAATAAAATAAAACGCAATCAAATACACCACGTTAGCTACTAAAACCAATGTGTATTCTTTTTTCCATGGATATTTTTGTTTGTTCATATTTGTTTATTTGAAGCTATTTCCTGCTTTCCACTATATCTTTTTTATTTGCATTCAGAGAGTCAATGCGAGTTTACGGGGCAATCTTATTACTTCAAACAGATTACTTCATTCGTTCCTCATTCGTAATCACGTCATTTTAAAACTATAAAAAAGGATGCCGTTCCAATCAGGGCTAAACTTGTTTGCCAACAAATTACAATATGCAATTTTAAGTAAAAACTTTAAAAAACTTATACCTTTTAAACTTTTACTATCAATTACTTCTCTCCTTTTCCAGCAGCCAGCAAGTTTGCAAACAACTTATAGGCACCAGAAACTCCAGCAGGTAATTCTCTAAAGAAACTCAATCCTGTATAAATATAATTTCCTTTACCATATTTTGCGATTAATAAACTACCTAATTTTGATGTTTCATTTTTATCGTTCATTGCCAATAAAGGCGTGTATTGCTCACTCCACATATTTGGAAAATACAAACCTCGTTCTTGCACCCAACCTTTAAAATCTTCTTGAGTAATTTTATTAGGATAATTCAACAACGGATGTTCTTCATCTAAAATAATTACCTCAGCTTGCTCATCTGTAACTCTATCTCTAGATAGCTTTAAAGTATATGGAGCCCCCACATTAACTCCTCTGTTTGTATTGTATTGTACTATTAAATTCCCACCTTTATCAACATAATCTAACAAGAATTTTTGTTTAAATTTTAATTCTTTAACCACATTATAAGCTCTAATTCCTAAAACAATAGCATCGTATTTATGCAGATTTTCCTCATTAATTTCTGCAGGATTAATTATGTTTACTGCATATCCTATTTGTCTTAGACTTTCAGGAATAGCATCTCCAGCACCTTTTATGTAACCAATTAAATTTCCTTCTTTTTTAATATCTAATCGCACCACTTTTGCTTTAGAGCTTTGCAATACAGTTTGTTTTGGAATATGATTGTAATCAATTTCAATCATTTCTTTGGTGTACTTTTGTCCGTCAACAGTGGCCATCACATTTAATACTCCTTCAGACTGTTTTTTTGGTGCTGTTACTGTAAACTCAACAATTTGTTTATCTCCTTTCTGTGCAATATTAAAAGGTACTTTATTTGGCGATACTAACCAATCTTCAGGAAGTTGAAGACTTAAAAACCCGTTGATAAAATTAGCACCTGCTTTAACTTCTACAGCTACCTTTTTAGCAGTACTATCAGAAAAAATAAGTACCTTATTTTTTAATTTCGTGGTTATTTTAGGTACTATTTCAAAAGGTTCGTAAATTTCGCCTTTATCGCGTTCTGCGTATCTTCGAATCACATTTTTGGTAAACGTTATTGGCATATAATTAATTAGCAAATTAAAATTTACAGTAACCTCTCTTGGTGTTTCTGGTTTTCCAATTAACTGTTGATTGTTTACAGCATACATTCCTAAGGTTGGTTCGTCGTTTAACCAATAAGGGGCAGAATAATTGGCAGATTTTAAAGAAATATTTTGCTTAAAGTTTATTTTTTTGTTGTTTACTAAATCAATTTTTTTAAAATAATCTTTGTTATCAATTGTAGAAGTTATTGAGGTTAACTCAACAGAAACGTTACTTCTATTTATCACTTCAAAATCAACCCCAATTTTGGTATTGGGAATGGCTGTTGCACTTTCTGCAGAAGCCTCTAAATACAAACCTAAGCAGGCTTCAATAATTTCTTTAATTTGTTTTTCTTTAATGTTTTTCCAATGTTTATCTTCTAATTTTTGAATTAAAGAATAGGCTTCCATTAATTGATTGATATGTTTAGACGGATTTACAAAATCGAAATTTTGTTCCACTTCATACAAAATATCTCCTATTTCACCACCATTTTTCAAACGATTCCAAGTTGTATTTATTCCAGAAAAAATATCATTTTTATCTTTTAAAGCCTCACCTTTTAAGAACTCTAAATATTCAGTCTGAGTCCCTCTTGTGGTTAACCTTCCAAAACCTTGACACAAATGCTGACTACTTGCCATTGACGCCAACTCGTTGTTAGACATGCCCTTTATTGGGTAATAGACACCAATATCAAATTTTGTAAAGTCTTTGGCTTCTTGCTCAAACTGTGTTTTATCCCTATAAAACCAAGACGATGTATTGAAAAATAAACGTTTGGGTTGCCAAACTTCAGTAAATTTTAATTGACTACTGAACGCTGTTGAATCTACAACTTTATCAAAAGCCTCAACACTTAACATTGCAGAACTGGTGTGATGTCCATGTGTTGATCCAGGTGTTCTATGGTTAAATCTGTTGATGATCACATCTGGCTTAAAGGTTCTTATTGCCCAAACTACATCACTCAACACCTTTTCTTTATCCCAAATTTTAAGCGTTTCTTCTGGGTGTTTAGAGTAGCCAAAATCATTGGCTCTTGTAAAAAGCTGTTCACCGCCATCAATTCTTCTTGCTGCCAATAACTCTTGCGTTCTTATAACCCCTAATAATTCTCTGATTTCTGGTCCAATTAAATTCTGACCTCCATCTCCTCTCGTTAAAGACAAATAACCCGTTCTTGCTTTTACCTTATTTGACAAATAGGCAATTAACCGTGTATTTTCATCATCTGGATGCGCAGCTATGTACAAAGCAGTTCCTAAAAAATTAAGTTTTTGTACTTTCTCAAAAATTTGATTAGAATTTAATTTTTGAGGTTTCTGGGCAAAATTTGATATAGAAAACAGTATAATTACTGATATTGAAAGTAAATTTTTTTTCATTTTTTATAGTTGACAACGAACAAATGTACTTTTTTAATCAGTAAAAAAGAACGTATTAACATTTTTATAACGTTTTCTAAAATTTGATTTTGGTTTTAAAAATTGATTTTTAGTATTGCTTTGCACCCATTGAAAAAAAATCTATTTTTAAGATAAATAACGAATACATTTCTAGTTCTATCTGACATATTTTTAGGTGAATTACTCATCTTTGGATGTAAAAAAAATTAAACTTTTCACCTCTTAGCATAATGCTCATAACCTGTTGATAAATTAATTTTCAAAACCACATTTTAAAGTTATATTTGTATGCATAATTTAGAAATAAAAATCAATGAAATTTATTGTATCGAGTTCGCAGTTATTAAAACAATTACAGGTTTTAGGCGGCGTTATAAATAGCAACAACACCTTACCAATTTTAGACAACTTTTTGTTTGAATTGTCCGAAAATCAATTGAAAGTTTCTGCATCAGATTTAGAAACTACAATGAGTGCTGTAGTTGATGTAGAAAGTGATAGCAATGCTGCTATTGCTGTTTCTGCACGTTTGTTGTTAGATACTTTAAAAACATTTCCTGATCAACCTTTAACCTTTAAAACAGAAGGAGAAAACACCATTGAAATTAGTTCTGATCAAGGAAAATATGACATGGCATATTTTAGTGGAGACGAGTTTCCAAAAGCAGTTTCTCTACCAAGCCCAAGCAAAACTGTTGTACCTGCACATGTTTTAGGTACAGCAATTTCTAAAACTATTTTTGCTGCTGGTAATGACGATTTACGACCTGTAATGAGTGGTGTGTTTTTTCAATTTAGCTCGCAAAGTTTAACTTTTGTTGCTACTGATGCTCATAAATTGGTTAAATATTCTAGAACAGATGTTACTGCAGATCAAACAGCTGAGTTTATTATGCCAAAAAAACCTTTAAACTTATTAAAAGGTATTTTAGGTGGTTCTGAAAGCGAAGTTACCATAGAATATAATGATGCAAATGCAAAATTTACGTTTGATAATGTGGTTTTAGTATGTCGTTTAATTGATGGAAAATATCCAAATTATGAAGCGGTTATACCTAAAGAAAATCCGAATAAATTAACAGTAGATAGAGCGTCTTTCTTAAATTCTGTAAGACGTGTTTCTATTTTCTCTAGTAAAACTACGCATCAAATTCGTTTAAAAATGGCAGGTACAGAATTGAATATTTCTGCAGAAGATTTGGATTTTGCCAACAAAGCAGATGAGCGTTTGAGTTGCGATTATCAAGGTGATGATATGCAAATTGGATTCAACTCTCGTTTTTTAAGTGAAATGCTTAATAACTTAAACTCTAATGATGTTTTAATTGAAATGAGCCTACCTAACAGAGCTGGGATTTTAACTCCTATTGATGGAACTGATGAAGGTGAAAAAGTAACAATGCTGGTAATGCCTGTAATGTTAAACAGCTAATAGCATAGATCAATAATCATTTCTTTTAGTAGAGTTTTCCATAGATAATTCTTAAAAACCACAATTTATTCTGAAACACCTTCAGAATTAATTGTGGTTTTTTGATTACATTTACGCTAATGAACTTTTTAGCTCACCTCTATTTATCTGAAAACAACACCAATATTATGATTGGCAATTTTATTGCAGATCATATTAGAGGCAATAACTACGAAGAATTTTCTGAAGAAATTCAACAAGGTATTTTCTTACATAGAGAAATTGACACTTTTACTGATGTACATCCTATTGTTAGAAAAAGTAAAAGACGCTTACACAAACGTTACAGACATTATGATGGTGTAATTATCGATATTTTTTACGATTATTTTTTGGCCAAAAATTGGGCTAATTATTCTGAGATTCCTTTAGATCTTTATACACAATCTGTTTATGATTTATTTGATAAAAAAGCAGCTGAGTTACCAAAAAAATCACAACAATTCATTTCTTATATGATTGAGTATAACATTTTATACAATTATCAATATAAAGAAGGCATTGCTAAAGTTTTAAACGGAATGAATCATAGAACCAAAGGAAAATCACAAATGCATTTGGCTATTAACGACTTAAATGAATTACAAACAGAACTCGAAGAGGATTTTATCATCTTTTTTAAAGATTTAGTGGCATTTACAAATCAAAGATTAAATAGAATTATAAAGGTAAGTAGTTAGTTGTATACACATAATTTTCTGCTGCTCTATTTTATCTTTTTCAACCATTTTTTGTTATTAAATTATTGAATATTGTTACTTTAATTTGTGATTATTGATTCTAAAATAAAATTCATAAAATATCGATTTAGGCAATGTCACTTACACAAGTATAAGTCATTTTTACCCAGCATTTTACTTTATAAATAACTGTAATGCAAAATTTTAAGACTAGTTCTTCTAGAACTTTCTTTTTCTTGATAAGCATGAGATTGTAATAAGCATCTCTAACTATAGGAACTTGAATTTGTGTTTATCCTAAATTGGTTTAAATGGTTTTAATTCCAAATCAATTGCGTAAATCTAGATTGTTGCTTTTTAATGCTTACTATCATCTAAATGGGCATCTAACTCGCCTTTTGTATTGAACTAGTTTTACTATCTATTTCTAAACTCTTCGTTTGTTTAGCTGTTTTATAGAACTCTGGTGAGTTTTGAACCTGTTTTAAATTGTTATAAAAAGTCTTTGTCGTTTTATAAATCGTGTGATTCCGTAATTTAATTGTTATTGAATTATAAAATTATTTTCTAAATTTTTCCTCAAGCAGCAATCTAAATATTGCTTTAGAAAAATTCCATAATAACATTACCTAAACACTTTTTGATTTAGTACCAACTTCTAAGAGTTTTATCAAAATAAACCTGTTTTGCAACCTATTACAAATTTAGATAATTTTGAGACTCTCTTTTGTGCTTTGCTCTTTATACAAGGTTAAATGAACTACAACAAAACTGATTTAAAATTTATTTGACCTTTTCTTTGTATTATATTGGCGTTTATGATAACATTAAAGCTCCTACAAATTTAGTTATAAAACAACCTTATAACAACGTTTTTGTGTTATAAGGTTGTTGCTATATTTTTATCAAAATCCTCTTCCATCTAGTGGTTCTGGCCCACTAGAAGCTTGTGCTTTTTTAGGAGACAAAATAATGTATGTACCAATAGCTGTCAACATTGCATATTTACTGCAATTTCCAATTTTTTTTATAGCTTCTTTACGTGTAATTTCTTTATTTTCGATATTTCGATTTTTCATATCAATATTATTTTATTATAATTTTTTTAGTCTTAAAACTGTTTTTAGATTTTAATCTTACCGCGTATACTCCAGTAGAACAAACTTTTAACAAATCGATTTTTTGATCTGATGATATTGTTTTACTATAAACTTCTTGCCCTAAAAGGTTTAGGATTTTTAGTGACGATTCTTCTTGTACACCGGTTAAAAATAAAGTTTTACTATTCGTATATATGTTAATCTGACTTAACAAATCATTTTCTAAACCAAGAGTTTTTAGATTTGTAATGTGTAAGAAAAATCTATCATTTGTATTTTCAGCATCTTCAAAAGCAATCTTAAAATCAGAATTTGTAATATTTATAAGGTTATTGTTTTTTTTATCCTCTAAAAACAACTGTGTATTATGCCCAATGTTTTGGTACTGGGTGGAAAAAATTACTTCCGATTTTCCTGTTTTTACACCAAGAGGCACAACTACATCTGTACCCGTTTCCATAGGTATTGACTGTATTGTATAATTATTGGTATTTGATTGATCTACTAGTTTTGTATAAATATCAAAAGCAGCATCGAAATTTCCAATATCTAAGCCCACATCAAAACCTAATGAAGCATTATTAAAGAACTTGATATCTGTGGCTACCTTATGAGTACCATTATCAGCAAAAAGTTGAATATATTTTTGTTCATTTTTTTGAAAAATCACTTCTCCAGAAATAGGTTTTAAACTTCGTTTTGCTTCTTTAAATTCAATTTTATTTTCGCCTGTTTTTACTTTTACAAAAAAGCCTTGACCAGGAGGAAAAGAACGATTTTGCAAATCTATTTCACTTACAATTACATATTTATTTTGAGTTGCATCCCAGATGTAAAGTCCTTTAAAATTATCATCTAAAATATCATAATTATCATTTAAAAAACTACTACTACCGTTTTTATTGGCAGGATAATACGTTGTGAAAGGATTACCTATTGCATTCCATTCGCCTGGTTTTATTGTTTTGTTAGTATTACTGGTTGTTAAAGTTCCTGTAAAGGTAACTGCGCCATCTGTTGCTCTTGATACCCCATAACTATTACCTGCAGTAAATGTTTCTTCTACATTTACACTTTCATTAAAATACTTCCATTTACTTCCTGATGCTTCTGTATCATCATAATAGGCAATTGCATAACGAATTGGGTTTACTGTTTCATTTTTTCGGATATCATTGGTTACTTCTGTAGCAAATTCTTTAATTTTTTGTCCTGAAACTGGTGGTGTAACTAAACTCCATTTATTAGCTTTTAAGCCACCTCTTTTGTAGACTACATTACCTGTTGAAGTACCTTCAATAAATAACACAGCACTATCATCATTATCAGAATCCATAACAATAGTACCGTTATTTACCATATTGCTGATGGATTTTAAAGAATAGGTTGGGTTTATAATTAAAGTACCTTCATTTTCTAATGATTTTATTTCTGAGATTTCATTACCTATTCGCAATATTGTTCCTGCTGGTATTGTAACATTATCGCTATTTGATGGTACTTCTCCACTTGCCCAATTGTTTGGATCGCTCCACATACCATCAACATTTGCTGGAGTGTCTATTTTTGAACAGTCTTTACCTGAGTCTGTAATAGTCCAACCAAAATCAAAAATTAGTTTATTTCTTTCGGTTTCTGAGGTACAGTAATTTATTCCAAACGCTTTTAAAATTACGCTTGATCTTAATGTGGATAATGCACTCCAACCTTTAAGTGTTTTATCATAACTAACTACAGATAAACCACAAAAACTAAACATACTATCCATGTTTGATACAGATTTTATATTCCAATTACTTAAATTTTGATTAAATTTTGTGGCCCCATAAAATGCCCCAAACATATCTGTTACATTACTTACATCCCAAGAACTAATGTCTTGATTAAAACTAATAGCCTTATTAAATGAATTACTCATTGCTGTTACTTTTGATACGTCCCAAGAACTAATATCTTGATTAAAACTACTTGCTCTTAAAAAAACGCCGGTCAAAGAGGTACTACTACTAACATCCCAAGAGTTTAAAGGTTGATTAAAAGCGGTTGCGCCAGTAAATAACTGCCACATATCTGTAACATTACTAACATCCCAAGAATTTAAAGGCTGATTAAAAGCAGTTGCGTTCATAAACATATTTGAAATATCCGTAACCTTGCTAACATCCCATGAACTAATATTTTGGTTGAAACTACTTGCGCCTTTAAACATATAAGACATATTAGTTACATTACTAACATCCCAAGAGCTAATATCTTGATTAAAACTACTTGCTCTTTCGAACATACTTGACATAGAAGTTACACTACTTAAATCGGGCGAATCTGTTGCTGTTATTATTAAGTTAGAAGCAGACCAAAAAGCGTACTCCATAGAAGTCCAACTATTTGAACCCCATTGAACAATTTCTATAATTTTATCTTTACTTATTTCACTATAATCTCTGGAAAAATCTATTCTAGGAAAATCTCCAATAATACTAACTTCATATTCCCCTGCATTTGAATATGTATGTAAAGCATTTCCTGTAATGTTATTTGTAGTACTGCCATCTCCCCAATCTACAGTGTAATTATAACCTGAACCGTTTGTAGGTATTGTAATAGATTCATTAACTGTTGTTGTTTTCCATTTGGTAATAAATGGTCTAGGTGTACAATCTGTTTTAAATCTTGCTGTTTCATCTTTAGTAAAATGTTCATTGGCATGAGTAATATCATCTACCTCAATACAGTTTAAATTTGGGTTGTTAGAAACATCAAACAAACGATTTACTTTTGTGCTACCAGACTCTTTAGTAATGGCTGTATTATTACCATTTTTGTAATTTAAATAGGTAAGTGCATTATTTTTTGCTTCAAAATGTAAAAGGTTTGCGTTTGCTGATACATTTAACGATTCTAAATTATTTTCTGATAACCAAAGTTCTTCTAACAAAACGTTATTTTCAGTATCTAAAGAAGTTAGGCTGTTTTGATATGCTTTTAAAATTCTTAAATTTGTTAAACCTGTAATATCTAATGCTGATACATCATTAGCATCAACATGTACCACTCTTAACATGGTATTTGTACCTAAATTGATGGTATTCAAATTATTCTCTGATGCATAAAGTGAGGTTAACTTTGTATTATTAGTCAAATCTAATTGAGTTAGATTATTTGATTGAATTGAGAGTTTTTCTAAATTACTATTAGCAGTTATATCAATCGCATTTAAACTATTGTCTGAGATTTTTACTTCTTTTAATTTGATATTATTACTAAAATCTACAGCTGTTAGTGAATTTCTATCAACATCTATCGTTTCTAAATCTACTGCATTGACTGAATTTAAGCTCGACAATTTGTTTTGTGTAGCACTTAAAGTTTTTAGTTTACTATTTAACGTTAATGAAGAAAGGTTACCAAAAGCACATTCTAAAGTTTGTAAATTAGTATTTGCAGAAACATCTAATGAGGTTAATAAATGTCCGTCAATATCCAAATGTCTTAATACTGTATTATCTCCTAAAATTAAGGTAGCTAGAGAACTTGTACTATTACAATCTAACCATTCTAACTTTAAATTGTTGGATACATCTAAAGTACTTAAAGAAGTATTAAGACCACAGTACAAAACATACAGATCAGATAAATCACTTACATCTAAAGATGTTAAATTGTTAACCTCTAAATCTAGACTATACATTTTAGAGTTTTCACTAAATGCGATGGTTTCTATATTATTTCTCTCTGCGTTTAATGCATCTAGTATTGGATTATTTGATACATCTAAAGAGGTTAAAGAATTGTTACTTACATTTAAAGTTATCAATGCAGTAAATGCCTCAATTCCTGTTAAATCTGCAATATTTTTATTAGACACATTCAGAGATTCTACTACTTCTGCTTCACTTTGTAAAATGTTTCCGTTTAAACCATTGGTATCTACACCTAAATCTATAAGTGCTTGCTCAAAATTGGCATCTGGAATAGCTATTATTTGAAAACCACAACCTCTACCAGCGTCAGTAATTGACCAGTTATAATCGTTTATCAATTCGTTTTTTATAGCTTCATTATCACAATAATAAACTCCTTCTGCGCCAAACTGCATATTTCTAGGCACAGTTGGCAATTGACTCCATCCTAATAATGTTTTATCGTAATTTTCTTCTGATAAACCTGTGTTATTCAGCATATCTGGCATACGAATTACGCTAGTAATTTTCCAAGTACCAAAATTGTAATCTAATGCAGTACACCCTTTAAACATATTGTTTAGATTTAGTGCTAAAGATAAATCTGGAGTGTCAGTAGCTGTAATTTGCATATTCTCACTATCTACAAAAGCAAATTGTAAATTTTTCCATCTATTTGTTCCCCATTGCACTACTTCTTTAAGGTTTGTTTTATTTCCCATTCTAATTTCGTAAACATTTCCTGAAAGTGAAATATTATATTCTCCTGGATTAGCATAAGCATGATTTGCTGTACCATTAGCACCTACTGTTGTTGTACCATCTCCCCAATCAATATCGAAATTATGGAATTCTGCATAGCCACTTTGTATGCTAATAACTTGATTTTCTGATGTAGTTTGCCACTTTGTAATGAAGTTTTTTGGTGTTTCTAAAGTACAACTATCACTAACAGTTACGTTATTGTCTACTCTAGACTCAAAAAACTGCACTCGTGAAGTTGTTGGATTATCTATTTGAACACATCTTAAATTAGGGTTTGATGTGGCGTTAAAATCAGCCACAAAATTTGAATTCCCAACTTTTATGTTAATCCACTCCATATAATTTCTATGGGCATACATTAATTGTAAACTAGAGTTATTGCTTAAGTCTAACGTTTTAATTCTATTATCATAACATGCAAAAGTTTCTAAGTCTGATAGATTTGTAACGTCTATTACTGTTAATTGATTATCACTAACATTTAGCCAAGTAAGTTTTGTATTTGTTGATACATCTATATAAGTGAATTCATTTCCTTGAGCTTCAATGATCTCTAAATTAACTGCACCTGTAACATTTATATATTTTAATTTATTATAATTACTACCTATACATCTAAAAGTTTTTAATTTAGTAAGCATGCTTACATCAATACTATCTAGTTTGGTACCACCTAAGGAAAGATCTTCTAGGTTGATATTTTTTGAAAAATCTGCCCTTTTCAATTGAAAGCTACTTGAGGTAAAACTTCTTAATTTTTTAAATGCTTCTATACCTTTTAAATCGACAGGTCTAATATCTTGTCCATTAAAATGCACATTTGTACTTATATCTGTTAGGTTTCTTGCATTTTTAGTAATTATTTTTCCATCAATCACATCGTCTATGTTATAATGTATTAATAATTTCTCAAAATCAGAGTCAGGAACAGTTGTATAATAGTTAGATATAGCATCATTTTGAGAACAATCTTCGCTAAAACCCATTTGTTCATCAATAAAAATCCAATTATCTACACTGTATTGTTGGTTATCTACTTGAATACAAGTTAAATTTGGATTATTTTCTATTCTAAATAATGTAAAATTTTCATTATTACCATTTGCAATATTTAAACTTTCTAAAACATTATTACTGGCATTTAAAGCACGTAAATTAGTATGTTTACTTACATCTAGATTTGTTATACTGTTAGAGTAACAATATAAATATTGTAAATTAATAAAAGTTTCAATTCCTGTAATATCGGTTATCTTATTGGTAACATTTGGTAAATTAGAATTGTCTGTAGGGTTTGAAATATTTAAGGTTGTAATAGCTTCAGCATCTTCTTTAGTAATGTATCCATTTAGTCCATTTGTATCATAACCCAAATCTATTAAAGCTTGTTCAAAATTAGTATCGTTTAGAACAATAAATCCATTACAATCTTTACCACTATCAGTAATTGACCAATTAAAATTGTTAATTAATTTATTTCTTGCTTCCTCACCAATACAAAATTTAGACGAATCTGCTCCGAAACTAACATTTTGTTTCAAATTAGGTAGACTTGCCCAACCTTGCAAAATCAAGTCATAGTTTTTTATTGATAAACCATCACTTAAAGTAAAAAACATGATCTGCATTGTTGTTACATTACTAACATTCCATACACCAACATTTTGATTAAAATTATTAGCAAAAGAAAACATAAAATCCATATTAGTAACATTGCTAACATTCCAAGAACTAATATCTTGATTAAAGCTGGATGCAGATTGAAACATTGATGACATATTTATAACATTACCAACATCCCAAGAACTTAAATCTTGGTTAAAAACACTATTAGCAAACATATGATGCATGTTGATAACTTTACTAACATCCCAAGAATCTATTTCTTTATTAAAGTTACTTGATCCAAACATGTTGCTCATATCAGTAACATTACTAACATTCCAAGCATTTAATTCTTGATTAAAGCTACTTGATCCAAACATAGCACTCATATTATTTACCTTACCAACATTCCAAGAACTGATATCTTGATTAAAACTAGTACCTCCAAACATACCACTCATATTGGTTACTTTAGCAACATTCCAAGAAGATATATTGCTATCAAAATTATCGGCTCCCGAAAACATCTCCTCCATTGTTTCAACATTACTAGTTAACCAACTATTTAAGTTTTGATTAAAATTGTCTGCTTCTTTAAACATCGTTTTCATGGTTTCTACACTGCTCACATCCCAAGTATTTATGTTGCTATTAAATATTTTAGAATTTTCGAAAGTTGATTCTAAGTTTGTAATATTGCTAATATCCCATTCGCTTAAAGATGAATTTCCTTCTAATTTCAAACAATTTTTAAACATTGATTTTAATGATGTTACATTAGATAAATCTGGCGAATCTGTTGCAGTAATGTTTAACTCTACACAATCTTCAAAGGCTCCTTCCATAGTAGTCCAAGGATTACTACCCCATTGTACTATTTCTACAAGTGTGGTGTTTAGTATATTACCTACTTTTTGAAATCGTATTCTTGGAAAATCTCCTGTTATCTTTACTATATATTCTCCAACATTACTATATGTATGAGTTGCGTTTCCTGTAAAATTACTTTCAATAGTTCCATCACCCCAATCTACAGTATAATTGTAACCAGAACCTTCAGTTGGTATTGTAATTGTATTTAATGCAGGGTTTAAAGTTTTCCATTTGGTAATAAAAGGGGTTGGGTTACAATTAAGACTAAAATTAGCTTGAGAATCTTTACTTGTAAAGTTATTAGTTGCATATTCTATATTATCTACATTTATACAATACAACTTCGGGTTTTTGTCTGCTAAAAATAACGTGAAATTTGTATTGTTCCCATTTTTTAAATTTAATGAAGTCATTTCAGGATTTTCAAAAGACGCAAAACTAGTTACTTTTTTGTTTTTAGAAATATCAAACGATTTTATGTTAGATTTATAACAATAAACTTTTTCCAATTCCTTGTTGTTAGAAACATCTAAATTTTCAAGAGGGTTATTACCACATTCTAATTCTGTCAATTTTAAATTTGTGCTTACGTCTAATTCTGTAAGTTGATTGTTATATATTTGAATTGTATTTAATTCAAAAAGATCTGTAAAGTTGACAGAGGTAAGTAAATTATCTCTAGCATATACATATTGAATATTATCATTAAGAAGAAGAGATGTTAATTGATTATGAGAACAAACTAAACTTCTTAAGTTTGTTAATTTTGATACATCTAGTGATGTTAAATTGTTTTTTTCAACATCTAAATTTTGAAGAGAAGTAAAGCTTTCAATTCCAGTTAAGTCAGATATTTCTAATTCACTAACAGTTAAGTTAACAAATGAATCTAAATTACTCGTCTCTACATAGTTATCCAAAATATCGTCATAACCTCTATCTACAAAGTATTTTTCAAAATTATCATCTGGCATATAGGTAATTCCTACACTAAATAATCTTGCAACATATTTATAGTTCTCTTGATTAAAACTTGTAAAACTTCCACCAATTAATATCTTACCATCAGGCTGAATGGAAACATCATAAATAAAATCATTAGCTCCTGTTCCAGGGTCAAATGAAGAATCTAAACTACCATCAGAATTTATCCTAGCTATTCTATTAATCGATTGTTCTGCAACATTTGTAAATCCGCCAACAATAATAATTTTTCCATCATTTTGAATAGCTATACTTCTTATATTGTTATTTATTAAGAGAGAAGCAAAACTTGTATCAATAGTTCCATTTGAATTTAACCTATAAAATTTAGTGTCTTGTATTAAAATTTTACCATCATCTTGAGGCATTATTGATCGTACAAATGTATCTGGTGCATTTGTATTAAAACTGTTATCAATAGAACCATCACTATTTAAACGCACTAGACCTCTAGTTTCTGTACTAGAATTTATATAAGTTCTACCACCTACTAAAACTTTTCCATTAGATTGAATTTTTACACTATTAACTGTAGAAAAGAAAATAGTCGAATTTGGATATTCAAAAGAAGTTAATAAAGCTCCACTTGAACTAAAAGAAGCTAAATTTGATTGATTTGTACCATTAATTTTAGCAAAACTACCTCCAATTATTATATTATTATTAGGTAAGGTTTCAATAAATTTAATATCACAAACATTAGTATAAGTTCCTCCTTTAAACGTTATGGTACTAAATGAGGCATCTATGGATCCATTAGTATTTAATCTATAAACATAACTTGTCGCTTCTATACTCGTTGAATTTGTTTGTACTTTAAAACCAATAAGTATTTTACCATTAGAAAGTATTTTTAAAGCACCTAAATACACTTGAACAATTCCTTCTCCTGTAATTTCTGTATCATATTGAAACGTGCTATCTAAACTACCATCAGTATTTAATCGTGTGATTTTATAATTAGAACTACCGTTGTAAGAACTAAAAGTTCCACCCACTAATATTTTACCATCAGTCTGAGTCGCCAAGGTTTTAACACCAGCACTGAAACCTGTACCTGATATATTGAATGATTCATCAACACTTCCTGCTGATATTGATTGCCCCAAAGACAATAAAACATAGAAAGTAAAAATGAGTGTAAGTAATCTCTTTTTCATAAGCGTTTAATTTTAAAGTTTATACTGTAAAGTTGAGCTATAATAGCTAGTCATACAATACCTATAAATAGGTATTTAAAAAACTGTTAAATTCAATTAAACGGAACTAAAATAAGTTAGTGTTTAAGCTATTGGTAAAGCCTATAAACTACTTATATCCTAATCACAAACAAATAAGCAAACAAAGCCCAACAAGTATTCTCCATAGAAAAACCTTATTACAAAAAATACTTCCTGTTTTAACAAATTAATTTTATCATTTTCTTCGTAAATTTGCATTATAAAGTTATAAAGATGGCAATAGAAGCAGCAGTATTACCAGAAAGACCAAAAAAACCAAAATGGCTACGTGTTAAATTACCTGTGGGTAAAAAATATACAGAACTAAGAGGTTTAGTAGATAAGTACAAATTAAACACAATTTGTACCAGCGGGAGCTGCCCAAATATGGGCGAATGCTGGGGAGAAGGTACAGCTACTTTTATGATTTTAGGAAACATTTGTACACGTTCTTGTGGTTTTTGTGGTGTAAAAACAGGAAGACCAGAAACCGTAGAATGGGATGAACCTGAAAAAGTAGCACGTTCTATAAAAATTATGGGTATAAAACACGCCGTAATTACCTCTGTTGATAGAGATGATTTAAAGGATGGAGGATCGATAATTTGGGCAGAAACCGTAGAAGCAATTCGTAGATCAAATCCAAAGACAACCTTAGAAACATTAATTCCAGATTTTCAAGGAAACACCAAGCAAATAGACAGAATAATTGAAGTACACCCTGAAGTGGTTTCTCATAATATGGAAACTGTAAGAAGGCTAACTAGAGAGGTTCGTATTCAAGCTAAATACGATAGAAGTTTAGGTGTTTTAAAATACTTAAAAGAAAATGGAATGCGTACCAAAACAGGTTTAATGTTAGGTTTAGGTGAAAAAGAAGACGAAGTTATACAAACTATGAAAGATTTACGTGCCGTAAATTGTGATATCATTACTATCGGCCAATACCTACAACCCACTAAAAAGCACCTTCCTGTAAAAGAATTTATTACTCCAGAACAATTTAAGAAATATGAAACGATTGGATTAGAAATGGGCTTTATGTATGTAGAAAGTGGCGCTTTAGTAAGATCTTCTTATAAAGCACACAAACACGCAATTTAAATGTTAAAATATTATAAAAACCAAAATTTAAATGATTTTATGGCACAGATATTGTTGCTATAATAAATGAGAGCAATTTAGTAAACTGTTTTCATTGTGTAAATTATTTGAATTATTTGAATTAAGACCATCTCTATACGAGATGGTTTTTTTATCCTAAAGATATTTATTGAATACTAGTTACTAGTATTTATTTAAAAATAATGGTTTAATAATAAGCACATAAAAAAATCGTTCAACAAGATTGCCAAACGATTTTTAAATCTTTAATTACATCTCTTAACTTGTAATTAACTAACTATTATTAAATCTACTTCAAAGAAATAAAATATTCTAATTCTAAAGATGTTTTTTCGTTCATCTAGAACAAATGTTCGCTTAAATGCACCCTTAACTCTTTAAAATTTTAGATAGCACTAATAATATCATATTTAGTTATAATATGATGATTTCCATTTTCTAAATCAACTAAAACAGCATCATTTTCTTTAGAAATTAGTTTTGAAACTTCATCTAATTTCGTTTGCATTTTTACAATTGGATATGGTTTTCCCATAATTTCTTTTATCGTTTTATTCGCTATATTTTTATCATTTATAAAATGATGCAATAAATCAGATTCATCTAAAGAACCAACAATTCCGTTTGCATCTTTTATGGGCATTTGTGAAATTTTATGGGTTTTCATACGTTCAATAGCATGAGAAACTAACTCTTCAGTTTGTGCTGTAATTAATGGTTTATGATCATAATTTTTAATTAAATCGGAAGCTTTGGTTATTTCTTCTTCTAAAAATCCACGATCTTTCATCCAATCATTATTAAACATTTTACCTACATACCTGCTTCCATGATCATGAAACAAAACAACTACAACATCATCCTTAGAAAAATGTTCTTTTAGTTGTAGTAATCCTTTTACAGCTGCACCAGCAGAATTTCCTAAAAACATACCTTCTTCTTTTGCCAAACGCTGTGTGTAAATGGCTGCATCTTTATCGGTTACTTTTGTAAAACCATCAATAACACTAAAATTCACATTTTTAGGTAAAATATCTTCACCAATTCCTTCTGTAATGTATGGATAAATTTCATTTTCATCAAAAATGCCAGTTTCATGATACTTTTTAAACACAGAACCATAGGTATCAATTCCCCAAACTTTTACTGTTTTTCCCTCCTGTTTTGCTTTCATTTTTAAGTAACTTCCTACTCCAGAAATAGTACCACCAGTGCCAACACCAACCACAAAATGAGTTACCTTACCTTCTGTTTGTTCCCAAATTTCAGGGCCAGTACTTAAAAAATGCGCTTTACAATTACTAGGGTTATCATATTGATTTACATACCAAGAGTTAGGTATTTCTTCTCCTAAACGCTTAGAAACTGAGTAATAAGAGCGTGGGTCATCTGGCTCTACATTTGTTGGGCAAACCACAACCTCTGCTCCTACCGCTCTTAAAATATCTATCTTTTCTTTAGATTGTTTATCAGCCATCACAAAAACACATTTATAGCCTTTTACAATACCTGCTAAAGCTAACCCCATTCCTGTATTTCCAGACGTACCTTCTATAATGGTTCCTCCTGGTTGTAAACGTCCATCTACCTCTGCATCTTCAATCATTTGTAAAGCCATTCTATCTTTTACAGAATTTCCTGGATTAAATGTTTCGTATTTAGAGAGTACCAAACAAGGTAACTCTTTAGTTAAAACATTAAGTTTTACAAGAGGAGTATTACCTATAGTTTCTAATATATTCTTTGCGTAGTTCATAAGTAAAGGTATCAAACACAAAAATACTTCTTTTTCTTAGTGGTGCCCAAATTATATTGTTTATTGTATTGTTAATTTTTGATGAAAATAGGTATATAAAAATATTTTTTTGATTAAAAATGGACTTTAATTTAGATAATATTGTATTTTTTTGATAATACAAAAAGTGAATTATAATGTAATATTTCTAACGTATCATCTACATTTTTTTATATAATTTTATTTATATTTATTCTTATTTTTATAAAGTGATTTTATGAACTATACCTTACATCAGTTAGAAATTTTTAAAAAAATTGTTGAAGTAAAAAGCGTTACTAAAGCATCTGAACAATTATTTTTAACACAACCAGCAGTATCTATTCAACTTAAAAATTTTCAAGATCAATTTAAGTTACCACTTTTTGAAGTCGTTGGAAGAAAATTATACATCACTGAATTTGGTGAAGAGATTGGCAAAGCTGCCATAAAAATACTCGAAGAAGTTGAAGCTATAAATTACAAATCTTCTTTATTTGAAGGAAAATTAGCAGGTAAACTAAATTTATCTGTAGTATCTACAGCCAAATATGCCATGCCTTATTTTTTAACTAACTTTATAAAAAATAATGATAAAGTAGATATTACTATGGATGTAACCAATAAAATGTCTGTAATTCGTGCTTTAGAAAACAATGAGTGCGATTTTGCCATGGTGTCTACCATCCCAAAAAAATTAAACATTGATCGTATTGAGTTGATGAAAAATCAAATGTTTTTTGTTGCTGGAAAAAATTATAAGCTTTCGGAAAAAAAGTTGCTTCTAAAAAATTTAAATCACTCTTTATTTCTTTTTAGAGAAAGCGGTTCTGCAACACGTTTGGCTATGGAAAAATATTTAGTGAAACACAAAATAGCAATTCTTAAAAAAATGGAACTCACTTCTAATGAAGCTATTAAACAGGCTGTAATTGCAGGTTTAGGGATTTCAATTATGCCTATTATTGGTATTCAGGAATCATTAAAAAATGGAGATTTGAAAATTTTGAAGATTAAAGATTTACCCTTAGAAACCAACTGGAACTTAATTTGGCTAAAATCAAAAAATTTATCCAATGTGGCCAAAGCTTTTAAAAATTATATTATTGAAAATAAAGACGAAATTATTGCTAATAACTTTCAATTACAATACAATTACGAATAATAGACCACAATATAGTATACATCTAAGAATATGAAACAAAAAAACAACTTAGGTTTTGGAATAGGTCTTGGAATTGCTTTTGGATCTTGTATAGGAATAATCACCAATAATCACACTTTATGGGTTGCTTTAGGAATGGTTTTTGGAGCAATTTTTGGCAAAATATCTACCAAAAAACAAAATGATAATCAATCAAAATGATTTTTAAACATTTATTGCAACATAAACAGCTACATTAAGCAAATTTAATAGATTTTGATGGGGCTATTTTTGTGATGATATACGAAGGTAAAATCAACATTAAAAAACATAATAAAAGCGTTCCTAAATTCAGTAAAATAATAGCTGTTATAGAAATATATACAGGCATTGTGGTAACATAATAGGTCTCTGGATTTAAACTTATCACTTTAAAAAAATATTGAATTCCGATAATCGACAAACCAACAACATTACCCCAAAAAAGTCCTTTTAAAAT
This sequence comes from Polaribacter litoreus, assembly GCF_054584775.1. Lineage (NCBI taxonomy): Bacteria > Pseudomonadati > Bacteroidota > Flavobacteriia > Flavobacteriales > Flavobacteriaceae > Polaribacter > Polaribacter litoreus. The sequence continues at coordinate 144,664 of NZ_JBTLRD010000011.1, read as the reverse complement.
TAAATAGGATGCATTGTATAGAAATATTTTTCTGATGCTTGTATTGTAGCTACCTAAAGCTTTTAAAATTCCAATCATTTGTACCCGTTCTAAGATTAAAACTAGTAAAGCTGTTATCATATTAATACCTGCAATTACAATCATAATAACAATGATAAACCAAACGTTATTATCAAATAACTTAATCCATTCAAAAACATTTGGATATGCATCAACAATAGTTTTTCTATTTAAAGTAGCCCCTATTTGAGTATAAATTTCATCTCCTTTTAATTGAATTTCATCAAAATTATCTAATAAAACCTCAAAACCACCTACTTCATTTTCAGACCATTTATTGAGTTTTTGCACCTCTCTAATATCACCAATCATTACACTTTTATCAAACTGAGCAAAACCAGAATTGTAAATACCAGAAATAATATACTTTTTGTTTGATGGTAATTTACTCATCGACGTTTTTAAAAAAGTTGCCAAAATGGTATCGTTTAATTGCAATTCTAACCGATTTACAATAGTTTCTGACAATAAAACCTCTCTGGTTCTAGGCTTATTAAAATCTGGTACTTTGCCTGCTACTAAATATTCTTTAAAAAATGTCCAATCGTAATCTGAAGAAACCCCTTTAAAAATAATGCCTTCAAAATCGGTTTTGGTTCTTAATATTCCTGCTTTATTTGCAAAAACTTGAATGTTTTTTATACCAGAAATATTCTCGAATTTTGGATAAAAATCTTGATTCTTCTGAACTGGTGTTGTAGAAACCTCGGAATTATTATTATCATAATTCACAATTTGAATATGACCTTTAAAGCCAGCCATTTTATCGCGTATTTTGTACTGTAAACCAGCACCTGTGGCCACTGCAATCAACATAATCATAACCCCTAATGCAATTGCAGTAATTGCAATTTTTATTATTGGCGATGAAATGCTATTTTTATACTTTTTGCTAGCAATAATGCGTTTTGCAATAAATAACTCGTAATTCAAATTGATGACTCTTTTTAATCCACGTAAAAGTACCTATTTATTTTTGTTTTTGTTGATGAATTTTCAGCTGATTTCTTGTGCGAATCAAGTTCAAAATTCAGAGTTTAAAGTTCAGAGTTCTAAAAAAGAACCAAAAATTATTAAAACTGGTGCTGAACGAGTCAACTTATATATTGATTTATTAAAAGGTAAAAATATTGCTATTGTTGGCAATCAAACCTCGGTAATTCAAAATTCAACATCTAAAAACCAAAGATTTACACACTTGGTTGATAGCTTGTTAGCCTTAAACATCAACCTAAGAAAAGTATTTGCTCCAGAACATGGTTTTAGAGGAAAAGCGGATGCAGCAGAAATTGTTAAAGATGGAAAAGACGCTAAAACTGGTTTACCCATTGTTTCTTTGTATGGAAAAAACAAAAAACCAAAGCCAGAACAGCTAAAAAATATTGATGTTGTTGTTTTTGATATTCAAGATGTGGGCGTTCGTTTTTATACCTATATTTCTACATTACATTTTGTGATGGAAGCTTGTGCAGAAGCCGGAATTCCTGTCCTAATTTTAGACAGACCCAACCCAAATGGACATTATATTGATGGCCCTATTTTAGAACCAAAACACGCTAGTTTTGTGGGTAAACATCCTGTACCTGTGGTTTACGGAATGACCATTGGCGAATATGGACAAATGATAAATGGAGAAAAATGGCTAGAAAACGGAATTCAGTGCGATTTAAAAGTGATTCCTTTAAAGAATTACACACACACTTCTGAATATAGCTTAGCCATTAGACCTTCTCCTAATTTACCAAATGATAAATCTATAAACCTTTACCCAAGTTTAGGTTTTTTTGAGGGAACAACTATTAATGCTGGTAGAGGAACCGAATTTCAGTTTCAAAGATATGGAGCTCCATTTTTCCCAAAGCGTGATTTTAGTTATACACCAATTTCGAATTTTGGTGCAAAATATCCAAAGCATAAAGAAAAACTTTGCTATGGCGTAGATCTAAGCAATCAAAAAAAATTAAACGCTATCCATTTAGAATGGTTGATTGACGCTTACAATAAAACTCCAAAAACAGAAAAATTCTTTGGAGAAACATTTACCATACATGCAGGTACAGAAAAGTTACAAAAACAAATTGAACAAGGTTTGTCTGCTAAAGAAATTCAAAAAACTTGGAAAAAAAGTCTAATCGATTTTAAAGCAATTAGGCAAAAATATTTAATTTATAAATAATCTTTCGTGTTATTATTTTAAACCTTTCTAGATTTCAATAGCAATACTTTTGCATCTTTATGCTTTTTTAATTTTTGATACCAAATCTTAGCTTGATCTTTATTTTCAAGCTTATTATATAAAGTAAAATTTAAAAAATTGTATAAAGATTTATTTTTTTCTAAAACTTCATCTTCATTAATTTTATTAGTTAAAAGTTTTAACGATTTTTTATAATGTCCTTTAATCAGCTCACTATAAACATCACCGATTAAAAATATCTTTTGAGAATTTGCATTTTTGTTACCTTCCTTTCTGTATAATTTGTGTGCATTTTTTAAATAAACATCTCCTAGCTTAAGAAAAGCGTATTTTAATTCATCATCTAAGTAAATAGAATAATCAAAATATTTACTTGCTATATCTAATGCAGTATCGCCTGTTTCATTTTCATGATATTCCAAATAATCTGGCTGCAATAAAGAAGTATTTACGGTATATTTTTGTAAAACTTTTTTAACTTCAGTCAACCCCATGTAACTCATTTTTTTGAACACAATCTCTCCATTAGGATCAACTATAAACACATAAGGTATTGCTCTTACTGAATATCTTTTAGATAAATTTTGCTCAACATCTATATCAATTTTTAGAGGTACAAAATTTTTCATCAAATCTTGAACCTCGCTGTTACTCCAAGACTCCATATCCATTTTTTTACAAGGTCCACACCAATCTGCCCAAAAATCAACTAAAATTAGTTTGTTAGTAGCTAGTGCCAATTTTTTTGCATCTTCATAAGATGTCATCCAGGTGTTGGCGTTTACAGTGTTAAAAAATAAACTAAAAATAAGGTAAAGGAATACATTTTTTTTCATCTTTCTTTTTTTTACAATTTTAAAAAATATTTATTCTAATTCAAAATTTTAGCAGTGAATTGTGCTAAAACATTTTAGATCTCAAATTAGCAACAGACTAAAACAGATTAATAGTAAAACATTTACCTCCTCAAAACCGTTAAAACTTTAGCATCAAAAACTCTAGAATACACACTATCTACCTCATAATTTTCAAGCAGCTCTTCAGATCCTTTTAGCTTTAATTCTTTTTTTATGTAGTTTAACCAATCTGGCCTATCAACAATTGCGTTATCTAAAATAACTCCTGTAAAATTAGCTTTATTACATTTAGTCTTTAACAAAATTGCACCAGAAAGATTTGCGTTTGTTAATACTGCATTACTTAAATCTGCATATCCTAAATCTGCATTTTTTAAATTAGCGTTTTCAAAAATCGCTCTTCTTGCATCTAAATTCACCAAACTTGCATTTGATAAATCTGCATCTTTTAAATTGATATCTCTTAATCTTACTCTGTCTAAGTTTACGCCTTTCAATTCTGATTTTGTAAAATTACTTTCTTGTCGAATACTACTAAAAATAGTAGCGTTTAAATCACTTTTACACAAAGTAATTAACAATTGCCCTCTTTCTGGACTAATGGGCTTTTCTATTAATTTATCATTTAATAAATATCTATAAGGTTTCATTGCTCTACTTAACCCCACAATTCTACCAATTAAAGTTTTTGAAAGTTTACCGTTTTTTTTAGTTTCTAGCTCTGTATTGATATCGCTTAAAACATCTCCCATAATAAACATTTGCGCTGATCTTCTGGAAGCTTCTGCCAAATAGGTTTGCTCTTGAATTTTTCTGTTTTGTTTTTTTAACAAGTGGTTTTGATACCACATTAAAGTAGTTGGTAACAGAGCAAAAAGGATTGCAACTACACCTATTCTTGTCAATCTTTTTATAATACTTGCAATTAAGTCTGATGTAGTTTGTAAAGAAATTCTTTTCTGCTGATTAAATTCTTGAATGGAATTGTAAATACTTGTTTTTAGATTTTTGCCAGCAATAAAGGTGGCTGTAAAGTTCATAAAAAACTTCCATTTTTTTTTATTGAGTGGCTTCGGACTTTCTAGTTTAGCCAACCGTTCTTTTAAAATTAAATTCTCTTTTTCTAATTCTTGAATTCTATCAGACATTTTTATTTTTTAAAATAGATGCAATTATTTTCTCTTTTTTTTCTCTTTATATTCATAAGGCAAACGCTCTTTTAAAGCCTCAACAATATTATAGGTGGCAGGACAAATAAATGTATTTGCAATGGTTAAATCTGTAATTTGAATAAATTTACGTCTATCTGTATGCGGGTATTCTGCACAAGCTTTTGGCCTAACATCATAAATAAAACAAGTATTATCAGACTCATCTAAAAAAGAACAAGGTGCCGTTTTTAATACCATAAAATCATCAGTATCTCTTTCTAAATAAGTACTTATAAAATCGGCAACTTTCATTTTTAAATGTTTAGAAATTCGCTCAATATCTTTACCTGTAAAAATAGGACTTGTTGTTTTACAGCAATTTCCACAATCTAAACAATCTGTTTTTTCGAATTCTTTATCATGCAAATCTTGCATAACAACATCTAAATTTTTAGGTGTTCTTTTTCTTAAATTTCTAAAATATTTTTTGTTTTCTTGTAAGGCTTGTTCTGCCAAATTTGGTAATTGTTCTAAACGTTTTTGCATACTCGAAAAATACAATTATTTCTATAAAAGTATATGCTAAAATTATGTAAATTTGCATTTCAATTTTTTAGCCAAAATGAACATACAAAACACTATAGAAACCAAAGTAAAAGAAGGTTTTTTAGCATTATATCAAATAGAAATACCAACAGTAGAATTCCAAGCAACTCGTAAAGAGTTCGAAGGCGATATTACAGTTGTTGTTTTCCCTTTATTGCGTTACAAAAAAGGAAATCCTGTTCAAATTGGCGAAGATTTAGGTAAATATATTGTAGAAAATGTAACTGAAATTACAAACTACAATGTTGTAAAAGGTTTTTTAAATTTGGTGATAGACGACAGCTATTACACCAATTATTTTAATAGCATTTACGATAATTCAACTTATGGTTTTGTATCGCCAAAGGCGGATGAAAAAGCAGTAATGGTAGAATATTCATCGCCAAACACCAACAAACCTTTACATTTAGGTCACGTTCGTAATAATTTATTAGGATATTCTGTTGCAGAAATTATAAAAGCTGCAGGTAAAAAAGTATATAAAACTCAGATTATAAACGATAGAGGAATACACATTTGTAAATCGATGTTGGCTTGGCAAAAATTCGGAGAAGGAGAAACTCCAGAATCTACAGGTTTAAAAGGCGATAAATTGGTTGGTAATTATTACGTAAAATTCGACCAAGAATACAAAAAAGAAATTGCTGATTTAATGGCAACTGGTGTATCTGAAGAAGAAGCTAAAAAACAAGCCCCACTTTTATTAGAAGCACAACAAATGCTTTTAAAATGGGAAGCTGGAGATGAAGATGTAGTAAAACTTTGGCAAACTATGAATGCATGGGTTTACAGTGGTTTTGATACTACTTACAAAAACTTAGGCGTAGATTTTGACAATCTTTACTACGAAAGCAATACGTATTTATTAGGTAAAGATGTTGTTGCAGAAGGTTTAGAAAAAGGTGTTTTTTACAGAAAAGAAGATGGTTCTGTTTGGTGCGATTTAACTGAGGATGGTTTAGATGAAAAAATCGTTTTAAGATCTGATGGAACTGCTGTTTATATGACTCAAGATATTGGTACTGCCATACAACGTGTAAAAGATTACACAGATGTTGGTGGTATGGTTTATACAGTTGGTAATGAACAAGATTATCATTTTCAGGTTTTGTTTTTAATCCTTAAAAAACTAGGTTTTGATTGGGCTAAACAATTGCATCATTTGAGTTATGGAATGGTCGATTTACCATCAGGAAAAATGAAATCTAGAGAAGGAACAGTTGTAGATGCAGATGATTTAATGGTAGAAATGACAACAACTGCCAAAGATATTTCTGAAGAATTAGGCAAATTAGATGGGTATTCTGATGATGAAAAAAATGAATTGTATAAAACCATTGGTTTAGGTGCATTAAAATATTTTATTTTAAAAGTAGACCCTAAAAAAAGAATTTTATTCGACCCAAAATCTTCTGTAGATTTTCAAGGAAACACAGGCCCTTTTATACAATATACTTACGCTAGAATTCAATCAATAATTAGAAAAGCAAACTTTGATTATTCAAAACCAGTTACTATTAACTTGCACGAAAAAGAGAAAGAATTATTAAAACAATTAGAGTTATTTCCTGAAACTGTACAGCAAGCTGCTGCAAATTATTCACCAGCAGTTATTGCAAACTACACGTATGATTTGGTTAAGGAATTTAACTCTTTTTATCAAAATGTTTCTATCCTTGGAGAAGAGCATCAAGATAAAAAAATATTCAGAGTTCAGTTGGCAAAAAAAGTAGCAGACACTATACAACAATCATTTTCATTATTAGGAATTAAAGTACCTAATAGAATGTAAATTGTTAAAAAAATACTTCAAATAAATTAAATTCATTATTTTTAAAATATATGAACTAATAATTTGAACAGATTTCGAATTATAATTAAATTTGGGCTGATTTTTTAATTTATATTAGCGTAAAATTTGATTTTTATATAAAAATAGAATATTTCATGAAATACGACATCATTATTATCGGAAGTGGACCTGGAGGTTATGTAACAGGAATTAGAGCATCTCAATTAGGCTTTAAAGTTGCAATTGTAGAAAAAGAATCTTTAGGTGGTATATGTTTAAACTGGGGATGTATCCCTACAAAAGCATTATTAAAATCTGCTCAAGTTTATGATTATTTAAAACATGTAGATCAATATGGATTAAAAGTAGAAGCTTTTGATAAAGATTTTGATGCCGTAATTAAACGTAGTAGAGGTGTTGCAGAAGGAATGAGCAAAGGTGTTCAGTTCTTAATGAAAAAAAATAAAATTGATGTAATTAACGGTTTTGGTAAAATTAAAAACGGTAAAAAAGTAGATGTTACTGCAGAAGATGGTACTGTTACAGAATATGCAGCAGATCATATTATAATTGCTACTGGTGCTCGCTCTAGAGAATTACCAAGCTTACCACAAGATGGTAAAAAAGTTATTGGTTATAGAAAAGCTATGACCTTACCTGAACAACCAAAATCTATGATTGTTGTAGGTTCTGGAGCTATTGGTGTAGAGTTTGCACATTTTTACAATGCAATGGGTACAGAAGTTACTATTGTAGAATATATGCCAAACATTGTGCCTGTAGAAGATATCGATATTTCTAAACAATTCGAACGCTCTATTAAAAAAGCGGGTATAAAAGTAATGACAAATTCTTCTGTAGAATCTGTAGATACTTCTGGTGATGGAGTTGTTGCTACTGTAAAAACTAAAAAAGGAGAAGAAACTTTAGAAGCTGATATTTTATTATCTGCTGTGGGTATTAAATCGAACATCGAAAATATTGGTTTAGAAGATGTAGGTATTATTGTTGATAGAGATAAAATTTTAGTTAACGATTATTACCAAACAAACATACCTGGTTATTATGCTATTGGCGATGTTGTTCCTGGCCAAGCTTTAGCACACGTTGCTTCTGCAGAAGGAATAACTTGTGTAGAAAAAATAGCGGGTTTACATACAGAACCAATCGATTATGGTAATGTACCTGGTTGTACTTACGCTACCCCAGAAATTGCATCTGTAGGTTTAACTGAAGCCAAAGCAAAAGAAGCTGGTTACGAATTAAAAGTTGGTAAATTTCCATTCTCAGCTTCTGGTAAAGCAAAAGCAGCTGGTACACCAGATGGTTTTGTAAAGGTAATTTTTGACGCCAAGTATGGTGAGTGGTTAGGTTGCCATATGATAGGTGCTGGAGTTACAGATATGATTGCTGAAGCAGTTCTAGGACGTAAGTTAGAAACTACAGGTCATGAAGTATTAAAAACAATTCATCCACACCCAACAATGAGCGAAGCTGTTATGGAGGCTGTTGCTGATGCTTACGATGAAGTAATTCACCTATAAATACTGCTATTTGAAAGAAAAAAAAGATGTAAAAATGTAATTTTCATTACTTTTGTTAACGTTACAATTATTAAAATCCCTCACTTTAACGATTAATTAAAATTTAAATTAAATAAATGGGTTTCGTTGAGTGGTTTCTTTCCTTTATCTATAAGATAAAGACGTTTCCTCTTATTATTCAAATAACTATTGTATTAACAATGGTGTTTATCATAGCTACAATAGCACTAATGATAACAATTTACACAATAAGAAGAAGACATAATAGATTGCAGAAAACACTAAAAAATAGTGTTCCTGAAATCATTAAGTTATTTGATAATATTCTATTTACTGAAAAAAACTACACTGAACAAGAAATTTTTACCCAGTTTGAGGATATTGTAGACGAGGTAAATAGAGAGTCTTTAGACATCGCTGTTAGTATTTTAGTTGATTTTAAAAATGATGACAGAGAATCAGAAAAATATCCATTAATCATTAGCGCCCTAGGAATAGTTGAGCACTTAGAACGCAAATTTGATTCTCGTTCTAATAGTGAAAAAATTGATGCTTTCCAAGAGGCGTTTGTATTGGATTTAAATAAATTTGATTCCAAAATTTTAAGATATGCCTACAGTAAAAATAAAATGATTCGTAGTGAAGCAAGAAACTCTCACCTTGCATTAAGCTCTAACGACCCTTATCGATTTTTTGATGAATTTGATAGAAATCTAAGTAAATGGGATGAAATTGAATTGATGCAATACCTGCAACTACAAAAAGAAAGAGGTAATCTAGAAGGTTTAGGAAAATGGATCAACTATTCTAAAAATGATTCTCTTGTAGTATTTCTGATTAAAATGGTTGGTTATTTTCAACAAAAAGGTATTGACGAAATTTTAATCGAAAAATTAGAAGACGATAATGAGCTGGTAAGAGCCGAAGCAATTTTAACCTTAGGAGAATTAAATATTACAGAAACAGAACAAGAATTAATTGACAGATATTATACAGAGCCAGAAATATGCCAAGTGGCTATCATAAAAACAATTAAAAAGTTTAATACAGGGAAATCATTAAACTTTTTAGAGAGTGTTTTTCAAGATTCTAATAATATTGATACTAAAAAAATTATTGCAGAAGCTATCCTAAATTACAGCTACGAAGGTAAAATAGCTTTTCAAAATTTAAAAGATACATTAAAAGGTTTTGATCAAATCATTTTAAAACACATAGAAACCCCTTTAATTAAATACAAATAGATGTTTGAAATTTTTGTAACTATTTATGAGTATTTTATATTTTTTTATGCAACTTCTCTAATTTTAAGTTACATAATTTTAGCTATATTTTCTTTCATAGCAATCAATAGATATAAAAGTTATAATACAGATATAGATGATGAAGAGTTACTAAGCTCTGAACTAGCACCAGGAATATCTGTAATTGCACCCGCTTACAACGAAGAAAAAACTATTATTGTTAATGTAAAATCACTATTAACACTAAACTATCCACTCTTTGAGGTGATTATTGTAAATGATGGTAGTAAAGACAAAACATTAGATTTATTAATTGAAGAATTCGATCTAGTTGAGGCTCCTTTTGCTTATGTTGAAAAAATAAAAACCAAACCTTATAAAAGAACATTTAAATCTCAAAACCCAAAGTACGATATCTTAACTGTTATCGATAAAGAAAATGGAGGTACAAAAGCAGATGCCTTTAATGCAGGTTTAAATGCTTCAGTATTTCCTTACTACCTTAACACAGATGTAGATTGTATTTTGGCAAGAAATACGCTTACAAAAATGATTAAGCCAATTCTAAGTTCTAAAACTACAGTAATTGCTGTAGGTGCAACACTTAGAATGTCTAACAATTGTGAAATTGAAGAAGGGATTATTACCAGAGTAAGACCTCCAAAAGCATTAATACCGCGTTTTCAAGAATTAGAATACATCAGGTCTTATTTACTAGGAAAAATGGGATGGGAGTTAATTAATTCAGTACCAAACGTTTCTGGTGGTTTAGGTATGTTTGATAAAGATATCGCTATTAAAGCAGGTGGGTATGGAGCAGATTCTCATGCAGAAGATATGGATATGTTAACAAGAATGGCTGCCCACATGATGAATAACAAATTGGATTATAAAATTGGTTACATTCCATTATCTTGTTGTTGGACAGAAGGCCCACCAAACATTCAAATATTAAGTAGACAGCGTACAAGATGGGCCAGTGGATTATTTCAAATGTTTAGTGATCATAGAAAAATATTATTCAACCCAAGTTATAAAAGACTGGGGTTAATTACTTTCCCATATATTTTTATATTTGAATTTCTAGCTCCTATTATAGAAGCATTCGGAATTTTATTTTCTATATTTTTACTTTTTTATGGTTACGTAAACTGGAACTTTGCACCATTAATACTGCTGTATTCCTACACATTTGCCATAATGATTTCATCAATTGTAATTATTTGGGATCAAATGACATTTAAGTACTACAATACCACAAGAGAGGTACTTTCTCTATTTATTACCGCATTTATAGAACCCATTATTTATCATCCAATGATAATGTTTTTTTCTTTAAAAGGCTATTTTAGTTATATTACCTCTCGAGAATTGGCTTGGGGAACAATGACTAGACAAGGATTTGATAATGAAGATGAGAAAAAGAAAAAATCTGATGGTAATAACAACGATAATAATAATGGTGGTAATTCATCAAACAATTCTGGCGAAAAAAAAACAAATATTTTCGAAAAACTGAAAAAGAATAAAAATTCAGGCACAGATTTTGAGCCTATAAAAACATAAGTTACTTTTTATGAAAATAAATAAGTCCATTTTAATACTTATTGCGATTTTTTTATCACAATATACATTTTATGCTCAAGACGAGTACGAATCTTCCGATCTATATTTTGAAGAAGCAAAAAAAGATATTGCAGAACAAAACTTTACACGTGCAGCAAAAATGAGTTGGAGAGGGCTGCAACTGGCACCTAATGATTTAGATTTAAAGACACTTTTAGGAAAATCTAACTTAGAACTAGGTAGATACGATACTGCTAGATATGTTTTAAAACAAGTATACGAAAGACGTAGAAAAGATATTGATGTTCTTAAATATTTAGTTACAATAGAACAAACCACAAAAAGATATTCTGATGCAATTTGTTTTTTAAATGAATTGTTAGAAATAACACCATACAGTCGAGGTTTTTGGAAAAGAAAAATTCTTATTTATCAAGAAATGGGAAATTTTGAAGAAGCTGAAAGAGCTTTAATGAGGCTATATCAAATTTATCCTGATGATACTGAAATTAAAAATCAATACAACTACATCATGCTAAATGATGGAAATAATGCCATTGCTGAAAAAAACTACGATGATGCCAATAAAATTTATAAAACTGTAATTGACAATGACCCTACCAACAAAGATGCATATATAGGTGTTATTAGAAATGAAATGCTTAAAGGAAACCCTGAATACGCATTACAGTTTACAAATAGAGCCTTGTTAGAATTAAAGTACGACCAAGAGTTAATTGAAAAGAAAATCGGTTTATTAGAAGATTTAGGAAGACATGAAGAAGCCATTGCATTCATAAAAAACGAAAATAATGTTCCTAAAGACAAATTTCCTCAAATTCACGCTAAAAACTTACCTTATTTAATGCAGCAATCTGCAAGTTTTAACGAATATAATGATCCTTACGAAATCAATAAAAAATTATTAGAACAAAACGGAAATTCAGAGTCACAAAATTATGTAGTTTCTAAAGCAATGGGAAAAGGTTATGATGGTGATGCTGAATATTTTCTTAAAAAAGGTATTAAAAGAAGTCCGAATAATAAAAAACTTCAAGTTCAACTCAAAGAATTATACAGACCTATAAAAGACAAAGAAAGATTTGAAAAAGAGGTAATTAAATTACATGAAAAATACCCTAATGATGCAGATATTAGTTATGATTATAATTTAATTATGTACGATAGAGCTAAAACCTATATACAAAATAGACAGTTTGATTTAGCTCTAGAAATATTTCAAGATTTAGTGTCTTCTCCAGATTTTACAAAAGAAGCTGAACAACAAATTTTTGGGATTTACTTAGAATTAGGGCAATATGATGAGGCCACAGACCAAGTAGATAAACTTATTGGTTTAGAACCTGATAACCCAGATCATTTATTAAGAAAATCTTCTTTATATGCAAAAATGGAGTTGTATGAAGATGCTTTAAATATTACAAGAGGTTTAGAACAAAGCTATCCTTTGAGTGAAAAATATCCAAGAATATATGTTGGCCAAACCGTAGAATATGCAAGGTATTTAATGAAAATACAACGTTATGAAAAAGCATTAGAGGTTATTGAAGATGGTTTAACAAGAGAAAACAACAACAAAGAATTATTAGATTTAGCCATAAATGCCTCTTCTGCTATTCCTGATTATCCTAAAGGAATCAATTACAACAAAAGTGCATTAAGTTTTTATCCCAATAATAAAAATTTTAAAATTAAACTTTCTAGTTTATTGGCTCAAAACAAACAATATGATGAAGCTATTGCTGTATTAGATTCTTTAGAAACTGTCTATAAATACGATAGAAAAATTAAGAATTCCCTAGCTGAAGTTTTATGGTACAGAGCAAGAAATAATGAAGACGAAGGCAATATTGAAGAAGCTATAGCAGATTATCACCTTTCAGACTCTTTAAATCCATCAGAAAATTACGCATTACAAAGAATGGTTAATTTATACATCATTCAAAAACCAAATGATGAAGCTCTAGAAATCATCAACCAAAAAATTGAAAAATATCCTAATGATAATTTTTTAAAATATAAAAAAGGTTTGGTATTTGAATTGATGAAACAATACGACTCTGCTTATTATTATCAACAATTTAGAGAAATTGATGATCCTTTTGAAAAACAAAAATGGAACGAAGCTTTAGAAACCCTCAAAGCTGCCAAACTTAAAAATAAATTAGCTGCTACTTACACTCAAGCCAATTCAGACTCTTTGGCTTTTAGCACTTCTTTAGCCAGTATAGCGTATAATTATAGATATGATGAAAAAAATACTTTTGGTGCCGCAGTTAATTACGCTGCAAGAAGATCTGGTGTTGGTGTACAAGCAGGTGTTAATTATTCAAGAATATTTAACCCCACTCTTTATGCTGATGTTGGTGTATTGTTTGGTAGTCAATTTTTTCCAAAATTTATTTTGTATGGTAACGCATACAAAGGACTTGATAATGGTTACCAAGCGCAAGCAGGAATTCGGTATTCGTACTTACAAAATGATATCAGTTTCATTGCGTTAAATCTTGGCGCTTCTAAAACATGGGAAGATGTCTGGTTAAATGCAAAAGTATCTTTGATGAGAGATGATGCTTTTACTTATTTTAACTTTGCCACACAAACACGAATAAATGTAAATACTAAAGGAGATTATGTAAGTTTTATAGCTTCATTTGGTAGCGCTCCTTTTAATGACCAATTACCAGAAGGTGCTGCAGCCTTTCTTGATTTTTCTAACGTTCTTGTTGGTGCTGGATATGGCCATAACATTTCGCCAAGAACTATGTTGTTGGTTAATGGATCTTGGATAAACTTTAAAAGCCCAATTACAGATAGTAACGCATTACTTTTTATCAACCAATACAATTTAGCGGTTTCTATTATTACAAAATTTTAAAGTTTTTAATTCGTTAACTTTATGATGTTTAAAAAATGCATATTTATCACTATATTTTTTTTAAGCCTAACCACTTGTGCTCAAACCAAAGTAATATTGTTTTCTAAAACAGAAAAAATAGTACCTAAAATAAATATTCCGCTAGCTGCTGATAAGTTGGTTACTGCAGCAGCCACAGATTTTAATAGTAAGTTTAAAGCTGCAACTGGCGAAACTTTAAAAATTGAAAGAAGTAATGGTTTAAATAAAAACTATACTTATATTTTGTTAAGGATAAACCCAACACAAAAAGAAAATTTTTGTATTTATCGAAAATCGGGTAACATAACCATCCAAGGCTCATCAACACAAAATTTATTTTACGGAATAAGTGATTTCTTTAAACACTACACAAACCTTCATTACCCAAATGGCAATGAGCAATTACCACAATTTGACTCAGAAATTATAGTTCCAGAACGTTTTAGTAGATGCGAATCTCCTAATTTTGAATATAGAGAACCTTATTACACTCCTAATTTTAATCCAGAATTTAGAGCCTGGAATAAAACCAATTATTTAGAATTAGAATGGGGTATTTGGGGACATAATCTCCCTAAAATTCTAAAAGAGTATACATTGCCAGAAACTGTGTATGCAAAAGTGGGTAATAAAAGAGTAAAAAATCAATTTTGTTTTACCAGTAATGATTTGTTTAATTATGTAAATAAAAGCGTAAATAAAATATACGATAGTGATCATGCGCTTAACAAATACATGATTTTACCAAATGATAACAATATCGTTTGTACCTGCAGTACTTGTAAAGCTGTTGGTAATACCACTAAAGATGCTGCTCCTGCTGTGTTTAGCTTTTTAAACAAATTGGCTCAAAATAATAAAAAGTCAACGTTTTTTACTACTGCTTATGTAACCGTAAAAAATATACCAAGGTTTGATGCAGAAAATAACACAGGTATTTTTTACAGTACAATAAACATTCAAAAAGGAATTCCTATAGAAGATACCAAATATTTCAAACAATTTAATAGCGATATAAAAAAGTGGAAAACATATGTTAATAACGTTTATATATGGGATTATACTGTAAATTTTGACAATTATTTTGATATTTACCCCACTTTAAAAACCACACAGAAAAATTTAAAATTATATAAAAAACTTGGTGTAAATGGTGTTTTTTTACATGGTAGCGAATACAATTATAGCACTTTCCAGAATTGTAAAGCTACTATTTTTGCCAAACTTTTGTGGGATGTTGATATAAATGTAGATGATGAAATAGCATTGTATTTTTCCAAAAAATATTCTAAAAAATTGGCAAATCTGCTAAGCAATTATTTCACTTTTATTGATGAAGCTTTTTTAGTAAGCAACAAAGAACTGAGTATTTATAGTGGTATTGATGAAACTGTAAAAAAATATTTAGATCCTAAAGTTTTTTTTGATTTCTATAATGAGTTTGATACGCATACAGAAAATAACAAATTCGATCAAGAATATTTAAAATTAGCTACAGCTCTTACATTTCTAAAATTAGAAATTATGAGAGATTATGGTTTGGGAAGTTATGGATATGGAATTTTAAACAGTGAGCGACAAATTATTGTAAAAAACGAAATCAGTACATTGTTAGATAATTTATCCAATTATAGCAGATCAGCAGGACTTAAAACTTACAACGAAAGAAAATATAAAATTGAAGATTATATAGATAGTTGGAGAAAATCGATTTACAAACATCATAAAAGAAAACACTATTTTTATAAAAAAAAGTTCGAAGTCCTATCTCAATTAGATGAAGATTATACAGATACACAATCTTTAAATGATGGCGCTTTTGGTTTGCAAGATTACAATACCAATTGGCACATCAGTTCTATAGATGATTTGGTCTTAAAAATTGATAAAAAAGGAATTGCAAAAGCAGAAAAAATAACATTTTCTTTTTTACAAGATGTAAAACACAACATTTATTATCCTAGTGCTATAGAAATTTTAGATACAGATTATAATCTAATAAAAGCATTAAAGTTGCCATCTAGCTCAATACCATTAAGTACAAAAGAAACATCAATTGAGCTCCCTAAAAAACTGGATGATATGCAGTTACCAGATAGTTTTATCATCAAAATAACAAAACATATTACAACAGGTAAAAATGCAATGGCTTGTGATGAAATTATATTTAATTAAAAAATGATTAAATTTACAACAATGAAAAATATAATATTACTTATTTTACTAGCACTTTCTTTTAGTGCTTGTGACATTAGAAAGCCAGATATAAATACGGTTAGAAAAACGAAAATGGAAATTGAAAATCCAGAACGTCACTACTACCCTATTTTACGAGGTTCAGAGCTAACTGCTGAATATAAATTGTACAATCGTGGTAATGAACCCTTAATTATTTATGATGTACAAGCTTCTTGCGGTTGTATCGAAATCGATTATCCAACAGGTTCAATTGGTAAAGATGATTTTGGTTTCATCACTTTAGATTATGATAGCGCCAAAAATATTGGCTACGTTGAGTTTTATATAACCATTGTTGCCAATACAGAAAAGGATGTATTTACAACTATTAAATTCGATTTAAATGTGGTTACCTCTCCACATTATACTCAAGATTATGAAGAAATTTATCTAAGAAGACGAAAAGAAAAATTAGCTGGTGAAGTTGATGGAGATCTTACTCAACAAGGTTACTATGTAGATGATGAAAAAACGGTAAGATAATTACTAGAATATGTTAACAAATAAAAAATCAAAAATAAAATGAAAGCAAAATATCAAAGCGTTCTAGATTTAGGACAACAATTAGAAATTAAAGAAGGTGATGTAAAAGAAGAAAATGGGGTATTACATGTTTCTGGTGTTGCTAAAAATCAATACGAAAAAAATCTTCTTTGGGATGAAATAAAAAAAATAGGAGGAGAAAATCCTTCTGATATTATGGCAGATATAAAAGTTGCAGATACTTCAATATACGCAACACATACTGTTGAAAAAGGAGAAACCTTAGGAAAAATTGCAAAACATTACTATGGTGATGCAATGAAATACACTGCTATTTTTGAAGCAAACACAAACATTTTAAAAAATCCAGATGTAATACATCCTGGTCAAGAATTAACTATTCCTAACCTATAATTTTACGAAATACATTTATAAAACCGAAGCAATTTGTTTCGGTTTTTTTTATTTTTGATATTTTAAATTTAAAAATTGATTTCAGACATTAAAGAGTTTTCTAAAGAGATTGTAAAAGCACTATTAAAACTTGTAGTAGCAGGCGTTTTTATTGGTTTTTTAAAAGAATATGATATTGTAATTGCGGGTATTTTAATTCTAAAAATTATTCATAACGTTTATAAAGAAATTATAAAACCTAAAACGAATAAAAATTGGTTATTGTTGGTAGGAATGCTATTAACTGGTTTCGGAGGTGTTGTAGGTGAAACTTGGGGTGTTGCAAATGGCTATTGGGAGTATCACAAAGTAACTAGAGCAATACCAATGTGGGTGCCTTTTGCTTGGATGTTGGCTTTTCATTACCTCTACAAATTAGAACGAAATTTAATTCCTCTTTTAAAGTATAAAAGTCAAAAAAACAAAATTGTTTTAGCTGTTATACTCGCATTAATTTTACCCGCTTTTGGAGAAATTATCACAATAGAACTTGGTGTGTGGACGTATTATTGGCCGTACCAAATTTTTGGCGTTCCTTTGTATGCCTTCTTATGTTTACTTTTTGTGCACATGTTGGTATACTGCATTTTACATTTTGTTTGTAAAAAATTTAAGATTGATGATATTGTTTATCATTAAGGTACACAAAACTTATAGCCAAACCAAAAGAGTATTTTTCCACTTTGGGGAAATTAAAAAGGGCTTATTAATATTGCCAACAAACTATACGAGTAACTTTATTGCCTTGTTGCATAGGAATCACTTTAAACTGCTTAACACCTAATTTTTCAGAAGATTTTTGCAAACTTTCTACATTTTCTTTTTTAGAAACCAAACTGGTAAACCATTTGCTCTTTGTTGGGTAAAGCGAACTTTCATATAAATAATTGTGTAAAAACGCTTTTTCGCCACCTACATACCACAATTCATTGTTATTTCCTGAAAAATTTCTAACAGCATTATTGCCTAAATTTTTTGTTTTTCTTCTGTTTGCGCCTCTAGCTTCTTCTGCAGATTTGTAAAAAGGTGGATTACACATCGTAGCCGAAAAAGCATCTTCATCTTCTAAAACGCCTTTTAAAATATGCTGTTCATCAAATTGTTGGCGTAGTTCTATTTTATCATCAAAATGATTATCGTCAATAATATCTTGTGCAGTATCTAAAGAGTCTAAATCAATATCTGTAGCAACAAAACTCCAATTGTATGCTGCAACCCCTAAAAGTGGGTAAATACAAGTTGCACCTGTACCAATATCTAAAATGGTAATCTGTTTTTCTTCGGATGAAATTAAATCGCTTAAATGATGAATATAATCTAAACGTCCTGGAATTGGCGGACACAAATTGTCATTTGGAAAATCCCAAATAGAAATTTGATCAAAAGAAAATAATAAAGCTTTATTGAGTTCTTTTACCGCTTTTGGATTCGAAAAATCAATAGTTACATTATTGTGTTTATTTGTAATTATAAAATCTTTTAAAGAAGGATTATTTTGAGTTAATTCCTCAAAATTATAACCTTTATTAAACTTGTTTTTAGGATGTAGTCCTTTGTCTTTCATTATAGTTCAAGTATTGTAAATTGCAAATCCAAAGGTTTTAAGGATTCCTTTAATACATCAATAAAAGTAGCACCATATTCTAAATAATATTCAGAAAAATTACGTTGGCGTTCTTCTAAACTTTGATAAGGTAATAACTCGTTTTGTAATTTAGTTATTCTTTCTACCAAATCTGCTTGCCTTTTCTTTTCTGCTTTTAACAAGCGTTTTTCTAATTTTTCTAAACCTTTTATTTGTTTACGTTCTTGCGCATTTACTGCATTTAGAAACGTAATATCAGTTTTTGAAGCAACTTCTTTTAAATCTGAAAATTGATTTTTTAAAAATTCTATTTTCTCAGAAAAATTGGTTTCAATGGCTGTATTTTCAGTTACTTTTTTACTGATTAAATCAAACTGATTTAAAAATATTTCTTCTAAAGAAATATCTAATTTAGATAGTTTCTTAGCTTGTTTTTCTGATACTACTTGCACAGAATTACGCAACAATAAAATGGGGAAAGGAACATTTACTTTATTAAAATAATCTTGTAATTCTAACCAATACGCCTGTTCTCCTCCTCCACCAATATAACATAAATTAGGTAAAATTACCTCTTGATACAAAGGCCTCATAACTACATTTGGCGAAAATGCTTTTGGATTATTATCCAATTCCTTAAAAATTTCATCCTTAGAAAAAGCTATTTTAGTGTTGTTGACCTTATACAGATTGTTTTCAAAAATAATACGTTCTCTAAAATCATCACCCAAATAAAAAAGGTTTATTTCTCTTGGGTTTACCTGAATTTTATAAGTTTCTTCTAAGCGTTCTATAGTTTTAGAAACTGTTTTAAAAGAAGTACCATGGTCTAATTCATCTTTTACAAAAGGAATAAATAATTCTTTTAGTTTTGCATCATCACCATCAACAATTACCAAACCATATTTTGCAAATAATTCATTAGCAATAAAACGAGTAGCATCTGCCAAATTATGATGTTTCAAATATCCATCTACAAATAGTTTTTTTAAATATTGCGCATTTTTAGAGTTACCTAAATGTTCTGAAAACACCTCAAAAACAGCATCTAAACCTTCTGTTGAAAAACGACCTACTGCTCCACCATCTTTTCTGTTCCAAGTTACTTTTTTTCCATCAAAATTAAAATAATTGATTTCATCAAAATCATGATCTTCTGTAGCCATCCAATACACAGGTACAAAATTCTGATTGGGAAATTTCACAGATAATTCTTCTGCTAAGTTGATGGCAGAAATTATTTTATATAGAAAATATAATGGCCCAGTAAATAAATTTAACTGATGGCCAGTAGTTATGGTAAAAGTATTCTCTTTTTTTAATAAAGAAATATTTGTTGCTGTTTTCTCTGATACTTTAAAAGAATCATATTGATTTTTTATAGCATCAGCTAAAACCAATCTAGACATTTCAGAAAATGATGTTTGTTTTTCTGCAATCTGCTTTTGAAAACCTTCGAAATCTGGAAAATTATTATAAAATGGATTTATCTTTGGGTTTTTCTCTAGATAATCTAACATTGTTTTAGAAAAAAAACCTGTTTTTTGAAAAGGGATTTGTGTTACTTTCATAAAACAATAACACATTTTTTACAACAATCAGCTGCTGATGTAGAATTCATAAAAACTTGTTTAATTTTTGATAAAAATACAACTATTTTAAATTCTGTTGATAATTGAAAATCAAACTAACATTTTTTTAACGATGTTCACTTTTATCTACTTTAAATAATGACTTTTATTACTTACTTTTGATGAAATTCAAATTCTTTTCAATGAAAATCAAATCGCTTTTAATCATCGCATTTTTTACTTTTAGTACTCTAATTGCTCAAGAAATTCAATCTCCCTCTTCGTTTTTAGGTTATGAAATTGGTACTCGTTTTACAAGACATCATAAAGTTGTGGACTATTTTAAATATATAAGCAACCAATTAGCCAATGTTCAATTAGAAAAATATGGTGAAACGAACGAACATAGACCTTTGTATGTAACTTATATTTCATCACAAGAAAATATAGCTAATTTAGAAAAGATTAGAAAAGCAAATCTTTCTCAAACAGGAATTTTATCAGAAAATTTAGAAAATAAAAAAGCCATTGTTTGGTTAAGTTATAATGTACATGGTAATGAAGCATCGAGTACAGAAGCAGCCATGTTAACTTTATACGAGTTGGTTACCAGCAAAAAAGCTTGGTTAGAAAATACAGTGGTAATTTTAGACCCTTGTATAAATCCTGATGGACGAGACAGATATGTCAACTGGTACAATCAAGTAAAAAGTACACCTCATGATATTGGCCAAGATGCCAAAGAACATAACGAACCTTGGCCTGGAGGAAGACCAAACCATTATTTATTTGATTTGAATAGAGATTGGGCTTGGGCAACTCAAATAGAAAGCCAACAAAGAATTAAAATTTACAACAAATGGATGCCACACGTTCATGTAGATTTTCATGAACAAGGCATTAATAGTCCTTATTATTTTGCGCCTGCTGCTGCACCTTTTCACGAAATTATTACAGATTGGCAACGCGATTTTCAAACCGAAATTGGCAAAAACCACGCAAAATATTTTGATAAAGAGGGATGGTTGTATTTTACAAAAGAAAGTTTTGATTTATTGTACCCAAGTTATGGAGACACTTACCCAACTTTTATGGGCGCCATTGGTATGACGTACGAACAAGCTGGCCATGGAAGAGCTGGTTTAGCAATAGAAACTGATGAAGGTGAAATTTTAACACTTAGAGATAGAGCAATTCATCATAAAACAACAGGGCTTTCTACTGTAGAAATGTCTAGCAAAAATGCTGAAAAATTAAATAGCGAGTTTAAAAAATATTTTGATAATACTGATTTAAAATACAAAAGCTTTGTTGTAAAGAACGACAATCATGATAAAATAAATCGTTTAAAAGATTTACTAGACAAGCATGAAATTAGTTATGAAAATGCTGAAAACGGAACCGTAAAAGGCTATATCTACGAAACACAAAAAGAAGGTAAATTGAACGTAAACACTTCAGATTTAGTAGTGCACACCAATCAACCAAAAGGAAAAATGGTAAACGTATTGTTTGAACCTAAAGTAAAAATACTAGATTCTTTAACCTATGATATTACTGCATGGTCTATACCTTATGCGCATGGTTTTAAGGCAATTGCTTCAACATCAAAAGTTTCTTCAACTTCTAAAAACGAAAAAATAAATATTGAAAATACTATTGATAAAACTGCCTATGCTTACATTGCAAAATGGAATAGTTTAAATGATGCTACTTTTTTAGCGGATTTATTAAAAAACAATATTGTACCTCGTTTCTCAGAAAAACCTTTTACAACCAATGGAGTTTCTTTTGAAAGGGGTTCATTAATCATTTTAAGAAATGACAATAGAAGTACAAATTTTGATGAAAAACTGAAACAAATTGCGGATAAAAATATGCGTCAACTTACTACAACTTCTACAGGTTTTTCTGATGCTGGTGTAGATTTTGGTTCGTATTCTGTAAAACCAATCCATAAACAAAAAGTAGCTTTACTTTCTGGTGAAGGTACATCGTCTTTAAGTTTTGGTGAAATTTGGCATTTCTTTGAAACCGAGTTACAATACCCAATAACTATTATCGATTCTGATTATTTTAGTAGGGTTAATTTTTCGAATTATGATGTAATTATTTTACCAAATGGATATTACAGTAGCATTTTAAATAAAAGCACTTTAGAAAAGTTAAGCAGTTGGACGCGTTCTGGAGGAACACTAATTGCTATTGGTGGCGCTTTAAACTCTTTTGCTGGCAAAAAAGGTTTTTCATTAAAAAGAAAAGATACTAAAGATAAAAGTGATGATGAACCAAATATGACTCCTTATGCAGCACAAGAAAGAGAAAATGCCAATAATTTAATTGCTGGCGCTATTTTTAAAAGTAAGGTAGATAATACACATCCATTAGCTTTTGGTTATACTGATGCATATTTTACTTTAAAAAGAAGCAGTAGTGCATATAGTTATTTACCAAATGGAAACGTGGCTTATTTAACAGATACTGCCCCAAGTATTTCTGGTTTTGCAGGAAAAAATGTTCTTGAAAAATTACCAGAAACCTTATTATTTGGTGAAGAAAGAAAAGGAAGAGGAAGCATTGTTTATATGGTAGACAATCCTTTATTCCGTTCTTTTTGGGAAAACGGAAAATTATTTATGGCCAATGCCGTATTTTTATTGAATTCGGATAAACTCAAATAATAAATATTTAAAATTAAGTTGTTAATCTATGAGTTTTACCAAAACTACTGAACAAGATTCCAAGTACAATCATTTAGAGAAAATGACAGTTTCTGAATTATTAATTAATATTAATACTGAGGATAAAACAGTTCCTTTAGCCGTAGAAAAAGCATTGCCACAAATTGAAATTTTAACAACTAAAATTGTTGAAAGACTAAAAAATGGTGGACGCCTTTTTTATATTGGTGCAGGAACTTCTGGTAGATTAGGTATTGTGGATGCTTCTGAATGTCCGCCAACTTTTGGTGTGCCTCATGAATTGGTTGTTGGTTTAATTGCTGGTGGAGATATTGCAATTCGAAAAGCAGTTGAGTTTGCTGAAGATTCTAAAAACCAAGGTTGGTTAGATTTACAAGATCATCAAATTTCTGATAAAGATGTTGTTGTAGGCATTGCAGCTTCTGGCACAACACCATATGTAATTTCGGCCTTAGAAAAATGCAATCAAAATAACATTAGTACAGGTAGTATTTCTTGCAATACAAACAGTCCGCTTTCTAAAACCGCACAATATCCTATTGAGGTAATTGTTGGGCCTGAGTTTGTAACAGGAAGCTCTAGAATGAAAGCGGGTACAGCTCAAAAATTAGTACTAAATATGCTATCAACTGCAACTATGATTCAATTAGGTAAAATTAAAGGAAATAAAATGGTAGATATGCAACTATCTAACAATAAATTGGTAGAAAGAGGCCAAAAAATGTTAGCTAAAGAATTACATATCGACTTAAAAAAAGCGGGTGAGTTATTGAACGAATTCGGAAATGTTAGAAATGCTATTGAAAACTATAAATAATGAGTACAGACACTAATTTACTGGGTAAGGCTTTAATTCGTTTAGGGATTCTAATTCTTTTATTTATTGCCTCTCCTATTGTCATCACCATGAGTTTTAAAGCCATAGATAACTTTACTGAGGCTCCGAAAATATACTTTGCTTATATACTTTTTGCTTTAGGTTGTTTGCTTGTACTTTTTACAGTGTATTTTGCGTTCAAAACATTTGGTATACTTCAAAAAGCAATTTTTAATAAAGATTAAAATTCATTGAGCACAATTACCTCGAAAAATGATGGCATAATCATTATTTTATCTTATCCAGATACAGTGGTAAGACCTGCATATAGAGAATTTTCTAGTAAGTTTTGGCCAAAAATTGGTATTGGTAGCAAACATGCCATACAAGCTGGGCACTCAGCTTTGTTACTCATCAAAAAAAATTGTTCTGAAATTAAATATTTTGATTTTGGCAGATACATCACCTCTAATGGATTTGGAAGAACAAGATCTGCAACAACAGACCCTGAGTTACAGGTTAAAGTAAATGCTGATTTTAAGCACAACGAACTTCTAAATCTCGAAGAAATTTTACTGTGGATTGAAAACCATCCAGAAAAAACACACGGTTCTGGAAGACTAATTGCAGGTACAAATAATCAAATTAACTATTCTGAAGCTTTACATTTTATAGAAAATTTAATTGATCTAAAAGAGCTGCCTTATGGCGCTTTTATAAAAAAAGGTACAAATTGTGCTCGTTTTGTTGCAGATACTATCATTGCATCTACCAATCATAAAAAAATAAAATGGCGTTTAAAAAACTCTAATCTTTTTACACCAAGTCCAATTGGCAATGTGATTAAGGGTTCAACTTCAAAAAATATATACAAAGTACAG
Organism: Polaribacter litoreus; assembly: GCF_054584775.1. Lineage (NCBI taxonomy): Bacteria > Pseudomonadati > Bacteroidota > Flavobacteriia > Flavobacteriales > Flavobacteriaceae > Polaribacter > Polaribacter litoreus. The sequence goes on along the minus strand of NZ_JBTLRD010000011.1, from coordinate 119,997 downwards.
CATCAAAAAGTAACACTTTATAAAAATAGATCGATTCTTAAAGAATACAAGGCATCATTTTTTAATACGTTTGATACAGCATTAAATTTAATTGGCACTGAACTACCCAATACCCAAAAATTTGAAACAAAAAAAGGTTCTTGGCTAGGTGGAATTGGAAGTGGTGCATGGTTTGTGATTGAAAAGCAAATGAACAACCTTACCTATTTGATTGCTAGATATGATGCAGATGGAAACAAAGAATTCGAGGATTATTTTGTCATAAATGATATTAACTTTAATATGAAAATTGCATTTAAATTTATACATCCTTCTAATAGTAAAGAAATGTATGTGATTCAACATAAAAAAAAATATTGTTTTAAACGTAAATAATTTGAGTAAACAATTTTTTTATAGAGACTTGATCTTAGTAACTTATGAAGCTTTTAAGTTTTTATTCGGTGTTGTAGGATTGTACCCAAAATCAGATTCAGGCAGCTCAATCCCTAATTGATAAATAATATAACCAATACTTGCAAAATGATGAATGGCATGACTTTGTGCCTGCATTAAAATTGCACCAAGCGTATAAGTAGCTTGTTCTTTTCCTAAGCCTAAATCGTCAATAACATTAACTTGAATATTTAAATCTTGTATAGAAATTTTATCTATTTGATGAATTATAGCTTCATAATAAGCAATACCATTTGCTGTATTTAATTCCACACTCTCATTTCTTTTACGTTTGGTAAGATCGATATTGCGCTCTGAAAACCCATCTAAAATACAAGAAAACACATCTAAAATATGACGCGTATGGCAACCTATACTTGAAGAATAAGGCAGTATTGTTGTATTAGAGTATTGCTCATCAGTAATTGTATTTAATAGTTTGATTCCTTTTTCTAAGTTTTTTACAATGGCATTGATCATTTAACGTTATTTTATTCATCAGTCGTAATTTATAAAAAATATTAACGAAGAAACTCCCTTATTTATAAAAAAACAAAAATAAAACTTAAACACTTAATTACAAGTACATTACACCTTATTAAATTAAACCTATTTATTATTAAGGTAATTTTTGGCACGTTCTTTGAAATTAGTATAACAAATGCGAAAGCCGAAAAGCAATTAGAGTAGGCCAAACCCTTTAAACCAAATATTATGAAAAAAGGTGTACTAATAGTATTAGCAATGTTTTTGATGGTTTCTACTGTTGAAGCTAAAAAAAGCGAAAATGTATCGAACAGATTTGGGGTAAATTATTATGCTTATAATAACGCTGTTAACTTCTTTGAACGAGGAATTGAATTTTTTGTTTTTACCAATGGTGATTTTGATTTTGATATAAATACCAACAATAGAAGAGTAAGAATAGTTAGAGATTTTAGAGGTAGAATTCAGAGAATTGGCAACGTACGTTTACGATATGATTTTAGAGGTAATGTTACTAGAATTGGAAACATTCGCTTAAACTACTTTAGAAATAGATTAACCAATGTAGGCGATTTAAGAGTGCGATATGACAGATGGGGATATCCTATTTTTCAAGGAAATGTAAGAAATTTCTATTATGATAATGGCATTAGATTTAATATAAATTTTGGTGATGTATTTGGTTATAATGATGTTTTTTTTAGAGATAACGCTTTTAGAAGAAATTATGTACAAATAAGAGAAGACCGTAATTTCTTTTATTACAGGGCCAAACCTAATGCTAGAATTGGAAATAGAAGTAAAATTATAAAAAGAAGAAAATCTGCAACTCTAAGAGGAAACAACAGCTCAGTTTCTAGAAGACAAAGTAACCACGTATATCGAAAAAACGATGCAAATAAGAGGTTATCTTCAGATAGAAATGTTAGAAGTTCTCAAAGAAAATCAATTAAGAAAAATGAAGTTAGAAAAAGAACTACCTCTACAGAGAGAAAGCAAGATTTACGCAAGCCATCTGTAAAAAGGACTGTAAAAGACATAAAAACTAGCAGAAGGTCTAATTAAATTAAATTGGATAACTAAAAAAAGTAAAAAGCTTATTGAAATCAATTTCAATAAGCTTTTTAAGTATTATGTATTTTTTTAAATCCGTTCTCCATTTAAATTTGTGGTTAAAATATCGCTAAACAAATCAAAAAAAGGTCTTAACGCTTTAAAACTATCATCAACCAGATCTACAAAATTTGACGACAACACTTCTTTATCAGTAAAATTTTTTGTGGCAATAAAACCTTTTTTACGCAATAAATCTACGTCTGGATGTTCCTTATCAAAGCCTCTTGGCGCAGTTTTTAATTCGCCAAAACTTTCAAATTTATTTCCAAAATGTTTTTTATAGTTTGGATCTTTTAAAATTCCTCTAATTTCGGATGCATCCATCTCAATTTCTTTACGAATCCTAAATAAATCCTCTTTATTTGGTTCCCAAAATCCGCCAGCTAAAAAAGATTCTCCAGGTCTAATTCTTAAAAAATAGCCTCCTCGTAATTCTTTGCCTAATCTAGAATATGAATTTGCAAAATGCGCTTTATAAGGTGTTTTATCTTTAGAAAACCGAACATCTCTATAAATACGCATCATTTTAGATTTTTCAATTTCGTCATGCATTTCTAAGTTATGATGTACAGCAGCAAAAACCGCTTTGGCATTTTGCTGTGCCTCTGCATAAATGGATTTATGATCTGTAAACCAATCTCTATTATTATTTTTTTGTAAATCTTTTAAAAATTGAAACGTCGATTTTTCTATCTGCATTAATAAGGATTTTAAAAGTTCAAGTTACAAAATAGATTTGTAACTTCGAATTTGAAATGCATCAAAAAACAAAAGACATTAAACGCAGGTATGAAGGATTTTTGCAAACACCAAGTTTGTGGAAAAAGGATGTTGTTTTTGATTTATATCAATTTGAGATTAAAAATGTAGCAAAAAAAATAAATATTGAAATTGATGAAAAGTTAAGATTGGGTAAATATATAGAGCGTTTTGTCTCTTATCAATTAACCCAAGAAAAAGATATTTCTATTTTATGCGAAAATATTCAGATTCAGCAACAAAAAAGAACTTTAGGAGAATTGGATTGTATTTTAAAAAAAGACAAATCTATAATTCATTTAGAGATTATCTACAAATTTTACTTAATTGATAAAAACGTTGGTAAAACTGAAATTGACCATTGTATTGGCCCTAACAGAAAAGATGCTTTAATTGAAAAACTAAAAAAGTTAAAAGACAAACAACTGCCTCTACTCTATACAGATGAATGCAAAATGTATTTAAAAAGTATCAATTTAAATGCTAAAGAAATAGCACAACAAGTGTTTTTTAAAGCCCAAATATTTGTACCATTTACAGATAGAAACATGCCCTTAAAAATTTTAAATACCAATTGTATTGCTGGATTTTTCATCAACAAAAAACAATTATCTTTTTTTTCTGATGCCAAGTTTTATATCCCCAATAAAAAAGACTGGTTGGTTATACCTCATCAAAATGTAAACTGGTTAAACTATGAGCGTTTTAAAGAACTTTCTTCTGATTATTTGGCGCGACAATTTTCTCCTTTGTGTTGGTTAAAATTACCAAGTGGTGTCATAGAAAAGATATTTTTAGTTTGGTGGAGTTGAGTTTACGTTTTTTAAACAAAAAAAAAGAACTCAAATTTGAGTTCCTTTTTTTTAATTATGTGATAATAATAAGCTTACTTATTCTCAATTTTCTTATCATCTTTAGAAGCCTTATTCCAAATTTTAATTTCATCTTCTTCTTTTACCCCTTCTAAAACTTCAACATTTACACCATCTGAAGTCCCTAGTTTTAAGGTTACCTTTTTAAAAGTTCCATCTTCTTGTTTTACCTCTACATAAGGCTCTTCTGAATCTTTATCGAATCTTAAAACGGCTTCTTTTACAGATAAAACACTGTCTTTTTTTTCTAAAACAATATCTGCATTTGCACTGTAACCAGCTCTAATAAAATACTTATCATCTAAAGAAACATCAGCTTTTATTTTAAATTGCACTGCACCACCTTCTTCGGTTCCTTTTGGTGCAATAAAATTTAATTTTGCAGGAAACTTTACGCCTTCAATAGCACCAATAGAAACTTCAATATCTGAACCACTTACTAGTTTACCAACTTCAGATTCATCTACTTTTCCTTCAAAAATCATCTTACTCATATCTGCAATTGAAGCAATTGTTGTACCTGCATTAAAATTGTTTGCCTGTATTACTTGATCTCCTTCTTTTACAGGAATCTCTAAAATTGTTCCAGACATTTGTGCCATAATATTAGTGTTGGCAGCGCCTCCAGATGCTGCAGAACCTCTTTTAATTATAACATAATCGTTTTGAGCATTTCGTAAATCTTGCTTTGCCTGATTATATGTTAATTCAAAACGTTCAAATTCTTGCTTAGAAATAACCCCTTTATCAAATAAATTTTTGTTTCTTTTAAAAGCAATTTCTGCGTTGTCTACATTTAATTTAATATTATCAACCCTACCTTTAGCACTAATTAACGATTGTTCGTTTGGTACAACTCTTACCATAGCAATTAAATCTCCTTTGGTAACCTTTGCACCTTCTGTTAACAAAATTTTATCAATAATACCTGTTATTTGCGGCTTAATTTCAATTTCTTCCAAAGGTGTTACAATACCAGTTGCCACTGTTTTTTTAACAATTGTAGTTTTAAAAGGTGTTTCGGTTTCGTATTCTACAATACTTTTTTTGTTCTTTTTTCCGAACCAAACTAATGCAACAACAAATAATATTGCTATGATAATTAAAATAATTTTTGCTTTTTTACTCATGATTTAGTTAATTGTGATTGATTTTATTCTTCTCTTAATGCTTCTATTGGTCTTACTACTGTTGCCATGTGTGCAGGAATTAATCCTATTAAAGTTCCTAATATAATTAACGTGACAAAGGCTACTAAAATAATTGGAATGTTTACGGTTGGGTTTATTAAAACTGCATCATCTCCATGTCCAATTGCCATGTCAATTAAAAATAAAATAAAACTTCCAAAAATAATTCCTAACATACCTGCAATGGTTGTTAAAAAAACAGATTCTAATATAATTTGTTGACGAATACTTTTTGGAGTAGCTCCTAGAGCTCGTCGAATTCCTATTTCTTGCGTTCTTTCTTTCACTGTAATTAGTAAAATATTACCAATTGCAAAAACCCCTGCAATTAAAGTTGCAATACCTACAAACCAAGTTAAAAATTGCATTCCTGTTAAAAAGCCTGTCACTTTCCCTATTTCTTTCCCTAAATTGACACTTCCAAAAGCCCTTTCATCATCTGGATGTACTTTATGTAAACCTTTTAAAGTCTGAATAACATCTGTTTCCATTTGCTCAATATCAGTTCCTTGGTTTGCAGTAATCATCATCCAATCTACATTATTGGCTGTGTTATACACTTTTTTAAATGTTGTAAAAGGAATGTAAGCACAATCACCATCAAAATTTACTGTAGTTGATGGTTCATAAACCCCAATTACCTGATAACCAATGTTATTTATTTTAATGTATTGCCCAATTGGCATTTCATCGATTTCGAATAATTGCTTGTACATATCTTCAGATATCACTGCAACTTTTGCGGTATTTAAAATATCATTTTCATTTAAAAAACGACCATATAATAACTGTTTTTTCTGAATTTGATCTAATACAGGATAATCGCCACTTACTCTAAAATCGCCAGATTTAAAATCTTTTATAATTAAATTATTTGTTTGATTTCTTGGTGCCAATAGTCTTATTTCATTGGAATATTCAGTTTTTAAAACCTCAATATCATTCATTGTTAAACGAAACCTTCTTCCTTTTTGAAAACCTTTAAAAGGAGTATCTGTAGATTGCGTCCAAACAAAAACACTGTTGGTTGCAAAATTTCCGAATAACTTATTAAAACTATTTTCTAAACCTCTTGCTGAACCAAGTAAAACAACTAATAAAAAAATCCCCCAGAGAACACCAATAATTGTAATTGCTGTTCTTACTTTATTTTTACGAATACTTCCGTAAATTTCTTGCCAAGTATCTGAATCGAATAAAAATTTCATAATTAATCTGCTCTTAAGGCTTCTATAGGTTTAATATTTGCTGCTCTTTTTGCAGGTAAATATCCTGCAATTAATCCAGATACAATTAAAACAATGGTTGCTCCAATTACTAATCCTGAACTAACGCTTGGGTCTTTTATAAAATATTTTTCTTCTAAACTATTACCAATTAAACTTAAAAGATAAGTTCCCAGAGTTAAACCTGCATAACCGGCAATAGTAGTTATTAAGACAGACTCTTGCACAACCATACCAACAATTGATGATGGTTTTGCTCCTAAGGCTTTTCTAATTCCAAACTCTTTTGTTCTTTCTTTAATTACAAAAATCATAATATTAGAGATTCCAATAATACCTGCTATTAAAGTTCCAGAACCAATAAAAATAATTATAATAAACAAAGCAAATGAAACAGTACTCACAAATTTATTTGCTTCTGCCATATTTCTAACAGAAAGTGCACTTTGATCGTCTGGATGAATGTTCATCTTTTTACGTAAATCACGCTCCATTTTGTTTCCAAAAGCAATAGCAGCATCTGTACTTAATTTGGGGTTATATCCTAAAGCTATCTGACTTATATAATCATTATTGCCATACATATTTTGTGCAGTAGTTAAGGGCATAAATGCTTTTCTTTCTTCATTATCTCCTCCATCATCAGAAAAAACACCAATAATTAGAAAAGAACTTCCGTTTACGTTTACTCTTTTATTTAAAGCTGGTTTTTCACCAAATAAATCCTTTTTAATTAATCTACCAATAACTATTACTTTAGATTTTTGTTTAATGTCTCGTTCATTTAAATACCTGCCTTCATTAATAATTGTTTTTTCTAAAAATTGATGATCTGGGTTTACAGCCATTACACTATAAGAACTCGCTTCATTTTTATATTTTATTACAAAGTTTTTATAGATTCTTGCAGATTGGTATTGAATTTTACTAGCATATTTGTCTGACACAAAATTATAATCGTCATTTTTTAACTGAACTGCTCTTCCTGATTGCAACCCTTTATATGGTTTTGTTGTTCTCCAAACTCTAACAAACATTGAGTTTTTAGCATCATCTGCAAAAGCTGTTTTGAAAAAATTTCCAAGTCCGTTTGAAATACCAAATAATAATGTAAAAAGCAAAATAGCAAAAGCTACTGTAAAACCAGACATTACAGAACGCAATCGGTTTTTATTAATGCTTTGAAAAATTTCTCTCCAACGATCTATATCAAACATAACTAGACTGCTTTAGAAGCTTTGGTTAATTCATCACTAATTATTACGCCATCTTTTAAACGTACAATTCTTTTGGTTTGCTCTGCAACTTCTTCTTCATGTGTAATTACAAAAACGGTCATTCCTTCATCATTAATATCTTTTAACAAATCCATTACATTATCTGTTGTTGTAGAATCTAAAGCTCCTGTTGGCTCATCTGCTAAAACTACTTTTGGATTGGTAACTAAAGCTCTTGCAATGGCTACACGTTGTTTTTGCCCCCCAGACAACTCATTTGGCAAATGATTTGCCCAATCTTTTAAGCCTACTTTTTCTAAATATTCTAGAGCTACTTTTAATCGCTCTTTTCTATTCATGCCTTTATAATACAAAGGTAAGGCCACATTTTCTAAGGCAGTTTTGTAAGAGATTAAATTAAAAGACTGAAATATAAAACCTAAAAATTTATTTCGTAAAAGGGCAGCCTTTTTCTCGTTCATATCTTTAATCAGCTGGCCATTTAAATAATATTCACCTTCATCGTGAATATCTAATAAACCAACAATATTTAACAAGGTAGATTTTCCAGAACCTGAGGACCCCATAATAGAAACAAACTCGCCCTCTTTTATATGTAAATCAATTCCTTTTAATACGTGTAAAGAATCTTTTCCTATCGGATAAGATTTGTGAAGTTTTTCTATTCGAATCATGAGTTTGGTTAATTTTTACACTAAAGTATTCAATGCTATTGATTGCGATTATTAATATTATGTTAAAAGCCACAGCAGATACTTAAATACAACCATAAGACGTCTGTAAAACTAAAATGTTACATGAATTTTAAAAAAAGATAATGTAATTTTGTTTTTTACTTTATAATGATAAAAAATGATTGATATTCCTGAACATAAAAAGCTTATTCTTTTTGATGGTGTATGCAATCTTTGCAATAAAGCTGTGTTAGAAGTAATTAAATACGACAAAAAAAACACATTTTTATTTGCTTCTTTACAATCTAAAACGGGTAAAAAAATAGCCTCGCAATTAAATATCAACCTCAGTAAAATAGACTCTATAATTTTATATGATCCTGGTGTTTCCTATGATATTAAGTCTACTGCTGCTTTGCATATTATGAAAGATTTTGGTGGTATTTGGAACATTACTCAAATTGGATTTTTACTACCCGAAACTTTTAGAGATTACATTTATGATTTTATTGCAGCAAATAGATACAAATGGTTTGGTAAAAAAGAAAGTTGTATGATACCTACCCCAGAAATAATTGCTAAATTTATAGAATAATTCATAAAACTTCCCCCAAGATGAAAAAAATTAAATTTAACAAAGATTTTAAGTACAAATTTACTTTAGCTACTATTTCTTTACTAGTACTTATTAGCGTTTTAAGCTATCAATTTACGAATGAAAATTTTTATATCATTTCTACCTTTATTGGTTTCTTATCTTTAGTTGCCATAGTTATATCTATTAAAGGATTTATTAGGTCGTTAAAAAAACTGAACAAACCAAAATCTAAAGAAAGAATTTTATCTTTTATTGTTATATCGATTACGGCTTGCTTACTTTTGTATATAATTATCGAAAATTTAATAAAAGCTATAAAATTTATTCTGTAAGTGAAAATACCTGATACATTACAATGCGTTATTTTTGATATGGATGGCGTTATCATAGATTCTGAAGAAATTCATAAAAAAGCTTATTATGAAACTTTTAATATGCTTGGTGTAGCTGTTTCTGAAGCACTGTATAAAACGTTTACTGGCTCATCAACTATAAATGCTTTTCAAAAATTGGTAAATCATTTTAATTTAGATGAAAATCCTGAAGATTTGGTTTTAAATAAAAGAGCTAGGTATGTTAATTTTTTTGAAAATGACCCGAATTTACAATTGGTAAACGGAGTAGAAGATCTTATTAAGCATTTTTATAACAAAGGAATCACGTTAATTTTGGCATCATCATCAGCAATGGTAAACATTAATAGAGTATTTGATCGTTTTAATTTACATCAGTATTTTATGGCTAAAATTAGTGGTGCAGATTTAACTGCTTCTAAACCTCATCCTGAGATTTTTGAAAAAGCGGCTGTTTTAGGAAAAACACCCAAAGAAAACTGTATTGTTATCGAAGATTCTGACAACGGAATAAAAGCTGCAAACGATGCTGGTATTTTTGTTATTGGTTATAAAAACCCAGTAGTTTTAGATCAAACTCTTGATAATGCTAATTTTATTATTGATGATTTTAAAAAGCTATTAAAAATCATTTAAAATATTTTTAAATATCCTTTAGGTCGTTCCTATTTCATCGATAGCATCAACATTTGGTGTGGGATTTTTTTGCTCTCTAATATCAAAATAAATAAATACGGTAACGATTGTAGAAATGATGTATAACACAAATTTTACCAAATAAGAGAAACCTAATAAAATTAAATAAATAGGATCTCTGAAATATTCGAAAAGTTCTGCTGGGTTTTCATCCTCAAGTAATGCTGTCATATCTATTCCTTGATACAAGCTTATAGGTAACTCAACAAAGAAACTGGTAATTCCTATTAGAATTTGAACTACTATTAAAATTCCAAATGTTTCCCACCAATTATCTTTAATTAAGGTAAAAGCATCACTAATTGAATCTGCAACCCCTTTGTTTTGATATATCAGTATAGGAATTGATAAGCTTAAAACCACCCAAAAATAAATACCTGGTAAGAAACAAAATAAAGTTCCTACTAAAATGATAAGACCTGCTAAAAAAAACAAACCTACATAAGGCCAAAATTGTTTTTTTGTATCTGTTTGTATTTCTTCGTAATTTACTACCCCTTTATTTTTTATATAAGATTTTATATATGATAAAGAAGTAACTGTTACCAGAGCATAAGCAATTATGTACGAAAATACAATTGCTAATAGCGGTAGAAAGATACTAGAGAAATTAAAATTGAAATCAGGCTCATTTTGATTAAAATTAAGAACCCCTGAATAAAAATAACTTGACTCAATTAAAAAATAAATTGCTGCAGCAATTGCTATGATTACAGGTACAATAGCTATTTTTATTATGGTAATAAAAAAAGGTTGCCACTCAGACTTTAAAAATTTAAAGGTATCTGAAAGCATATCTCCTAAGCCTCTTACTTGCTTAAAGTTTACAAAGTTTTGAGTATTCATTATTTTATTTGTTCTTTCTTATTCTATAGCAATTTTTACAAATTACCTTCTACTGTAATTGGGTGATTCTTTTGTAATAGCTACATCATGAGGATGGCTTTCATTAATACCACTAGCAGTAATTCTAACAAACTGGCCTGTTTCTTTTAAGGTTTCAATATCTTTAGCTCCACAATACCCCATACCTGCACGCAAACCACCAATAAACTGATGAATACTTTCAAAAAGTTCTCCTTTATACGGTACTCTACCCTCAATACCTTCTGGCACTAATTTTTTAATATCGTCTTCAACGTCTTGAAAATATCGATCTTTAGAACCTTGTTTCATGGCTGAAACAGAACCCATTCCTCTATACGATTTAAATTTTCTTCCTTCATAAATAATAGTTTCTCCAGGAGATTCTTTTGTACCTGCTAATAAAGAGCCCAACATTACACAATCTGCACCTGCAGCAATTGCCTTTGGAATATCTCCTGTATAACGAATTCCACCATCTGCAATTACAGGAACTCCACTGCCTTTAATAGCATTTGCTACTTCTAAAACTGCAGAAAACTGAGGGAAGCCTACACCAGCTACAACTCTTGTTGTACAAATAGAACCAGGCCCAATACCTACTTTAACAGCATCTGCACCAGCAGCTACTAAATACTGTGCAGCTTCTGGTGTAGCAATATTACCAACTACAACATCTAAGTTTGTGAATTTTTCTTTAACCGCTTTTAACACCTTTACAACCCCCTCTGTATGACCATGAGCTGTATCTATAATTACAGCATCTACACCAGCATTTACCAATGCTTCTGCTCTGTCTACTGCATCACCTGTAACACCTAAAGCTGCTGCAACTCTTAATCTACCATAACTATCTTTATTTGCTATTGGTTTTTGAGTAACTTTTGTAATATCTCTAAATGTAATTAATCCTTTTAAAATATAATCTTCATCAACAATTAGTAATTTTTCAATTTTATGATTTTGAAGAATTAATTCTGCATCTTTTAAAGAAGTACCCACACCTGCAGTAATTAAATTTTCACTCGTCATTACCTCTACAATTGGTCTTGTATTGTCATGTTCAAATCGCAAATCTCTATTGGTAACAATACCTTTTAGTTTACCATTATCATCAACTACAGGAATACCACCTATGCTGTGTTCTCGCATATTATTTTTAGCATCTGCAACTATTGCTGTTAACGGTAAAGTAACAGGGTCTAGTATCATACCACTTTCTGCACGTTTTACTTTTCTAACTTCTTGAGCTTGTTGCTCAATTGTCATGTTTTTATGTAAAACGCCAATACCTCCCTCTCTTGCCATGGCTATAGCCAAAGCAGACTCTGTAACAGTATCCATAGCTGCTGATACTATAGGTACATTAATAGTAATATTTCTGGTAAATTTTGTTGAAATTCGAACTTCTCTAGGAAGTACTTGTGAAAAAGCGGGAACTAAAAGTACATCATCATACGTTAAGCCTTCTCCTAAGATTTTATTTTGGTGTGCTATCATTTTGCAATTAAGATATAATTGCGTGCAAATTTACAATTAAAAAATGACTTTTAGCAGATTAAGCATTTATTTTAATTTACACCTGCTTTTTTTTACATGATTAGCTAATTTTATCGTATTGACTTTGCCAAGAATATTCACTGAAATTTTTACCAGAGCTTCCACAAAAAATAAATACCATACCTACTGCTCCTTTAAAATAAAACATAAACAACATCAGCAAATAACCAAATGAAGCTGGCTTTGTAAAAAAGAAAGGATACGAAATAGCAGTAAAAATTATACTGATTATAGCAAGTGATATTGCTAAATTTTCAATATTTTTTATAGACCAATATTTTAGTTTTCTATAAGGGCTAACATCAGTACCCCATTTATGAATTAGATAATAAAATCCGTTTCCCATTGGCGCAAATAACAAAGGATCATCTGCTTTTTTTAGATGAAATAGCTTTGATGGAGCTATGATTTTAAAACCATCTAAAATGGTGTTATGTTCTTCTTCTATTTTGTTGATTTTAGATACAACTTCTGCTGGATAATCTCCTTTAAAGAATTGAGTATCTAAAAAACGCAATCTATAATCAATACAAATTTTCTTTATTTCAGAAATATGAAAAATTGCGTTTCGGTCTACTTTATCTATATTAAAAGTGTTGATATTTCTATGGATTGGAGAGTTAGATAAACGCTCAAAAACTGAGTTGTATTGTGTATCTACTTCATCAAAAATATCATTTACCCAGGCCAAAATTTGTTCTGGATTTTTATTTTTTTTGCGTTGATCAATTAATTTTTGTTGAATATTTACTGGTTGTAACATATTTAAATTAATTTTTTATTTAAAATTACATTACAATAGCCTTTAATCAAAGTACTTACAACAAAAAAGTTTTATTTAAAATGAATATAAATAAATTTTCGGTTATAGCTTTTGTTTTAATCAATAAAACTAAAATTTTAACTGTAGTGTGGTATAAAAACTTCTTGGCTCAGCAGGAATAATACCTGGACCTGGATAACCAGTTGCTCTTCTTGTAAAATAAGAATTATTTAACAAATTATTAAATCCGGATTCTAATTTAATATTTTTGGTAAAGGTAAAAGACATTGATAAATCCATAATATGATAGGCAGGAATGGCACCATCTACTCGATTGTTGTTTAGCGGATTATATGCTGAGTTCGTAGCATCTGTAAATTGCTCAGACAAATATGAATACTGAAAAGCAGTTAAAAAATTCTTGTAACCAAAAGAAAAACCTGTTTTTAAGTTTACTTCAGGAATAAATTCTACCTTGTTACCATCTATACTTTTAGAAACACTACTATTGTATTGCGATGTTGTTAAAGCTAGGTTCGAAAAAATATCAAGTTTTAACTGTTTACTTTCTTTAAAAAATGATTCTTTAAGATTCCATTGTACTAAAGATTCTAAGCCAGCAATGGTAGCTTTTCCAATATTGCCTCTTACCCATTGTGCTCTGTAAGGAGCTTCTGTACTAAATGCCTGACCAATTCTGTTATCGTACAACAAGGTAAACAGATTTACATCATAAGATACTATTTTTTTAACACGCCCTCTAATACCGATATCTAAGGTATATCCTGTTTCATCTTGAATTGATGGATCTACAACAAAAGAAGGATTAACAGTTCTAATATCGGAAAAAGTTACCGATCTATAATTTTGTGAAAAATTAAAGTAAGATTCTAAATACGGTTTAGGTTTATAGCTAATACCAACCCCTAACAACACAAAATTACGTTCTAATAAGTTGTTATCTTCTATAAAATTGATATTCGGGTTACTACCTTGTAAATCAGGAATATTTAAAAAAGAGCCTATAGATTCTGTTTTTATATATTCAAAACGAAAACCTGGGGTTATGGAAAATGAATTGGTGATATTAAATATATTTTCACCAAAAACAGCTACGTTTAAATTGGGAAATTTAAATTGATTTTGGTTGGGATAAAACGGAAAATCATTCGTGTAAATTGTAAAATCTGCGTCTGTATTTTTACTACCAGGCCCTTGTTGAGAGGTATTATTTGCTTTGTAAAACTTACTACCTAATAACAAAACAGACTGTTGGTTTTTGATATTATACTTGGTAATTATTCTAGCTTCAGCTCCGAAATTTTTAAAATCGCCTAAAATAACATCTCTTTCAAAGTCAAAATTGCCAAATTCATCAACTTCATCGCTATTTACATCAAAAATATTGGCGTTTTCATCTAAAGGATTTGTTCTAAAACCAATTGCTTTTCGCGATGCATTTAAGGCAAAAAAGCTTAATGTTCCGTTTGTATTTTTAGAAAACTCATGGTTTAATTTTAGGTTAAATAGTTTCCAATCTACTGCAAACCAGTTTCTAGTTCTGTAGCTCTGAGTTGGATTTTCTAAAAATTGTACATCAGATAAACCACCTGCTTGTTGTGCTAAATAATAATAGTTTGTATAATCTACACTAACACTTGTTTTATCATTAAAATCATACGCCAAATAACCATAAAAATTATTGGCATTAAAACCAGAATTTGGGCGAAAACCATCTCCTTTTTTTCCATTATAAAAAGCATAATAACTCAATTTGTTTTTTGTACCAGATAATGAGGTAAAATTTGTGAGTGTCCCAAAAGAACCGAATGTATTTCTGATAATAAATTCTATTGATTTTTTACTGGGTTTATTGAATTTGAAATTCACTAAACCTCCAAATTGGGTTCCATACTGTAAAGATGCTGCACCACGAATTACCTGAATTTGACTTAAAGCTTCAGTGGGTGGTGTGTAATAACTCTCTGGATAGCCCAAAACATCTGCACTAATATCATAATCATTTTGGCGTGTATTAAAATTGGCTGTTCTATTAGGGTCTAAACCTCTACCACCAATATTTAACTGCAAACCACCATCATTACTATCGTAGATATTTAAACCTGCTACTTTTGCAAAAACCTGCCTTGCATTATTGGTAGATTTGTTAATTAACTCTTGATTTAATAAAATAACCTCAGACTTTTTACCTGCATAAATATGCGTTCCTTCTACTGGCTTTAGTGCAGTTAACCCAAATGCTTCTTTCTTTTTTACGCTAATAATAACTTCGGATAAAGTTTCTCCAAGAGAAATTAATGATACGTTGTATTTGCTTTTATTTTTTAATAAAACATCTATTTCTAAGGTCTTATAATTAAAACTAAAAAATAGCAAGCGGTATCTTTTATCTACTTTTAATTGAGACAAATTAACAACTCCCAATGCATTCGTATACCCAATAAAAAAACCTTCTTTTGTGTAAACCTCAACACCTTCAATGGGTTTTTGGGTTTCGTTATCATAAACAATTGCTGAATAATTTTGAGAAAATATTGTTAATGATACTAAGTAAAATATGATAAAAAAACTATAAACCTTTAATTTCATCGTTAAATGGTAGAATCCAATTTTTATGTTTAAAACTATTATGTACTGTCAATAAATCTATTGTAGGGTCTATAAATGGTTTGCCAATTCTACCATTTACAGATATATAACCTTCTGCAAAAACTCCAATATTTTCTTCTCTTAACTCTTTTTTGTAATGATTTCCTAAATAATGTGCATATTCCAGAATAAAATCGGGTTGCGTTTGCATTTGTTTTTTTTGAAAAGAGTTTAAAAAATAATCGTCTGTAACCGTAAAACTATTTCCGGTAGTATAATTTTTAATCCTAAAAGTGGTAAATCCTGCTTTTTCCATCAACATAACTCGCCATGAAAATCGATAGCCCTCTTCTGTCCAAAACAATTCGTCTGGATATAATGTATAACGAAAAGGAAAAGTAAATTGAATTAAAAAAAAGATACTTAAAACACTTAATACAACTCTTTTATAATTTGGTTGAAATACTGTAGAAACAGACAAAACTTTTTTTTGTATTGATAAAACCTTGGCTATTCCTTTTAAAAATTTTTCGTGAAAACTACTGTCAAAAAAAATTAAAGTAGCCACTATCATTATATAAGGGAATACACCAATATTGAACAAAACTCTAGTAAACACATGAAAAACAACTACTAAGAAGAAAGCAAAAGGTCTTGTTTTTTTAATCAGTAATAAAAAAGGAATCGTTAAATCGTATAAAGCACCACTCCAGCTCATAGCATAATGAAACCAAGTATCATTCATAAATTTACCAATTACAGGCAAATCGGTTTTTGTTGATAGCCATATTTTTAAAGGCTGCGCTCTTAACAACCAATCTGAATTTAGTTTGGCCAAACCAGCGTAAAAATATACGATGCCGAGTAATAGTTTTATGCTATCTACCATCCAAGCAGGTACGTTTTTATAAGATTTATTTTTACGATAAGCATCAACAGAAAAAGTTGCGTTTAATGGTAAAAAACAAAGTAAGAAACTTAAAATACTAATAAAGTAATAGTGATTTAAATAGGTGGTTTTATCGATCAATTCGATATAAGTGAATGATAAAAAAAAGAGTACGATTGCCAATCGATATTTGAACCCTAAAATAATACCTATGCAAGCTAAAATTGCAATGCCAAATAAAATATAAGTATATTCTCCCCAAGTGGTAACCCAAGAAAAACCATAATATTTAAAATGGAGTTTTGGTGCGATATAAAAATCGTATACCCAACCTTTAACTAAAAAGCGAGTTAAACTAAATAACATTAACAAACCAAATAATATACGAAAAGCGGCCAAAGAAGCCGCTCTTGTTTTTGTATTAAAATAGTTTGTAATCAATTGTTTAGTCACCATCGCTATCTACAAAATCAATGGTTAGGTTAAAGGCATTGATTACATTACCCTTTACTGCTATTACAAATTCTTGAATGGCATCAAAAACAGCATCAAAATTTGGGTTATAATCTTGAGTTTGCTCAAAAAAATTGTTGCCTATGTTGTTGTTTGCTGCATCTATATTATCAAACAGCGTTTCTATGTAATCGTTTAAAGAAATATCAGTACCATCAACCATAATTGTTGTACCTAAAAATTCTAGATATTCTTGTAGGCCAACTGTATTTGCATTTGTACTATAATTTCTACCATAATAAAAATCTTGAATGGCGTCATAAGCTTCTAAATACAATGCTTTTGAATTTTCTGGGCTGTACAAAGATTCCACAAATTCTGGACTTGGATTTACAGAAATATTAGCTTGTCTGTTTCTCGTTCCAGATGGTGTTGCTATCTTTTTTTCTCTAAAATTCTTTTCAGTATATTGTACATAATCATTAACTTGAATGCTAAAATAAGAGCTAATGGTATTATCTACACTATTGATATTAGCATCTTTTTCGATTTCAAGTTCAGCAATAATACTATCTGTTAAGCTCAACATTCTGGCTGTTAAAGCTTTTATATAGTTTGCATATTTTTCATCTTGATATTTTACTACTAGAGCTTCGTCTGTGGTTTCTAAGCCATTTACTAAATAATCTAAGGCAGGTAAACCTTGTGTGGTATCTAATAAGGTTCTATCAAAATTTATGTCAACTGTACTATTTAAGTTGGTGTTAATTCGTTCTAAATCTGCTGGATAAGAATTCATATCTCTTGCAAAACTAGTTCCGTAGAAAAAGAGCTCTACATGTTGCCAAACTTTAGCAGTTTCAAATAGATCTGTTCTTACTTTGGCTAAACTAGTAGCGTTTGGTGCATTTGTAAAAGTAACTACTGCATCATTTAAAATTTCAACTTTTGTTTGATAATCATTGATTGCTGGACTTAATAAGTTATTTACCCAGCTTGCAGTTAATGTTGTTCTATCAAAATCATCTTCATTAATATTTTCATCTATATTAGTCTCTGAACAAGCATAAGCTATTAGAAAAACTAATGATATTAAAAACACATAAACTATTTTTTTCATTTTTTGTTTTTATTTATTCTAAATAACGATTACAAATATACTAACAAAAGAGATAGTGTTAGCAATCTCTTTAAAGGTTTTTACTCTGGTACAACATCACTATAAGTCCACGAAAATCCACCAACACTTTTAGCAGCAATGGTATCTGCCATGTCAATTAATTCATCAGAGGTAATACTCCACAGTCCTTTATCAGCCTCTAAAATATTTAAATATCCATCTACTTCTGCATCTGTAAAATACCTGTTCCCATTTGCATCTACAATGTAACGTAGGCTGTTAATGAAACCATATCCTTCACATATATCATGAAAAGCATCTGCTCTTTGAGCTGCATCTGGAGCTAATGTTCCTATCAATTTTGCACCACCCCCTAAATAATGAACTGCTCTTACTGCAACTATTGTTGATAATTTTTCTCTAAGAATAGCTATTTGTGCATCTCTTTCCGTATAATTTTTTTCTACAATTGCTATACGTCCTTTTACAAAAGCCTCTAAAATTTCTTTTTCTATGCCTGCAAATTTTGTTAAGGCATCTACATTGTCAATATATTTATAGATTAAATTTTCGCTGGTTATGTTACCATACACATAACCGAAAGCTTCATCCCAATGATGCTCCATAGTGGTATAATTTTTATCGCTGGCAACTGTACCTTCGTCATTTGCAGTTCTATAAGTATTAGAGTTATCATTTTCATCATCTAATCTATTAAAATAATGATTTACAGCTTGATCGTACGCTAAAGCACCCACCATAGATTTTGTAAACAATTGATCCATTTCAAAACCTTTTTCATCTACATATCTTGTTGCACCATCAGAATCTAAAAAAGTACCTGCCTGACCTGCAGCTACTTGGGTTGACCAATTATCAATAACAATTTGATGACCTTCTATAAAACTATCTATTAAATTTACATTAGTAGCTCCTTGCCCTATACTATTAGATTTATTAAATAAACCAATTGAAGCAGATGTTTTAGATCTAACAATTTTGGTTGTTCCATTTAAAGAAGCATCCTCAAAACCTGCACTTTGTAAATTACCATTAACTTCTTCTCCTTCAAACATTAATTGTATTTCTGCAACTGATTTTGTTGTAATTAAATCTTTACCAATTGCATAAGTTTGCTTTAAACGCGTAGTTTGTCCGCTAAAATCTACAGTAGATTCACCATTTCTTGTAAATTGTGCTGAATAATTATCAATGTAATTATTATTGTAGGCACCATTGCTGGCTCTACTAAAATCACTTCCTGTAATAACTTCATCTAAAGAAGGAGATATTACCATAGAATCTATTTCTATTTCACTCTTCTCACACGCAACCAAAACTGCCAAAATACTAATGCAAAATATCGCTTTTTTCATTTTATTTAGATTAATTTAAAATAATTTATGCAAATATAATTACCAAATTTAGTAGTTCAAAATTTATTTAGATTTATTTTAAATAAAAATATCGAAAGTACATTTGAAATAGTAAAGTGTAAGTGTAAGGAATAAACTATGTAGTGATTGTGTTGAAAAACTACTTTTAGATTTTTTTCAAAAAAAAACCACAGCAATAGTGCTGTGGTTGTATTGAGTTAATATTTCCATTAATCTTTTAATCTTTATGCATAAAAGCTTGTTTTGCTAACAATTCGTCTTCAGTTTCAACAATATCTTCATCTGGCACACAACAATCTACAGGACAAACTGCAGCACATTGAGGCTCTTCATGAAAGCCCATACACTCCGTACATTTGTCTGGTGCTATGTAATAAATTTCGTCTGAAATAGGTTCTTGGTCTTCATCAGCGTTAACTGATTTACCATTAGGTAAAACCACATTACCACTTAAATCTGTACCATCTGCATATTTCCAATCGTCTGCTCCTTCATAAATTGCAGTATTTGGACATTCAGGTTCACAAGCCCCACAATTTATACACTCATCTGTTATTATAATCGCCATAATTTCTGTTCTCTTTTTGTACCTTTGCTTTTGCAAAAATAAACCCTAAATCATTTACATCCAAAATAAATGAGTAGTATTCAACATAGAATTAACGCTTTCGTAAAATTAGGCACTTTTTTAAGTCAATTTTCTAATAAAAGAATTGAAAAAAAAGACAATATAGAGCACAATGAACTTTTTTTTGAGGGTTTTCTTCATCAAATTAAATTGGCCCAAGAATACAACTCTTGGTTTACAAAAGATAATGTTTTATTTGCCTTAGAAAGTTGGTCTATAGCTTTATCAGAAGATAATTTAAAAACCTTTACAAGTAACTTAAATGATAAAAATAATAGCCCAAAAACGGTTGCCATTATTATGGCAGGAAACATACCTTTAGTAGGTTTTCACGATTTTTTATCGGTTTTAATTTCTGGCCATTCTGTTTTAATAAAACAATCTTCTAATGACAAATATTTATTGCCTTTTTTAGCTAAATATTTAGAATTTGTAGAAAATAGTTTTAAAGGAAACATAACGTTTACTGAAGAAAAGTTAACCAATTTTGATGCTGTAATTGCTACAGGAAGCAATAATACAGCACGTTATTTTGAGTATTATTTTAAAAACAAACCTAATATTATTAGAAAAAGTAGAAACTCTGTAGCTGTAATTAATGGCAAAGAAACTCATGAAGATTTTGAAAAATTATCAGATGATATTTTTCAATATTTTGGATTAGGATGCAGAAGTGTAGCTAAACTTTACGTACCACAAGACTATCAATTTGATACCTTTTTTAATGGGATGTATTGTAAAAAAGACCTCATCAATAACGCAAAATACGCCAACAATTACGATTATAATAAGGCTGTGTATTTAATGAGTGAGTTCGATTTACTTGAAAATGGTTTTTTAATGATTAAAGAAGATGAAAGCTACTCCTCACCTATTGCTACATTATTTTATGAATATTATGATAATGAAATCGATTTAAAAATAAAACTACATCAAGAAAGAGAAAAAATTCAGTGTATTGTTGCCAAAGACTTTATAGAAAACGAAGTTGCTTTTGGACAAACACAGCATCCAAAATTAACAGATTATGCTGATGGTGTAAATACCTTAGAATTTTTATCGAAAATATAAATTAATTTTTGGTTGATGGTTACTAGTTTTTGATAAAAAAACTTTGAAACTTTGAAACTTTGAAACTCAAAATAATGAAAAAACATAATTTTAGTGCAGGCCCTTGTATTTTACCTCAAGAAGTGTTGCAAAAAGCATCTGAAGCAATTATCAATTTTAATAATGACGATTTATCTCTTATAGAAATATCACATAGAAGTAAATCTTTTGTTGCTGTTATAGAAAAAGCACGTGCTTTAGCCTTAGAGTTATTAGGCTTAGAAAATAAAGGCTACAAAGCGTTGTTTTTACAAGGCGGTGCTAGTATGGAGTTTTTAATGGTTGCTTACAATTTACTGCATAAAAAAGCAGCCTATTTAAATACAGGAACTTGGTCTGACAAAGCCATTAAAGAAGCAAAAGCTTTTGGAGAATTGATAGAAGTTGCCTCTTCTAAAGACAAAGGGTATTCTTATATACCTAAAGGATATTCAATTCCTGAAGATGTTGATTATTTTCATTACACAAGTAACAACACTGTTGCTGGCACTCAATTAAAAGAAATCCCTGAAACAAATGTGCCTTTAGTTTGTGATATGAGTTCTGATATTTTTTCACGTCAATTAGACTTTGAAAAATTTGATTTAATTTATGCAGGAGCTCAGAAAAATATGGGTCCTGCAGGCACAACTTTAGTTGTTATTAAAGAGGATATTTTAGGCAAAGTTGAACGTCACATTCCTTCAATGTTAAACTATCAAGTACATATTGATAAAGACAGTATGTTTAACACTCCTTCTGTTTTTGCAGTTTATGTTTCTATGCTAACCTTAGAGTGGTTAAAAGATTTGGGTGGAATCTCTTTTATTGAAAAAGTCAACAATAAAAAAGCTACACTTTTATATGATGAAATTGACAGAAATCCTTTATTTAAAGGAATTGTAGCAAAAGAAGATAGAAGTACTATGAACGCTACATTTACTTTAGTTGATGAAGCTCACAAAGCAACTTTTGACAAACTTTGGCAAGAAGCTGGCATTAATGGTTTACATGGTCATAGAAGTGTTGGTGGTTATAGAGCTAGTATGTACAATGCGTTACCTTTATACAGTGTACAAGCTTTGGTTGATGTTATGCAGGAATTTGAGAAACGCTTCTCCTAACCTCTCCAAAGGAGAGAAATTCTTACTCTTAAAAATAAAAAATTAATAAACAATAAATAAAAACTCCTTCCCTTAGGGAAGGTTGGGATGGGATGAAAATATTAGCAAATGATGGACTTTCGCAAAGCGGAATTGACACTTTAGAAAAAGGTGGTTTTGAAGTACTAAATGTAAAAGTAGCTCAAAATCAGCTAGAAAATTACATTAACGAAAACAATATTGATATCATTTTAGTAAGAAGCACAACTCAAATTCAACAAGAATTAATTGATGCCTGTCCATCTTTAAAACTTATTGGTAGAGCTGGTGTTGGTATGGATAATATTGATGTTGACTATGCAATTGAAAATGGTTTACAAGTAATTAATACACCTTCTGCTTCTTCTAGCTCTGTGGCTGAATTGGTTTTTGCACATTTATTGGGTATGGTTCGTTTTTTACATTCTTCTAATAGAGAAATGCCTTTAGAAGGTGATTCTCGTTTTAATGCATTAAAAAGAACCTATTCTCAGGGTGTTGAATTAAGAGGAAAAACACTAGGTATTATTGGTTTTGGTAAAATTGGGCAAGAAGTAGCAAAAATTGCTATTGGTTTAGGAATGAAAGTATTAGCAACTGACCCACTTGTTGAAAGTGCTCCTATAACTTTAGAGTTTTTCAACGGACAAAAATCTACGTTTACCATTTTAACCACAGATAAAGAAGAGTTGTTAAAAGAAAGTGATTTTATAACATTACATATTCCTTTACAAGAAGATTATACTATTGCAGCACAAGAATTTGAAAAAATGAAAGATGGTGTTGGTATCATTAACACAGCAAGAGGTGGTGTTTTAAATGAAGTAGATTTGATGAATGCCATTGAAAATGGAAAAGTACAGTATGCTGGTTTAGATGTTTATGAAACAGAACCAATACCAGCAGTACAATTATTAATGAATCCAGATATTTCGTTAACTCCACATATTGGCGCATCAACTTTAGAAGCTCAAGAAAGAATTGGTCTTGAATTGGCAGAACAAATTATAAAATTGTTGAAATAGTATTTTTTACTATTAAGTTTTAAAGTTACACTTAATTTTAAATTTTTAATTCCTAAAAAGAATCCGTTAACACAAATAGCTCATTTTTGCTAACAGTACATCAATTATTTAAGTTGTATGCCATTTTATCAATTTAATAAATCATCACAACTATATTGAGGCCAGTTAGAAGGCACATCCATCGTTTGTCCTGGTTTTAGCAATAAAGCTTCAGGATATAATGATTTAATTTCACCCCAAGTTGTTTCAAACCATTTATCCGTATTATGTTTTTTAATAACTGTTCCCATCATTTTACCTGAAACCGCTTTATCAATTAACGGCCACCATAAACTTTCTGTTTCACGATCCCAAAAAACAAAACCATCTATTCCACCCCAAACATCTGGCTCTCGATAAGTATATCCTGAAAGTGCAAATGTAAATGTTTTATTATTGTAAACACGTGAATATACTGCTCCTAAATCGGCTAAAAAACAAAAAACAATAGCTATAGGATCTCCATCAATTACCTCATTTATAACTTCATGCTTCGTTAATAATTCTATTGAATATGCTTTAGGCCTCTTAGTATCTGTTAATACAATTATATACCTATCATCATCACTAAAACTAGAAGAATGCTTAATATCTTTTTGAGCATCACTAACAGAATAGTATTTAGGATTTATTAACGCATGAAAGGTTTCTCGCCCTAAGCCATGCCTTAAATTACATTCATCTAAATACCAATTAGAAATATCAAAATGCCAATTTGAATTATTACCTCCAAACAACATTTTTCGTTCGTTTTCAACAAATACCCAATTTTTATTGGCACAATCTGGTATATTTTCATCTTTTTTATAAGCTAATGAATCGCACCATATTTTAACTGCATTGTTTTCGTTAACAAACGCGTCATCAATACCAATATCTAGTGAGGTAAATTCCTGTGGAGTATCTTCGTTTTTGATAGAACAAGATGTAGTAATTATAAAAAATATAATGCTGATTGAAAAAATTTGTTTCATAGTATAACCTTAATTTTAATTTTAAGTCGAATTAAATTTTAAAACCTAACAAAATATTTTTAACCGCTCATTTTTAATTATTG
Source organism: Polaribacter litoreus (assembly GCF_054584775.1). Lineage (NCBI taxonomy): Bacteria > Pseudomonadati > Bacteroidota > Flavobacteriia > Flavobacteriales > Flavobacteriaceae > Polaribacter > Polaribacter litoreus. The sequence goes on along the minus strand of NZ_JBTLRD010000011.1, from coordinate 95,718 downwards.
AGCACTAAAAACGATTATCGCCATCTAACATATTACCCAAACCTCCTAAAACACTGCCTTCTCCTCTAGTTCCAGAGCCAGTTTTAGGTGCCATGGCCAAAACACGTCCTGCTAATCTACTAAAAGGTAACGATTGTATATAAACTGTTCCTGGTCCTTTTAAAGTAGCAAAAAACAATCCTTCGCCACCAAAAATAGTATTTTTAATACCGCCAATAAATTCAATATCGTAGTCAACAGTTTGTGTAAAACCAACAATACAACCAGTGTCTACTTTTAAAACTTCACCTGGCTGCAAAACCTTTTTTGCCATTGTTCCACCAGCGTGAATAAATCCTAAACCATCACCTTCCATTTTTTGCATAATAAAACCTTCTCCACCAAACAATCCTCTTCCTAGTTTTTTAGAAAATTCAATACCAATAGAAACTCCTTTTGCAGCGCATAAAAATGCATCTTTTTGGCAAATAAATTTTCCGCCAAATTCTGTTAAATCTATAGGAATTATTTTTCCTGGATAAGGAGACGCAAATGAAATTTGTTTTTTTCCAATTCCGGCATTCGTAAAAACGGTCATAAATAAACTTTCGCCTGTTAAAATTCTTTTTCCGGCAGAGAATATTTTTCCTAAAATTCCTTTTTCTTGATTAGAGCCATCACCTAAAATCGTATTCATTTTAATCTGGTCATCCATCATCATAAAAGTTCCAGCCTCGGCTACAACGCCCTCATCTGGATCTAGCTCAATTTCTACAAATTGCATTTCTTCACCAAAAATTTTATAATCTATTTCGTGTGCATTCATACTTTTTCTGTTTGATATATTTTCTGGAACTCGATCTTGAAACATTTTTTTTATTTTTAATTCAACACTTATTAGAGGTTTAAAGTAACACTATGTTACAATTATTTAAAATAAATTATTCATTTTTAATGATTTTTTAACTTTAATTTTTAACAATAAAACTACTTTTGTATCAAAATTAAACACCATACAGAAAAGCAAAACTGACTATGAAATATTTAACTCCAGAAATTGAAGCTTTATCAAAAAAATACGAAGTAAGCAAGTCTTTAGCAAGAACCTCTGTTTCTTGCGGGATTTTTCAAGACTTAGATTATAACGAAAAAAGACCACAACCTTATCTAAAAAAAGATTAGTTCTTTACTTTTAAACTCCAATGGAATTTAAAGTTAGACACCAATACACCATTTTCATTCACTCCTTTTGAAGTTAATATAATAATTTGCCCCTCTCCTGTTTCTATGGATTTTTGAATAGCTTCTCTAATTTCATCACCTCCCTTACAGCTAAATGTAATTCTACCAGTTGCTTTTTTGTAAAAATTAGCCTCTTGATGAGTAACAAGCATAGAAACTTTTCGTTTAGAATCATAAATAGCTTTCATCACTAAAATACCTGTTGGCATTTCTGCAGCCATACCTTGCGCAGCCCAAAACATACTTTTAAACGGATTTTGATTCATCCATCTGTGTTTAATAGTTACCACAACTTCTTTATTGTTTATAGACTTTACCCAAACGCCTCCAAAAAAAGCCAAAGGCAACTTAAAAAGATTGAAAAAATTGACTTTTGCTGGTGTAAACTTCATTTTTTTACTTTAAATAATAATTTAGAGGCTATTCAACGTAATTTTTTTTAATGTAAAAATCGCTAAATATATCAACTCATATATTTTTTAAATATACTTAAATATTATGATATTGGCTTAAATACGAACCCATCATTTTAATCAAACCCAGTATCAGCAACAATTTTATAATTATTCAAAGTCATTATAATACAAAATCAAAATGTTAATAAAACGTTAATTATAGTACTATGTATTGCATAATACCTTCTTTAGGATATATATTTGCATAAGAAAGTATTATATACAATTATAAAATGAAACAAAATAAAGAAAACACCAATGCCTTTTTAATACATATTTCTGCATTTGCAGGGTTTATGTTTCCATTTGGCCACATTATAACTCCATTAATTGCTTGGCAAACACTAAAAGACAGGAGTTTATTTTTAGATGAACAAGGCAAAGAAGCTGTAAACTTTAACATCAGTTATACGCTATACGTATTTTTGCTGTCTGTTGTTTTTATACCATTTGCTTTGGGTTCTATTTTTAATAGACATCATCAGTTTATCAATTGGAATAATTTTCATGTAAACTTTGATTTAGACCTACATAATTGGTTTAGTGTTTTCAGCTTTGGGTCTATTGCTGGTATTGTATACATCATAGGTATTGCTTTAGTAATTATTGCTTCTGTTAAAGCTAGAGAAGGTGAACATTACAAATACCCTTTCACTATAAAATTTATTAAATAATAAATCCTCTCTTAATCACTTTAAAAGATGGAAAAAAATGCCATCAAAATTCATCATAAAAGTAAATTAAATGAAAATAATAAATCAAAGTTTGCTCACTCAAAAATTCCTTCGTTTTAGTAAGGTTAGGATGAGCTTAATAACACATAAAATATGAAGATTGAAAACACAAAAGCACAAATGCGAAAAGGTGTTTTAGAGTTTTGCATTTTATCCATCCTAAAAAATGGAGATGCATATACTTCTGAAATACTGTCTACGCTAAAAAGTGCAGAAATGATTGTGGTAGAAGGAACCATTTACCCGTTATTAACCCGTTTAAAAAACGCTGGTTTATTAACCTATAGATGGGAAGAATCAACCTCTGGACCACCAAGAAAATATTACGTTTTAACCGAAAACGGAGGTATGTTTTTAAAAGAACTCAACAAAACCTGGACCAATTTAGTAAACGCAGTACACCAAGTAACTAGTAAAAAATCGACTACAAATGAATAAGACCATAAATATAAATTTAGGCGGATTTTTCTTCCATATCGATGAAATAGCCTATCAAAAATTACGAAGATATTTAGAATCCATTTCTAAATCTTTAAGTGATGATCCTCAAGGAAAAAACGAAATTATTGCAGATATAGAAGCTAGAATTAGTGAATTATTATCTGAAAAAATTACAGATGTTAGACAGGTTGTTAATGAAGGTGATATTGATGACATCATAAAAATAATGGGACAACCAGAAGATTATGCTGATGCAGAAGAATCGTACAGCGATGCTAGCTATTCTTACAAAAGAAACAGCGCATCTGGCAAAAAATTATTTAGAGATGGTGATGATAAGTTTTTAGGTGGTGTAGCTTCTGGTATTGCACATTATTTTGATGTTGATACCATTTGGATTCGTTTGGCATTTATTATTTTAACCGCAAGTGGATTTTCTGTTTTGGTGTACATTATTCTATGGATTTTATTACCAGAAGCAAAAACTACTGCCGAAAAATTACAAATGGAAGGCGAACCAGTAAATATTGATAATATTGAAAAAAAAATCCGTAAAGAATTTAGTGAAGTATCAGATAAAGTAAGTGTGGTTGCCAAAGAAGCATCAGATAAAATAAAAGAGGGTGCTAATGAGTTTTCAGATAAAATGAGTAAAACTTTTTCGGGAAAGACCAAAAAAAATAACGGAGCAAGCGATTTTTTTGATACTATAGGAAAAATATTACTCGCCATTTTTAAAGTATTTGGTAAGTTTATTGGTATTATAATTATATTTTTCTCTGCTGCTGTTATTTTATCTCTAATTATTGGAGGGTTTTCTGTAGGAAGTTTAGGTTGGTTAGAAATTGATGGAGAGTTTTTACACTATCCTCCTTTTTTAGATGATACTATTTTACCAACTTGGTTATTAATAGTATGTGCATTTTTATTAGCTGGTATTCCTGCTTTAGGGCTGTTTATTTTAGGTTTACGCATTTTATCTAGCAATATTAAAAAAATGAATAAGCCAACATCTTTAACCCTTTTAGGAATTTGGATTGTGGCATTTTTAGGAATCTTCTTTACATTTTTAGATTTTGGCACATCTCATGCAACTTATGGTGAATTTTCAGAAAAAAATACACTAAATATTGTGGATAATGATACGCTAAAACTAAAAATGATAAATGACGATACGATTTATTATCGTCATAGTTTAAAAAGAAGCAACTACAAAGAAGAAGTTGAAGTTAACGGAGAGGTTATGACTTATGCAAGTGATATAAAAGTTGATGTTAGAAAAAGTAATACTGACGAAAACTATATGGTGATTCAAAAGGAATCTAAAGGTAAAACAAGAAGTAAAGCCCAAAAAAATGCAAAACAAATAAAATACAACTTTAAAGTTTTTGCAAATACTATTGTTTTAGATGCCTATTTTTTATCCGATTATAAAAACCTTTGGAAAGATGAAGAAATCAATATTATATTTTATCTGACCGAAAACACAACGGTTTACTTTGATAATTCTATAAAAAACTTCTTGTATAGAGTAGATAATGAAGAAGATATTTATGATAAAGATATGGCAAATCATCATTTTAAAATGACTGATAAAAGCCTAAAATGTACAGATTGCAAAGTTGAGGTTGAAATTGAGAAAGAGGAAAAGGAATCTGATGACAACATAAGTGATATGACACAAACTATTTAATACAATTCAGTACTAAAAAACAACAATTGAGCAACCTTAGTTACATTTTAAGCGTCTAATCTAAGACCTTTGAAACATCAATTAAATCTAATATCATGAAAACTATCACCAAAAAACTACTTTCCATTCTTTTTTTAGCAACATTTTTAAGTGCTTGTAACGTAAATATGTTTAACAGTATTAACGGAAATAAAAACGTTGTAACAGAAAACAGAAAAGTAAATGAAGACTTTACTAAAATAAAAGTGAGCACAGGTTTAGACTTATATATTACTCAAGGTTCAACATCAAAAATAATTGTAGAAGCAGATGAAAATTTACAAGAAATCATTATGACAGAAATTAATGATGGTGTTTTAAAAATCTATTCCGACAAAAATATCTGGAAAGCAAAATCAAGAAAAATACACGTTACTCTCGAAACTTTAGAAGGTGTTACTGCAACAAGTGGTTCTGAAGTTTACACCAATAATCCTATAAAAGTAAATACCATTGCTCTGAAAGCAACTAGCGGAGCAAATATTAATATGTCTTTAGATGCTAACGCTGTAACAAGTAATGCTACTAGTGGCTCTGACATTGAAATTTCTGGAACTACAAATAAACATACATCTAGTGCAACAAGTGGCGCTTCTATAGATGCTTACGAACTGCAAAGCAAACATGTTACAGTTAAGGTTACAAGTGGTGCAGATATTAATGTATATGCTTCAGAAACTATAAACGCAAAGGCTACAAGTGGTGGCGATATCGATTTTAAAGGTAACCCAAAACAAGTGAGTAAAAATTCTTCTTCTGGTGGAAGTATTTCTGCTAAATAAATTTTGAATTAATTAGTCAATCAACCAAAAGAATTCTTGGGGCTTTAAATAGCCTCAAGATTTCAAAAAAATTATACCTGTTTAGAAAAATATTAAAAAAACTGACATTAGAATAGCTAACTCTAATAACAGTACTAATACTTGGTTTTATTAGTTTACTTGGTAAGTCGTCGTTTTGTAAAAAAACGACGCTTACTTTTTTTTATGCTGAACTTGTTTCAGCATCTGGGAACTTGTTTCAGCATCTCGGAACTTGTTTCAGCATCTCTGAAATTATTGCAATATCACTAAATCCAATCTTAATTTTTACGTTTTAATATAAACTCCTAAAAAGTAGACTTTTTACTCTTGACTTTTTAAAATAAAAAAACGAATTTAGCTAACTTTGGATATTACGAATTGAAACTCGTCATATCCGAAAAAAGTTAGCGAAATAGCACACCATTCCTAAAATAAGGTTGCATAATTATAACCTTTATATTCAAAATGTTCATTTGGTTAAACTAAATTTTTGTTTTACAAATAGAACATCACCCCTTAGTTCTTTTATGATTTTTTACTTTTAATCTGTAATCCTATTTTAAATGCTTCAAAAATATTTACCTTTAGCAACCAATTATAAATTTTAAAATGGAAAACAAATTCAATATTTCAGTATTAATAGATGGCGATAATGCACAACCCAAACTCATTAAAGAAATTATTGATGAAGTTTCTAAGTACGGTAAAGCAACGATTAGAAGAATTTATGGCGATTGGACTTCGCAACAAATGAATAGTTGGAAAGCCATCATCAACCAACATTCTATTACACCGATTCAAAAATTCTCTTACACAACAGGTAAAAATTCTACAGACGGCGCTTTAATTATTGATGCTATGGATATTTTACACGGTAAAAGCACAGAAGGTTTTTGCATCGTTTCTAGCGATAGCGATTACACAGGCTTGGCCAAAAGAATTCGAGAAGAAGGTTTGTTTGTAATGGGAATTGGCGAGAAGAAAACTCCTACTGCTTTCGTGAAATCTTGTGAGGTTTTCACCTTTACAGAAAACCTTAAAAATGAAGATACAGAAGAGGAGGATGAAAAAGCAACTGATGAAACCAAAAAGAAAAGAGTTGTTCAAAAAATAAAAGAGCCAAATAAAAACATTAGACTTACGAAAGAAGACTGGAAAACGGTAATAAAAGCTTTTGACATTTCTACCAATGAAGAAGATAAAGCACATATTTCTACACTAGGTTTAAACATCAGAAAAATTGATCCAAGTTTTGATCCAAGAAGTTATGGTTTTAAAAGTTTAACCAAACTTTTTGCCAACATCGAAAAATTTGAAGTCATAAAAAATGAGGTAAATGGCTCTAATCATCCGTTATTAAAAATGAAATAAACTTATTTTTTATTCCCTAAATACTCTTCTATATCTGCAATATGATGCTGCAATGCTTCTGTAGAGATTTGAATTTCTCTAATTAATAAAGCTAAAGAAATCAATAATAAAATCAACCCCAAACCAAATGCATAAATGGCAATAAGTTGATATCCGATATAAATTAAAAACATCGTTAAAACACAAAACAACAAACTAGTTATTCCAAATATTTGCATCCATTTTGTTAAATGTAACCTTTGTTTTAAATTATTAATTTGTCGTAATAAAGAGTCATCATGCTCTTTTAAGTATCGATCATGTAAATTTCTAATCACAGAAGCATAAGCCAAAAACCGATTGGTATACGCAAGCATTATTAAAGATATTGCAGAAAACAATAATGCTGGGGTAGTTAATGTAAGTTGTTCCATAATGCAAAATTAATACTATTAAACTAAAATCTTTTCTGTAATTTTACATTAATGAAAAAAATGATTTACTTACTAGCTTTATCAATATCAATGGGTGTTTTTTCGCAAAATTTACCCAAAGGTTTTGTGTATTTGCAAAATGTTGATGCATCTATTCAAAAAGAATTACGATACCTCAGTACTAATAATTTTATAGGCAAACCTATTGATGGTTACATCAACGATTGTATCATAATTTCTAAACCAACTGCCCTAGCCTTAAAAAAAATACAAACAAAACTAAAAAAAGACGGTTTAAGTTTAAAAATTTTTGATGCATACAGGCCTCAACAAGCTGTGAATCATTTTGTAAGGTGGGCAAAGGTAATTAATGATACATTAATGAAAAAACAATATTATCCTAAAGTATCAAAATCACAATTGTTTAATTTAGGATATATAGCCTCAAAATCTGGGCACTCAAGAGGCAGCACAGTAGATGTAACACTTGTAAACCTTAAAACAGGCAAAGAATTAGATATGGGGAGTCCTTATGATTTTTTTGGCACACGCTCTCATCCTTTTTACAGAAAAATATCAGAATCGCAAAAAGAAAACAGAATGTTATTAAGACGAATGATGTTAAAAAACGGATTTAAACCTTATGATAACGAGTGGTGGCATTTTACCTTAAAAGACGAACCGTACCCAAAAACCTATTTCAATTTTCCTGTAAAATAATATTTTAACAAAAACTAAACAAAGTCGTGTAAAATCGGCATTATATTTGTTCTGTAATTGCTAGAAACCATTAATATGAAAACAATTTTTAAATCTTTTCTTTTTATTATTTTATTCTTTTTTTCTTCTGAAATGTTAGCGCAGTTAGACACAAACAACGGCACAGAAAAAAAAGGTAAAGTAAAAGCAATTACCCTAAAAAATGCTAAAGAAGTAAGCAGACCAAATTCTATAGAGTTAAAAGGTTTACAAGGATTTCAAAAAGCCTATGAGGCAGAAAAACAAAAACTACAAAAAAAACAAAAAGAAGACAATTTAAAAAACAAAGGCATACTTACACAGGCTAAACTAAATGAACAACGTTTTTTAAAATCTTTTAAAAAAATAAATGGTCAGTACATTATTCCTAAGATAGATCAAGACTTAGGTAGCTTTAGATCTAATTCTAAAAGTGTAAACATTATATGCAGAGATTATCAATATCCTGATGGAGATAGAGTTACTATTTTTGTAAATGATATTCCAGTAATTTATAACATCACACTACAACAAAACTATCAAAAATTTAATATCCCTCTAAAAGTTGGACTAAATAAAATTGTTATCGAAGCTTTAAATCAAGGAACTTCTGGTCCAAATACAGCAGCTTTTAAAGTTTTTAATGATGAAGGAATGCTCATTTCTTCTAACGAATGGAATTTAGCAACAGGTGCAAAAGCTACATTAATGATTTCTAAAGACAAGTAATTTACTAAGGATATTTACAGATTTCAATAAAACTTAATTTTTATAAGTTTAATTTATAATAATGCAAAATTAACCTGTAAAAACTAGTATTTTTAACAAAATCACATATTTTACAATAATAACACCCTGTATTTTCTAATTATTCTAGAAAACAATTTCATATTTATTTAAATTTTAAAATCACAAGTTTTTTTATTCTTTATAAAACAGTTATTTTTGTATTGATATAATATTAATTTTGGTTAAACGATTAAACAAACAACAATTCATTAAATGAAAAAAATCACCAAAGAAACCTATTTAGATTGGTACAAAGACATGCTTTTTTGGCGCAAGTTCGAAGACAAGTTAGCATCCGTTTACATTCAACAAAAAGTAAGAGGTTTTTTGCACCTTTATAATGGTCAAGAAGCTATTTTAGCAGGTGCTTTACATGCTATGGATTTATCGAAAGATAAAATGATAACTGCTTACAGAAATCACGTTCAGCCAATTGGTATGGGAGAAGATCCTAAACGTGTAATGGCCGAGTTATTTGGTAAAGCTACAGGAACTTCAAAAGGTATGGGAGGATCTATGCACATCTTCTCAAAAGAGTTTCGTTTTTATGGTGGTCATGGAATTGTTGGTGGTCAAATTCCCTTAGGAGCTGGTATTGCTTTTGGAGATAAATATAAAGGAAGCGATGCTGTTACCTTAACTTGTTTTGGTGATGGTGCTGCAAGACAAGGTTCTTTGCACGAAGCATTCAATTTAGCAATGCTTTGGAAATTGCCTGTTATTTTTATTTGTGAAAACAACCAATATGCCATGGGTACATCAGTAGAAAGAACCGCAAATCATTCTGATATTTGGAAATTAGGTTTAGGATACGAAATGCCATGTGGACCAGTAGATGCTATGAACCCTGTAAAAGTTGCAGAAGCTATAGATGAAGCTATTCAAAGAGCAAGACGTGGTGATGGACCTACTTTCTTAGAAATGAAAACCTACAGATATAGGGGGCATTCAATGTCTGATGCTCAACATTATAGAACAAAAGACGAAGTAGAAGATTACAAAAAAATTGACCCAATAACTCAAGTAAAAAATATCATTTTAGAAAAGAGTTACGCTACAGAAGAAGAAATTTCTGTAATTGATAAAGAGGTGAAGTCTATGGTGAAAGAATGCGAAAAATTCGCAGAAGAATCTCCATATCCAGAAACTCAACAATTATATGATATGGTATATGAACAAGAAGATTATCCTTTTATAAGTTAAAAATATGGCTACAGTTATAAACATGCCGCGTTTAAGCGACACAATGGAAGAAGGTGTTGTTGCACAATGGTTGGTAAAAGTTGGAGATAAAATAGAAGAAGGTGATATTTTAGCAGAAATTGAAACCGATAAAGCTACTATGGAATTTGAATCATTTCATGAAGGTACTTTATTACACATTGGTATTCAAGAAGGTGAAACTTCTCCTGTTGATAAATTATTAGCAATTATTGGAGAAGAAGGGGAAGATATTTCTGGATTACTAGAAGAAGGCGAGGCACCAAAAAAAGAAGAAAACAAAGAAGAAGTAAAAGAGGAAGAAACTCCTGATGCTTCTTCGAGCGAAGACACTGTAACAATCCCTGATGGTGTTAATGTGGTTTCAATGCCACGTTTAAGTGATACTATGACAGATGGTACAGTAGCTACCTGGTTAAAAAAAGTGGGTGATAAAGTTGAAGAAGGTGATATTTTAGCTGAAATTGAGACTGATAAAGCAACAATGGAATTTGAGTGTTTTTATGAAGGAACCATTTTACACATCGGTGTTCAAGAAGGTGAAACAGCTCCTGTAGACAGTCTGTTAACTATTATTGGTCCTGAAGGTACTGACGTTTCTGCAATTGTAGCTCAAGGTGGTGCTAGTTCTAACGATTCTTCTGATGCAAAGTCAGAGGCTAAACCTGAAGCTAAAGTTGAAAAAAAAGAAGAAAAACAACCAGTTCAAGAATCAGAAAATTCTTCAAACGCTTCAACAGCTAATAACTCAGGTGGACGAGTTTTTGCCTCACCTTTAGCTAAGAAAATTGCTGCTGACAAAGGCTATAATTTAGCTGATATTTCTGGATCGGGTGAAAATGGAAGAATCATCAAAAAAGATGTTGAAAACTTTACACCTGCTGCTAAGGTTGCTGAAACAAAAGCTGCTCCTGCTGATGCACAGACTTTCGTTGCTGCAGGCGAAGAAAAATCGGAAGAGGTTAAAAACTCTCAAATGCGTAAAGCAATTGCAAAATCTTTAGGGAATTCTAAATTTTCTGCTCCAGATTTCAGTTTAAATATTGAGGTAGATATGGACAATGCAATGGCTTCTAGAAAAACAATCAATGCTATACCAGATACAAAAGTGTCTTTTAATGACATGGTAGTAAAAGCTTGTGCAATGGCATTGCAAAAACATCCGCAAGTAAATACGTCTTGGAATGATAATACCACTATTTATCACAGCCATATTCACGTTGGTGTTGCTGTTGCTGTAGATGATGGTTTATTAGTACCTGTTGTAAAACACACCAATACATTAAGTTTAACACAAATTGGCGCTTCTGTTCGTGATTTGGCAGGTAAAGCTAGAAACAAAAAAATTGCTCCAGCTGAAATGCAAGGAAGTACTTTTACTGTTTCTAACTTAGGAATGTTTGGTATCGATAATTTTACATCAATCATCAATCAGCCTAACTCAGCTATTTTATCTGTAGGTGCTATTGTGCAAAAACCTGTAGTTAAAGATGGTCAAATTGTAGTTGGAAACACTATGAATTTAACATTAACCTGTGACCATAGAACAGTTGATGGTGCTGTAGGAGCTCAATTCTTACAAACATTAAAAACATTTATAGAAAATCCTGTTACAATGCTAGCTTAGTTTTTCTTTAAATTAATTATGCTAAAAACCTAAACGTAATTGTTTAGGTTTTTTTGATTTACAAAAGAATGTTTTTCTTATTGATTTTCTTCAAAAAAAATCAAATAATAATTTCATAAGCTTAAACAAAAAAATCAATCCATAAAAGATTAACTATTTTATTATCTAATTTCAGAGGAAACAAATGAAAACACTTCTCATGATATAATCATATTTTTCTTAATATTCTGCTATATACTAGATAAAGATAGAAAGAACCTTATGGATGAATTAAGGTTTTCGGACTTTAACATTAAAGGAATAATTGACCATATCCTGTTAGATCTTGGTGCGATATTATAAAATAACCAATTTAAAGATGATAAAGTATAACCTAATTAGTTTGTTTAGTGTTAAAGTTCAACAAGCTGATTAAAAATACGTAACAAATCAATACATTAACCATTCGTTACTATATTGATTGCTGCTAAAATATCTCTATAACTTTGCTCAACATTTTTTGTAAATTGAACTTTATCTTTACGCAATATATTCATAGATACACCATCTACAAGAGTTGGATGAAACTCTCTTAAATACTGATCGCTCCATAAACCTAATTCTACAATTAATGGCGTTAATGCCAACCCTTTTTCTGTTAAAAGGTAAATATTTGACTTTTTATTAGTAGGTAGCTTCGTTTTTAAAACAATTCCAAAATCTTCTAACCACTTCAATTTTGTACTCAAAATATTTGTAGCTATTGCTTCATCACTTTCAACAAAACTCTTAAATGTTTGTTTATGTTCGATCAACATCTGTTTAATAATTACCAAAATCCATTTATCTCCAATTACATCTAAAGCAGATGTAAACGGGCAATCGCATCTAAAATTATAATCCATTCTTTTTTTTGAATTGATATACAAATATATCAAAATCTATTTTTACTTGTAAAATGCAATTATTCATTTTTTTACTTGCAAAACAAAAGTAATTATATATATTTGCTTGTATAAAACAAGTAATAATTTTAAATCTTTCTTTTACTTATGAAAAATACAATCTTCATTACCCTTATTGTAAGCCTGTTTTTAAGTTGTACATCAACAAAAACAAATTCTAACTCAACAAAAACAAAAATGACTAAAAAAGAAACTGCTATAGCTTTTGTAAAAGCTGTAACCTCACAAAACGAAGCAAAAGTACGAGCTTTAGCAACTGAAAATTATATTCAACATAATCCTTTTTTACCAACAGGATTGTCTCCTTTTATAGGTCTATTTCCTATATTGAAAGAAAACGGAACAAAAGCTCAAACCATAAGAGCCATTGAAGATGGAAATTTTGTAGTATTACATCAATTTTGGACAGGAGCAAAACCTTTTGGGGCCGAAAAAATGGTTTCTTTTGATATTTTACGTTTTAACGAAAACGGAAAAATAGCAGAACATTGGGATGCCTTACAACCTTTTGTTTCTCAAACTGCCAGTGGAAGATCACAAACTGATGGAGCAACAGATATTACTGATTTAAGCAAAACTGATAAAAATAAAGAAATCGCAGCAGCTATGGTTAGAGATATTTTGATGGGTAAAAATCCAAATAAAATAACAGACTATATCAGTTCTGAAAAATATCATCAGCATAATCCTTCTATAAAAGATGGATTGAGTGGTATTGTTGAGGCAGTAAAATATTTGACCTCTCAAAACAATATGTTCAAGTATACAAAAATCCATAAAGTTTTAGGTGAAGGTAATTTTGTTTTAACAATTAGTGAAGGAGAATGGAGTGGTAAAAAACAGGTTTTCTATGATTTACTTCGTTTTGAAAATGGTAAAGCTGTGGAGCATTGGGATGTAATTCAAGAAATACCAACTGAAAATTTAGCAAATACTAATGGAATGTTCGGATTTTAATTGTTTATAAAAATCCTAAAAACAACAGTTTAACGTGAGTTCTATATAAGGTTTATTTTACTGAAAAACAACAGATTTTCATTTCGAGCATCACTGAGATAAAAATAAATTTTTATAGAAAGTAGCATGAGAAACAGATAGTATAGCCTAGAAACCTCAAATTTAAATTAAGATTTCTCCATTTCAGTCGAAATGAAATTCATCTCAAAGAATAAAAATTATAACATACTAATAATCAGTAGTTTTAAATTAAATTAACTTTAGTTTAAAATAGGTAGTCTTATTTAGGGCTACCTTTTTTGTAATGATCTCTAAAAATCAGTAGCGTGCTAAGTTTTAACATCATTAATGACATTATATGTTATATATTAGCAAAAATTTTTTATTTACGATGACAAAAAACGCATGTACATTACTTTTAGGGCTATTAATAATGGTTGCTTGTAGCCAAGAGAAACCTAAAGACTACCTTACCTTTTCTGGAAAATTAGAAAACAATAAAGATTCCATTTTAGCTATTGCCAATAGACAAGGTATTATTAAAGAAATTAAAATTGGTGCAGAAGGTACTTTTAAAGACACTTTAAAATTAAAAAGTGATAAAGGTGAAATTTACACTCTACAAACTGCTGTAGATAAGGTAGCACCTATTTATTTAAAAAATGGCTTTGATATTACTTTAAATGGTAATTCAGATAATTTTATGGAAAGTTTCAAATATTCTGGAAACGGAGCTTCGAACTCAAATTTTATACTAGCACAAATTAAAAAAGGACAATCTATTGGAAATCCTCAGTTAATTTTAAATCTTGATGAAAAAGCTTTCCGTAAAAAAATAGAGGATTTAAAGACAGATTATGATAGCATTTTAAACGCTTACAACAACTTAGATAGTACTTTATACGCCACTGTAAAACAACAAAATGAGCAGTTGGTTACGTATTTTAACAATGCGTATGAGCAAAGTAAAGTTATGGGTAAAGGAAAACCATCTCCTAAATTTAAAAATTATATAAATATAAAAGGAGGTAAAATGTCTTTAGATGATTTTAAAGGTAAATATGTATATATTGATGTTTGGGCAACTTGGTGTGGGCCTTGTATTCAACAAATACCTTATTTAAAAACTTTAGAAGAAGATTATCACAATAAAAACATTGAATTTGTTAGTATTTCTACTGATGAATCTAGACGAAGTGGTGGTTCTTGGGAAGCTGCTGAACAAAAATGGCGCGATTTTGTAGAAAAACGCAATTTAAGTGGCGTACAATTATGGTCTGGTAAAGATTATTCTTTTCAACAAGCTTACCAGATAAATGCCATACCAAGGTTTATTTTGATAGATCCTGAAGGAAACATTGTAAATGCTAACGCTCCAAGACCTTCAGACCCACAATTAAAATCGTTATTTACGTCTTTAGGAATCTAATTGTATTTTCTATAAATTCTTTTAAAAATAAGGTCTTTAAGTTTAAAAACTTAAAGACCTTATTGGTTTACACAAAAATTTAGATCTAGTTCACAACCAGTAGTACTTAATTATAAATCAAGTTATTTAGTAAAAATCAACTATTGTAAGGTGATTTTTTTGATAAGAAAACCAAATAAATATTATTGTCAAATTTATATTACAAAAAATTTACCAATAGAAACGGAACTCCTAAAAAGCAAAGAAAACTTAAAAATACCACTAAAATTGATATTGCTGCAGAGCCAAAAGCATCTTTAGGATCTTTAAATACTTTATACAGTAAAATTGAAATATAAGCATAAACCAAAAAATTAAAGATGATAATTTCTCTACTATAAACCAATCTTGTTAAAATTGCTAAGATGGTGGCATGTCCTAAGATAAAACAATTGATTGCTAAATGTTCGAAGAAATTATATTTCTTAAAAATTAACTTTGTGAAAATTGAGGTATAAATGGCATAAGTAAACCAAAGAAATTTCATTTTATCTCGAATAAAATACCCCAATTTCATACCCATTTCCTGAGCGTTAAACAGGTCTGTTTTAGAAACTTCTGGTCGTTCTGCTCTTGGCAATATACTGCCAAGAAACAAATAAACGCTTATGGTTATAATTACATAACTTATAGGATTTAAAACTTGGCGTCTTTTTCCATTAACATATTGCAGAATTGTTTTCTTAGGATGAAGTGTTAGGTTTTTAAGATTGTACAACAACCCTTTATCCATATCTAAAAACCCTGAAAATACAGATGTAGTAATAGATTGAAAAGTAATTCTATCTACATCTTTCTTCTCTCCACAAGTTGGACAAAAATGTCCTTCAAATTCGATATTGCAGTTTATGCAAGGCACATTTTACTCTTTATAAACGCCCATATTTGCATATTTTTCCATTCTTTGAAGTACCAAATCTGTTTCATTTAAATCTTTTAATTCAGCAAAGGCATTGATTATTTGGTTTTGAACAGCCTCAAAAGCACCTTGTCTATTAGAGTGTGCTCCACCAACGGGTTCTTTAATAATACCATCTATCAATTTTAGCCTTTTCATATCAGCACCTGTTAATTTTAAAGCTTCTGCAGCTTGTTCTTTAAACTCCCAGCTACGCCATAAAATTGATGAACAAGATTCTGGAGAAATTACAGTATACCAAGTATTTTCCATCATATACACCTTATCTCCTACTCCAATACCTAAAGCACCTCCTGATGCTCCTTCACCAATAACAATAGTAATAATTGGTGTTTTTAGGCGAGTCATTTCTAAAATATTTCTAGCAATAGCTTCTCCTTGGCCACGTTCTTCTGCTTCTAAACCAGGGTATGCTCCAGGTGTATCTAACAAAGTAACCACAGGAATACCAAACTTCTCAGCCATTTTCATTAAGCGTAAGGCTTTTCTGTATCCTTCTGGATTTGCCATCCCGAAATTTCTTAGTTGACGCGTTTTGGTATTGTAGCCTTTTTGTTGCCCAATAAACATAAACGATTGATCACCTATTTTACCTAAACCACCAATCATGGCTTTATCATCTCTAACATTTCTATCTCCATGCAATTCCATAAAAGTATCACCACATATTGCATTGATATAATCTAAAGTATAAGGTCTATTAGGATGTCTTGACAGTTGAACTCTTTGCCAAGGTGTTAAATTTTTATAAATATCTTTTCTAGCCGCAGCTAATTTTCTTTCAATTTTTTTACAAGTTGCTGTAACATCAACATCACTTTCTTCACCAATAACCTGACATTTTTGTAGTTGATCTTGCAACTCTTTTATTGGCATTTCAAAATCTAAATATTCCATAATGTTGTTATTTTGATTCAATTATTTGGATAAGCAAACATACTATAAAAATTACTTTCTTTTACAAAATCAAATTAATTTTTTAGTTTTAAACGTTGCTGAAACTTCTGTTTTATAGCCGATTTATTTTTAAGAATTCCGTTAATTAAAACAACGCCAATAACAATACACGCGCCTAAATAAAATTCTGTATTCATTTTTTCTTTATCTCCAAAAACCAAAATAGCCAGTATAATTGCATAAACAGGTTCTAAATTTACGGTAAGCACTACAGTATAAGGCGATAAGTATTTCATTATTTTAACAGAAGCTATAAACGCATATGCTGTACAAATGCTGCTTAAAATAAATAAATACACCCAGTCCATTTTAGGTAAATCAAAGAAAGATAAAGATAGGGCATTTGTTACCAATAAGTACACAAGCACGAACAAAGTACCAAACAAGAGTTGGTAAAAAGAAATTCTATTTGCGTCGTATTTTTTAACAAACAAACCATTTAAAACAGCAAATAATGAACTTAAAAAAGAAGATATTAGCGCATATAAGATTCCTAAACGGTATTCACTTTCAAAATTAAAAATGATGTATAAACCAGCAATTACCAATACCCCTAATAATATTTCTACTGATTTTATGCTTCTTTTAAAGAAAAGAGGTTCTATTAAAGAGGTAAAAAAAGCGCCTGTACTCATGGTAACTAATGCCACTGAAACATTAGAAACTTTTATGGCTTTAAAAAAGAAAATCCAATGCAATGCAATCACAATTCCTGTAAAAAGAAACTTTAGCATTGCTTTTTTATCAATTTGAAAACTCTTTTTTTTAATTATAAAGTAAATAGCAATAAAGAGCACAGCTAAACCCATTCTAAAAAAAACTAAAGGAATGGCATCTAAAGTAATTAACGCACCTAAAATAGCAGTAAACCCCCAAATAAATACAATTAGGTGCAACAGGGCGTAGTTTTTTAACTTACTTTCTAGCATTTAAATATAAATAAATAGCAACGCAACCAAAAAACATATTTGGCATCCAAACATATAATAGTGAGTTTACGCCAGCAACCGCCCCTAAAACTTCTGAAATTTTTAATAAGAAAACATACATAAACATTAAACCTACCCCAATGGCTAGGTTAACACCTGTACCCCCTCTTCTTTTTCTAAAAGCTAATGCAACTGCAATAATAGTTAAAATATAAGAAGCTATGGGCAAGCTTGTTCTTTTATGAAATTCAACCAAATAGGCATTTAAATTTTTAACACCTCTCTTTTTAGAGACTTCTATAAATTCGTACAATTCATCAGAAGGCATTTCTTGAGATAATGCCGATTTATAAATTAAATCTTTAGGTGTAAAATTAAAAACAGTATCTATTTTATTACCAGAAAAGATGCTATCTCTGTCTTTATAATATTTTCTTAACCTCCAATTTCTTAACGAAAAAGTAGAATCACGATACTGAATATTATCAGCAAATAATTTTGATTTTAATTTTAATCCATCATACAATTCAGAAGTAAAATCATAGCCTCGATTATTTTCTGTATTAAAGTTTCGTATAAAAATATAAGTGCTGTCTGTAAGTTGTAAACTAAAATCATTGATATACTTGAACTCGTATTTTTGCCTGTTATTATTCAAATATTCTTTTTCAAAACCTTTTCTAGTTTTACTGCTTATAGGCACCACAAAATGATTCATAACCAATGACAAAATAGTAATTAAAGTAGCTCCAATAAAATAAGGATATAAAAATCTTGTAAAGGAAACTTTTGCATTGGTAATGGCTATAATTTCTGTATTGTTTGATAGTTTTGAAGTGAATAAAATTACAGCAATAAATAATGCCAAGGGCATAAAAGTATTGGTATAATAAATGATAAAATTCTTATAATATTCATCTACAATTTGATAAAACCCTAAGTCTGCATGCTCTAAAAAGTTATCAATTTTCTCAGAAATATCAATAGCTATAGCAATAGGAATCAAAATTAATAAGGTAAACAAAAATGTTACCAAAAATCGTTTTAATATGTACCAATCTATTATTTTCATAAGAGCCCATCCTAAATCCTTCCCAAAGGGAAGGACTTCTACGAAGTGATTATTTTTAACTTATTTCTTTAATTTTACTTTGAAATTCTTTTTCACGAACTTCCAACTTCCAACTTCTAATGTCTAATGTCTAAAAATTACAAACGCTTATCCATTTGTTTTACCATTTTGTCTTTCCATTCTCTAAAATCTCCAGCTAAAATATGTTTTCTAGCTTCGCGAGTTAGCCACACATAAAACCCTAAATTATGAATTGATGCAATTTGTTTGCCTAACATTTCTTTTGATACAAACAGATGACGTAAATAAGCCTTAGAGTAATACGTATCTACATTGGTAATTGCCATTTCATCAATTGCAGAAAAATCATTTTCCCACTTTTTATTTTTAATATTAATGGTCCCATGTGCTGTAAATAACATTCCGTTTCTGGCATTTCTTGTTGGCATTACACAATCAAACATATCAATACCTAAAGCAATATTTTCTAAAATATTAATTGGAGTACCAACTCCCATTAAATAACGTGGTTTATCTTCTGGTAAAATTTCGGTAACTACTTCTGTCATGGCGTACATTTCTTCTGCTGGTTCACCAACAGAAAGTCCGCCAATAGCATTTGCCTCTGCACCAGCGTTGGCAATATATTCAGCAGATTGTCTTCGTAAATCTTTATACGTACTTCCTTGAACTATTGGAAAAAACGTTTGTTCGTAACCATATTTAAATGGTAAATTTTCTAGATGATTCATACAGCGTTTCAACCATCTATGCGTCATGTGCATAGAACGTTTTGCGTAGTTATAATCACATGGATAAGGTGTGCATTCATCAAATGCCATAATAATATCTGCACCAATGGTTCGTTGAATTTCCATCACATTTTCTGGTGTAAAAAAATGCATAGAACCATCTATATGACTTTTGAATTTTACCCCTTCTTCGTTAATTTTTCTACGACCTGATAAGGAATATACTTGATATCCACCTGAATCTGTTAAAATATTTCTATCCCAATTCATAAACTTATGTAAACCACCAGCTTGTTCTAAAATATCTAATTTGGGTCTTAAATATAGATGATAGGTATTTCCTAAAATAATATCAGGATTTACTTCTGTTTTAAGCTCTGTTTGATGTACACCTTTTACAGTTCCTACAGTTCCTACAGGCATAAAAATGGGTGTTTCAATCACTCCATGATCTGTAGTTATGGTTCCTGCTCTTGCTTTACTTTTAGGGTCTGTTGTTATTAAGTCAAAATTCATTGCTGGCAAAGATACTACTATTTAAGAATTGAAAAATTAAAAGATTCTTAATTTAAGTGGTCTTTTTACATGATTTTTGTAAAGTTTATCTGCGTTTTTTTCTTGATGAGAATCCTGTAGTTTTTCTTTTGTTTTTTGGTGATGATTTTCTGAAAGAAGCACTCTTTTTATTAAAGTTGTTTTTGGCGGGTGCTGGTTTTCTATTTGATTTCTTTTTTTGTGTGGCTTTTGGCTTATTTTCTTTAGCAATGGTAATTGATGCTTCTTCTGTTTTTGAAGATGTAGCAATCATTTTATTAATTTCTTTTAACTCTTCTTGAGTTAATTCTCGCCAATCACCCGCTTTAAGGTTACCTAGCTCAACATTCATAATTCGTGTACGCTTTAATTTAGTAACTTCAAACCCCAAATACTCACACATTCTTCGAATTTGTCGGTTTAAACCCTGAACAAGAATTATTTTAAAAACTTTTTCTGATACTTTTTCAACTTTACATTTTTTGGTAACTGTTCCTAAAATCGGAATTCCACTACTCATTTTTTGAATAAAATGTGTATCAATAGGTTTATTAACTGAAACCACATATTCTTTTTCGTGATTGTTTCCTGCACGTAGAATTTTATTAACAATATCACCATCATTGGTTAAAAAAATTAAACCTTCAGAGGGTTTGTCTAAACGACCAATGGGAAATAATCTTTGTGGATGGTTTACCGCTTTTACAATATTATCTCTTTCTCGAGAATCTGTAGTAGACACAATACCTACAGGCTTATTTAGAGCAATGTATAAGGTTTTTGGTTTGGGTTTTAACGCACGTCCATCAACTTTTACTACATCATTTGTAAACACCCGATTTCCTAATTGTGTTGGTTTTCCGTTGAGGGTTACTCGCCCTTCTACAATGAGTTTTTCAGCTTCTCTACGTGAGCAAATACCAGTAGAACTGATAAATTTATTAAGGTTAACAGAATTTTGATTGTTGTTTTCCAAGAAATAGAATTTTGACAAAAATAATCAATATTTATCTTGCATTGATTTATGTAAAACTAAAAAGTTGACACAGATTTTACCAATTTTCACGAATAATTCAATATAACAAAATACGGATTTGTAAAAATCTGTGAAAATAGTGCCCTTAACACTAAAGTTCTATCGTTCTAAACGTTAAATTAATTCGTGGCGAATTTACTTTTTTTGTGGGTGGCAACCTGTGCAACCAATGGGTTTGAGTTGTTCCTTTCATGACCAATAAACTCCCTCTTTCTAAAAAAACATCAATTCGTTGTTTGTTTTCTTTGTGTTTAAAAGAAAATTTACGGGCTGCACCTAAAGATAATGATGCAATTGCCCCGTTTTTTTTCAACATTTTTTCTCCATCTGAATGATAAGCCATTCCTTCATCCCCTGAATGATAGAGATTCAGTAAACACGAATTGTACGTTTCACCACTTTCTTTTTCAACGATTTCTTTAAGTGCTAACAACTCTTTTGTCCAGATGTTAGCCGTTTTTGTCACTTTAGAGTAGGTGTAGGAATATTCAGCATCACCATACCAAGCCACTTTTCTTTTGGTGATGATTTTTTTTCCAAAAATAATCGCTTCATCATTTTTCCAGTTGATGGTTGTGAACAATTGTTGATAGTAAAAATCACATTGTTGTTGGTCTAAAACAATTCCATGGTAATTTGTAATACCATCAAATGGTAAAATGTTTGTTATTGTATCCGAAGAAAATAAATCCATAACACAAAATTAGGCAAAAATATTTGAGAGATTTCTGGACTGCGCTCTAAATACCGTTTATTTATATCATAATGTATTTTAAAAATCTGAAACAAGTCGTATTTTTACCAAATGGAATTTAAATTGGTATCAGCATTTGCTCCTACAGGAGATCAACCAGAAGCTATTAGACAACTTGCAGAAGGCGTTATTTCTGGCGAAAAGTTTCAAACTTTATTAGGTGTTACTGGTTCAGGGAAAACTTTTACAGTGGCTAATTTGGTAAAAGAAGTCAAAAAACCTACGCTAGTTTTAGCACATAACAAAACCCTAGCAGCGCAATTGTATGCTGAGTTTAAGCAGTTTTTTCCAGAAAATGCGGTAGAATATTTTGTTTCCTACTACGATTACTATCAACCAGAAGCCTACATTCCTGTTACTGGAACGTATATCGAAAAAGATTTATCCATCAATGAAGATATTGAGCGTTTACGACTAAGTACCACCTCTTCTTTACTTTCTGGTAGACGAGATGTTTTGGTTGTAGCCTCTGTATCGTGTTTGTATGGTATTGGAAATCCTACTGAATTTAAGAAAAACGTAATTCCCATTCATAGAGATCAACAGATTTCAAGAACTAAATTCTTGCATCAATTGGTGCAAAGTTTGTATTCTAGAACCGAAGTTGAAATAAAAAGTGGAACCTTTAAAGTAAAAGGTGATGTGGTAACCATTTATCCTTCTTATGGTGATAATGGGTATCGTGTGCATTTTTTTGGTGATGAAATTGAAGAAATTGAAGCTTTCGATTTAGAAAACAATTCCGTTATTGAGCAGTTTGAACACTTAACCATTTATCCTGCAAACTTGTTTGTTACCTCTCCTGATGTGTTGCAAAATGCCATTCATCAAATACAAGAAGACATGGTGAAACAGGTAGATTATTTTAAAGAAATTGGCAAACATCTTGAAGCTAAACGACTGCAAGAACGCACTGAATTCGATTTAGAAATGATTCGTGAATTGGGGTATTGTTCTGGTATTGAGAACTATTCTCGTTATTTAGATGGTCGAGAACCTGGCACAAGACCTTTCTGTTTGTTAGATTATTTTCCTGATGATTATTTAATGGTGATTGACGAAAGCCACGTAACTGTACCACAAACCCATGCCATGTATGGAGGTGACAGAAGTAGAAAAGAAAACTTAGTAGAATATGGTTTTCGGTTGCCTGCAGCTATGGACAATCGTCCTTTAAAGTTTGAAGAATTTGAAGCCATTCAAAACCAGACCATTTTTGTTTCTGCAACACCAGCAGATTACGAATTGCAAAAAACAGAAGGTGTTTTTGTTGAGCAAATTATTCGTCCTACAGGATTATTAGATCCACCAATTGAAGTACGCCCAAGCCTGAATCAAATTGATGATTTGATTGAAGAAATACAAATTAGAGTAGAAAAAGACGAACGTACATTGGTTACTACCTTAACCAAAAGAATGGCAGAAGAATTGACCAAATATTTAACACGAGTGGATATTCGTTGTAGGTACATTCATTCTGATGTAGATACCTTAGAACGTGTAGAAATTATGCAAGATTTGCGTAAAGGACTCTTTGATGTTTTAATTGGTGTAAATCTTTTACGAGAAGGTTTAGATTTACCAGAAGTTTCTTTAGTCGCTATTTTAGATGCTGATAAAGAAGGTTTTTTACGTAATAACAAATCGTTAACGCAAACTGTGGGTAGAGCTGCACGTAACGTAAATGGTTTGGCTATTATGTATGCTGATAAAATAACAGATAGTATGCAAAGAACCATTGATGAAACCGATAGAAGAAGAGAAATTCAAATTGCTTACAACACCAAACACAATAAAGTACCTACTCAAATCAACAAAAAAATTGAAGATACGTTAACCAAGTCAGCAGTATCAAGTTATCATTACGACAACGCAAAACAAGTAGCAGCAGAACAAGAGTTACAGTATTTGCCAAAAGAAGAAATAGAAAAACGAATTAGAGAAAAACGCAAGTTAATGGAAAAAGCGGCTAAAGAATTAGACTTTATTATTGCTGCTAAATTACGTGATGAAATTAAGGTGTTAAAAGAGCAAGTATAGCCTTAAAAAAATTATAAAACAAGTATCACTTGTTTGAAGCCTTACAAAATTGTAAGTTTGCACTATGAAAATAAGGATACATCAGGTTCGTAACTTTAGAATATTCAACTTTAATTTTTTAGTTTTTAGAAATCAATCTAAAAAATTCATACCTCCTCACCCTCTCTTTTAAAGAAATTAGAGAACCTAACTTTCTCTTTTATAATTTCTACTATAGTTTTTCGGTTTTTAAAAAAAACACACAAGCTTTAAAGCATATCACCTTGTCATCTTTTTTGATGATAAAAATCAATTTACAATAATGATTATCAACACCTTTGATGCATTCACAAGGATGTCATTTTTACATATTAATGGCATTACCAAATTCTTACACCAACACTTAAATGAACCTAAAGACCCTAAAAGTGCCATAAGAAAATCGCTTTTATATGCCGCAAAAGAAATTCCTAGCTTAGGAGGCTATGTATTTGTTATGGAAGAAAAAGAGCAAATACTTGGTGCATTAGTAATTAATAAAACAGGTATGAGTGAGTACCAATCCGAAAATCTTTTGGTGTACTTAGTGGTGCATAAAGACTTTAGAAATAAAGGAATAGCTACAAAATTATTACAAGAAGCCATTGGTTATTGCAATGGCAACATTACTATTAACATAAAAAAAGAAAATAATGCAATTGGCTTGTTCAAAAAAATAGGTTTTACAGACCACAAAGTACAAATGACTTTGAATAAACAATAATCATTGCATAACAGAACATAAATATTAATATTCATAAACACTAAATAAAATAAGATGAAAATTTTAGTAATCGGTGCTGGTAATATGGGGTTAACCTATGCAGAAGGCATGTCTAAATCTAAATTATTAAAGAAGAAAAACATTATGGTTTTAGACAATTCTGAAGAAAAATTAGAAGAACTCAATGAGATTTCTCATTTTGATGCTTTTAAAGAACTTGGAGAATGTGTGCCAAAAGCAGACATTATTTTTATAGCCGTAAAACCATACCATGCCGAAAACTTGTTTAAAGCATTAAAGCCTTTTACAAAACCAGGGCAAGTATTGGTATCAATAATGGCTGGTATTAATATCGATAATATTAAAAAATATTCTGGTTTGGCAAAAATTGTTAGAGCCATGCCAAATTTACCCGCACAAATTGGTAAAGGTTTAACCTCTTACGTAACCTCGCCTGAAGTTTCTAGGTTAGAAAAATTAACCGTTGAAAGCCTCTTAGATACTACAGGAAAATCAATGGAAGTAAGTAACGAAAAATTGATTGATGCTTCAACCGGAATTTCGGGTAGTGGTCCTGCTTATGTGTTCTACTTTATGCAAAGTATGATGGAAGCCGCACTTAAAATGGGCTTTTCTAAACAAGATTCAACTGTATTGGTAAGTCAAACTTTTACGGGTGCTGTAGAGCTCTTTAATCAATCTAACCTATCCCCGAATTCTTGGATGGAAAAAGTAGCTTCTAAAGGAGGTACAACACGTGCTGCACTAGATTCTATGGAAGATAATAATGTAAACGAATTGATAAAAGAAGCTGCTTTTGCTGCTTTTAACAGAGCTGTAGAATTAGGTAAAGAACATTAAAATGTATAAAGAAAGAATTGTAATTAAAGTAGGCACCAATGTAATGACCAACAGAGATAACAGAATTGTTAGACCTGTTTTAAGACGCTTGGTACAACAAGTGGCAGAATTATATGAAAGAGGTATTATGACTATTCTTGTTTCATCTGGATCTGTAATTGCTGGTAAAGAGGTGTTAGGAGAATCTAAAATTGAAAACGAAACACAAAAACGTCAAGTATATTCTGCTATTGGGCAACCAAGAATGATGCGTAAATACTACAATCTTTTTAATGATTTTGGCATGAAATGCGCACAAGTACTACCTACTAAAAGAGATTTTAGTCCTGGTGTGCACAGACAAAATATGATTAATTGTTGCGAAGGTTTAATGGCAGAAGGGGTTGTACCAATAGCCAATGAAGATGATGCTGTTTCTGTAACCATGTCTATGTTTTCTGATAATGACGAGTTGGCAAGTTTAATTGCACAATTAATGAATGCAGATAAACTCATTATTTTAACAGATATCGACGGTTTGTACACAGGGCATCCAGATGCAAAGAGTAGTGATTTAATAGCTAACGTAAACCCAGATGACGATTTAGACAAGTACATCAAAGACAGCAACAAAAAACCTGGCGAAGGTAGAGGTGGCATGGGTTCTAAACTAGATTATGCTCAAGAAGCAGCAGCAAACAACATCCCTACTTTTATTGCAAATGGTAAAAGAGACAATACCATTATTGATATTATTGACGGTAAATCTGTAGGAACAAAAGTGGCACTTTAAAATTTAAATGATGAAATTACTAAACATAACAACAAAAAATAACGTATTAGAAAGTATGGCAACCCTTCTAGATGAACATCGAGAAGCCATACTGGCTGCCAATAAAAAAGATTTAGACGCATTTCAGAAAGAAGATCAAGCCATGTTTGATCGTTTGATTGTAAACCATCAAAAAATTGATGGAATGATCCAAGCCATTAATGAAGTTAAAGCGCAAGAAGACCCAGTAAATCAAATTATTAGTCATAAAGATTTAGACAACGGATTACAAGTAACCAACAAAACTGCGCCTTTTGGAACCATCATGATTATTTACGAATCAAGACCAGATGTAACCATAGAGGCTGCTGTTTTAGCGTTTAAAGCCAACAATAAAATCTTGTTAAAAGGAGGTAAAGAAGCTATAAATAGTAATCTTATTTTGGTTGATTTATGGCACAAAGCCTTAACCGAAAATAATTTAAGTACAGAGTATATTAAGTTGATGCAATTAAACAGAACAGAAACGCAAGCTTTTCTAAAAAACCCTTCAGAACCTTTAGATTTAATTGTACCAAGAGGTGGAGAACGTTTAATTAACTTTGTAAAAGAGCATGCCAACTGTGCGGTTTTAATAAGTGGTAGAGGTAATAATTTTTTATATGTTGATGCGCATGCAGACTGGCAAAAAACACTTGCTGTAATCATTAATGCAAAAACCGATAAAATATCGGCTTGTAATGCTTTAGATAAAATCCTGATCAACAAAAACATCGAAAATTTCGAATTAAAAGTAAAAGAACTTCAAACGGTTTTAACAGAAAAAAAGGTTACTATTTTAGTTGATGAGGACATTCAAAAGGTTTTAGCAAATCAACCATTAATTACAGACGCAACGATTTGGCAACAAGAATTTTTAGAGTTAAAGTGCTGTATGGGTGCTGTTGATAATGTAGCGCAAGCCATAACCATGATTAATAAATTTTCTGGAGGGCATTCTGCCTCAATAATGACCACAAATACAGAAAATGCCAATAATTTTATGGAGCAAGTAGATTGTGCTGCTGTTTACAAAAACGCTTCTACGCGTTTTACAGATGGTGGTCAATTAGGTGTAGGTGCAGAGTTGGCAATAAGTACAGACAAATTACATCATAGAGGGCCTTTAGGCTTAAAAGAGCTGGTTACCAACAAATATTATATTATTGGTGAAGGGCATATACGCAACTAAAGCGTTAAACGCCTTATAGAATAAGAGGGGAAACACAAATTTGAATAGCGCAACCAAACTATTGTAGCCTTTGTTTTTTTATAATTGCAATACTGTTGCACAAAGTCTGTACAAGGTATTCGATTTTAAAATTACAAGCGGAATTCAAAGCTATTCACTTGTACTCCCCTCTTTTTATAAAACACAGCCTGCTATTCAGGTATCTTTTTATTTTAAAAAATTGATAATTCTACAAAACAATGCCTTGGGTACTTGCTTTTTATGCTGTACCTTTAATTCTTCTGCTATACTATATTTTGTAGCGCACTTGGTTACAATATTAAAATAAACTACAACTTTTATAAATTTATACTACAATATTTATAAATTTATACTAGTATTTTTATCTATTTATACTAGTATTTTTACAAAATAGAAACGGATGCGCTACACAATAGTAAGGCTTCTAAGATAAAATAGTAAAGGTATGGAGTATAAAAATATCTGTTTAGAAACTCTATAGTAATCATAGTAAGATACTTACTTAAAAGAAATTATTTTCCAATGGGTTAATAATAAAAAGAATTTACCTTTACTCAACACCACACCACCTAAATAAATTAATCGAAATTTTTAGATAGAAATACAAAATCTATAGTTAAATTTGGACAATTATTGTCCTGAATATAATTTCAGGAAAAACAATACAAAATGAATACGAAACAGTCGTTTGGAGAGTACTTACGGAAATTAAGGGAAGATCAAAATCTTCCGATACGAAAAGTTGCATCAAAACTGGATATTGACCCATCAACATTGGGAAAAATTGAACGCGGAGAAAGAAGCGCTAATAAAGAAATGCTTCCAATATTAGCGGAATTATTCGGAATAGAGGAAAAAAATCTTGGACTTATACTTTTTAGCGACAAAGTAGCTTATCAAATTATCGAAGAAGAAAATACCAACGAAATTTTAAAAGTCGCAGAACAAAAAATTAAATATTTAAAAAATAAGAATCTTAAACAAGGTTCATTGGACTTAAAATAAATATGAACATTAAAGACCTTGTTAAAAAATATCATTCGAATAGAGAAGCATATCTAAAAGCGGACTACAACGAAACTCAACTTAGGACTGATTTTCTTGACCCATTATTTGAAATGCTTGGTTGGGATATTAAAAACTCGACTGGTAAAGCGACAAACGAACGTGAAGTTTTAGTAGAAGAAGGACTAAAAACAGATGCGAGTTCCAACACCAAAAAACCTGATTATACTTTTCGCCTTTTTTCAGAACGAAAATTCTTTTTAGAAGCTAAAAAGCCGAACGTAAAAATTGAAAGCGACAACGAACCTGCAAAGCAAATTCGTAGATACGGCTTTACTGCAAAACTTAAAATTTCAGTTTTATCCAATTTTGAATATTTGGCAATCTATGATTGCTCACGAAAAGTTGAAAAAGATGATTTAGTAACAAAATCTAGAATCAATCTATATCACTATACGGAATACGAATCCGCTTTTGAGGACATAAAAAAGCAATTAAGCAATCAAGCGGTTTATTCTGGAGAATTTGATGAAACTTGGAAAGAAATTGAAGAGCAATTAAAACTTTCAAGTGTAGATGATTTATTCCTTTCTCATATTAACGAATGGCGAATCGTTTTGGGCAAAGAAATTTACTCGCACAAACCTGACTTAAGTATAGAAGAGTTAAACGATATCGTTCAGTCTTATATCAATAGTATCATATTTTTAAGAGTTTGTGAAGACCGAAATTTAGAAACCTATAAAACACTTTTAAACTTTGCAGAAAATAATGATTTCACTTCGCTCATCAAAAAATTCAAAGAAGCCGACAAAAAATATAACGCAGGTTTATTTAATCAGCCTTTAACGGAAAAGGTAGTTTCTGATAGCTCTTCCGCATTTTGGGAAATAATCAAAGATTTATATTTCCCTGAAAGCACTTATTCCTTTTCAGTTTTTGCTTCTGACATATTGGGAAACATATATGAAATTTTTCTTGGAGAACAATTAGCAATAGAAAACGGACAAATTCTCTTAAAAAAGAAACCTGAAAATGTTGATAGAGATATTGTAACCACACCAACTTTCATCATTCAAGATATTCTAAGACAAACAGTTGTTGAACATTGCAAAAATAAAACTGACAAAGAAATTATAAATTCCTCATTTGCAGATATTGCTTGCGGTTCTGGTGCATTTTTATTAGAAACTTATCAATTATTACAGGATATTCTCATTGATTATTACTTGGTAAATGATAATAAAAAACTAATTCAAACATCAATAACTACTTTCAAATTACCTTTTGAAATCAAAAAGAAAGTTTTAGAGAATTGTATTTTTGGTATTGACAAAGATTACAATGCTGTTCAAGCCTGTAAATTTGGTTTACTATTGAAACTTCTTGAAAATGAAAATAATAAAACTATAACAACGCCTGCATTACCAACTCTTGACCAAAATATTCAGTTCGGAAATAGCTTAATTGAACAATCTGAAACCAACAAAAAAAATCAAAACGAAATAAATCCTTTTAATTTCGACAAAACTCGTTTTGATGTAATCGTTGGTAATCCGCCATATTTAGCGACAGAGCATATGAAAGAGTTTACGCCTCTTGAACTGCCTATTTACAAATCGAAATTTAAATCATCTTTTAAGCAATTCGATAAGTATTTTCTTTTCATTGAAAGAGGTTTGGAACTTTTGAAAGATAGCGGATATTTTGGCTATATAGTTCCAAGCAAGTTTGCAAAAGTTGGAGCTGGAAAAAAACTGAGAGAATTACTTGTCGATAATAAAGCCATTCAACAAATAATATCCTTTGGTGCAAATCAAGTTTTTCAGAATAAAACTACTTACACTTGCCTTTTAATTCTCAAAAAAGAAAAGCTAGAACAACTCAAATATCTTGAGGTAAACTCAATCAAAAATTGGAAAACAAGAAATATTGGAAAGGAACATTTTGACGAATTCAAAATAGATTCTTTAGAAGCAGATGGTTGGGTGCTTTATCCAAGTATCTTAAAACCAATATACACATCAATTGTTTCACAATCTAAGAAATTAGAGGAGCTTATTGGTTCTGAAAACATATACAATGGCATTCAAACAAGTGCCAATAGCGTTTATATTCATTCGATAGAAAAAGAAGATAAACACTTTCTTTATTTCAAAAAAGATGGTGTTCAATGGAAAGTTGAGAAAACATTAACTAGACCTTATTTCAAGACTTCTAGCGGAGAAGATAATTTATATACTTATCGCCCATTTTCGCCAAACTCATTTGTTATTTATCCTTATTTAAAAACTAAAAAAGGAATTGAGTTTGTAGAAATAGCTGATTTAAAAGCTAATTATCCTGAAACATACAAATTTTTACATCACTACAAGGATAAACTTGATAACGATAAGCGAGACATTAAACCTGAACCTCAGACAAAAAATGAATGGTATAGATATGGTAGACATCAAAGTTTAGACAAATGTGATGTACCTGCAAAAATCATTGTTGGAGTATTAGCACAAGGCAATAAATATGCAATTGACTATTTTGGAACTTTAATATCTTCTGGTGGTACAGCAGGTTATTGTATGATTACTCTACCTGATAACTTTCCTTATTCAATCTACTACATTCAAGCTTTATTGAACTCTAAATATTTAGAATGGTTTTCTGCACTAATTGGAGAAGTATTCAGAGGTGGTTATATCGCAAGAGGTACTAAAGTGCTCAAAAAGCTACCAATTAGGCTTATTGATTTTGACACAAAATCGGAGAAAGATATTCACGATAAAATCTCAAAAATTCAAAAAGAATTAATTGATGTTCAAAGAAAAATAGATGATAGTAAAGGAAATAAAAGAACATTAATTCCTTTACAACGTCAGTTTAACAGCTTAAAATATGAACTAGACGACACACTTAAAACTTTGTTTAACTTGGGAGAATCCGATAACCTTATCCCTCTAATTTCTGAGATTTATGCAACTAATTAAAGAAGCATCAAAGGAAAAATTAAGGGGTGGATTCTATACACCAGAACCAATTGCATCATTTGTTTTAAAATGGGCATTTAACGAGAATAAACAACTTGATATTTTAGAACCGAGTTGTGGAGATGGCGTATTCCTTAAAGAAATACAAAAAGGCGGTTATGAATATAATTCTGTTACTGCAATAGAGTTTGACAAAATTGAAGCTGAAAAGTCTAAGAAAATTGGCTTGGACAATACCAAAGTTATCAATGCCGACTTTCACGATTTCTGCATTAACACCAAACAAAAATTTGATTTGGTAGTTGGAAATCCACCTTACATTCGTTATCAATATTTTGACAGAGAACAACAAGAATTTGCTTCTAACATTTTTGACAAAGCAAAACTAAAATATTCTAAACTAACCAATGCTTGGGTTTCATTTGTTGTTGGTTCTTCTCTACTTTTAAAAGAAGAAGGCAAAATCGGATTTGTATTACCAGCCGAAATACTACAAGTTTCTTATGCTCAACCTTTACGAGAGTTTTTAGCTAATTTTTATAATAAAATAAACATTGTTTCTTTCGAAAAGTTAGTCTTTCCAGATATTCAGCAAGAAGTAGTTTTATTGTTATGCGAGAAAAATAAATCTAAAACACATTTAATAGAACACCTAGAATTGAAAGATGCAGAAGAACTTGAAAAACTAGATGTATCTAAATTAAAAAGCCCAAAAAAGAAAATTGATTTCAAATCAAACAAATGGACTTTTTATTTCCTTGAACAAAATGAAATTGATTTTTTAGAAAAACTTCAAAACGAAAAAATAATTCCAAGACTTAAAGAATACGCAAAAGTAGAAGTCGGAATTACAACAGGTTCAAATCCATTTTTTACAGTTCCGCTTTCTATCGTACAATTCTACAACTTAGAAAAGTATGCAAAACCATTAGTTGGTAGAAGTGTACAAGTTCCAAGTGCTATTTTCACAGAAAAAGATTGGATTAAAAATAGAAACTCGGAAGCGCGAACACACTTTTTATCATTCCCGAAAATGGACGAACTAAATGGCTCAATTGGAGCTAGAGATTATATTGCTTGGGGAGAGCAAAAGAAAATACACAGAGGTTATAAATGTAGCATTCGTGATGAATGGCAAATTGTGCCTTCACAAAGAATTTCAGACGCTTTGTTTATTCGCAGAAACAATAAGTATCCAAAGTTAATAATTAATGAAGCAAAAGCTTTTACAACAGATACTATGCACAGAGTAACCGTAAAAGAACAAACAAATATAAAAGCGTTGACAGCTAGTTACTACAATTCTCTATCATTTGCGTTTGCTGAGATTTGTGGGAGAAGTCACGGTGGAGGAGTTTTGGAATTAATGCCAAACGAAGTGGAAAGAATCCTCTTGCCTTACAATGAAAAGAATGCGGAATTACTGCCAATTATTGACAAAATGATTCGTGAAAAGAAAGACATATCCGAATTACTGAAACTTACTAACGAAAAAATATTAAAAGAAAATTACGGCTTGACAAATACAGAAATCGACTTGGCGGACAGTATATGGAAAAAGCTATCGAACCGAAGATTGAATAGAGGAAAAAAATAGCCAACGCTAACTTTTAAACTAAACAAAAAAACCCAAAAGCAGACACCAGTAGTTTAGAAAAAGAAATAGACCAAATGGTGTATACATTATATGGTTTAACAGAAGAAGAAATTGCAATTGTTGAGAACTCTTAAGATTCACAAACACAATAAAACAATAAAAAAGTGCTGCGCTAAATTGCAATTGTAGAGGCTAGTTAGTCATTGCGCATGTTCTAAACTTGTTTCAGAAACTCACGTAGCAATCTTTCAATATTTTTAAAATTACGAAAAGATAATAAATCAGAAAATAAGATTGTAGGTGTTAATAAAAATGAAAATATGGGAAATAAAGCTACAACAATTGAAGAACAAATTGAGATACTAAAAAAAGGGGACTTATTTTTGATACAGGAGAAGAAAAAGCAAAAGAAGTACTTTTAGATATAGGTTATTATAGGTTAGGTTTTTATTGGTCTCCTTTTGAAGTGGACGCAAAACATAATCTATTAACGAACACAAAATTTTCAACAGTTTTACAATTATATTATTTAGATGTTGATTTAAAAAATATTTTAGTTAAGGCTTTAAACAGGATAGAAATTAATTTTAAAACACAGTTAATTTATTACGCTTCTAACAAATATAATAATGATGCAGTTTGGTTCTCTAATCCTAAAATTGTTAAAAACAGTTTTGTAGAAGGTTTTTATAATTTTTATAACAAGAATATAAAAACCATTAACAATAAACCAATACAGAAGCATCATTTAAAATATAAAAATCATAAGTACGCACCTGCTTGGAAAACTATTGAGTTTATGTCGTTAGGTAGCACTATTAAACTATATGATGCATTACTCAATGAATCATTAAAAAGA
The DNA here is from genome assembly GCF_054584775.1 of Polaribacter litoreus. Lineage (NCBI taxonomy): Bacteria > Pseudomonadati > Bacteroidota > Flavobacteriia > Flavobacteriales > Flavobacteriaceae > Polaribacter > Polaribacter litoreus. Next base: position 61,763 of record NZ_JBTLRD010000011.1, on the reverse strand, counting down.
AAGATAGCAAAACAGTACAATGTATTAAGTTTGCAAAATTTTAAAAACTACTTAAAAACCATTAGATTCATAAGAAATATTTGTGCTCATAGTGATTTATTATTCGACTCTAATACTAGCTTTACAATTTTAAGTTCTCCACAAATACCAATAGAGAATGATAAAACACATTGTCTAGATACTGCTATTAGGGTGATACTTTATTTTTTAAAACAAATTTCCTTGAAGAGATATTTAGAATATAAAGATGACATTAATATAGTTATTGAAAAGAATTCTAAAAATAAAACCATAAAAGAAATAATTGAAACAAGAATACGATATAAAATAAAATAGTAAGAATAATTTGTAGATACTTATTTATTTCGTAATTTTGTAATAGTGCCCAGCCAAACGTAAGCTCTTGGTGATGCACTTAAAAATATTGAAAAATAGCCCAGTCGTTCGCACTGGGTTTTTTATTTTCTGTTTTTAAAACTTGAAGAAGTTGAAAGTTAAACAACGTTTATATTAAATTAAGTTGTTTAAAAACAAAATCCTCAGTAAAAGACCGAGGAATGTTGCCGACCGGGAAATGCCCAATCCAGTATTTTTGAAAATTACCCCAATTAAAAAACCGAGGATTTTGTTGCGGCCCTATTAAAGCAAACGGCTTTAATCGAGTCGACTTAATTTCTTATACATACAAAGTTAGTAAAATTTAAATAAAATATTGCAATTTTAATGCCAAATCATTAAATATAAAAGATTTAAAGAGAAAAAAATACCGAATGCTGCAATAAATGCGATGGTACATAAATTATATGGTTTAACAGCAAAAGAAATCTTAATCGTTGAAAACGCTTAAGATTCACAAACACAATAAAAACAATAAAAAAGTGGTGCGCTAAATTGCTATTGTAGAGAATAGTTAGTCATTGCGCTTGTTCTGAACTTGTTTCAGAAACTCACGTAGCAATCTCTTACAAACAGAAAAAGAAAGTTAAAAAGAATTCATATGCAAAACAACCAACAAAACATCATTATTTACAACACAGCAGATGGCAAAGCATCTGTTAGTTTATATACAAAAGACGGCAATGTTTGGATGAATCAAAGTCAACTTGCAGAACTTTTTGACACCTCTAAGCAAAACATAGGTCAACACATATCTAAAATACTAGAAGATAAAGAGTTAATTGAAAATTCAGTTGTAAAGAATTACTTTACAACTGCCCAAGATGGTAAAGAATACAATGTTACTTTTTATGCCTTAGATATGATTTTGGCTATTGGGTTTAGAGTACGTAGCAAACGAGGTACACAATTTAGAATTTGGGCAAATCAAAACCTTAAAGAATATATGATTAAGGGTTTTGTAATGGATGATGAACGCTTAAAAAATCCTGATGGCAGACCCGATTATTTTGATGAATTACTGGCACGTATTAGAGAGGTTAGAGCCTCAGAAAAACGTTTCTATCAAAAAGTAAGAGATTTATTTGCATTAAGTAGCGATTACGACACTACAGACAAAGCTACACAAATGTTTTTTGCAGAAACACAAAATAAATTACTCTATGCAGTAACCCATAAAACAGCAGCAGAATTAGTACTTGCAAGAGCAAATGCAAAAGACCCAAATATGGCATTAACTACTTGGAAAGGTAATCAAGTACGAAAACAAGACATCTTTATTGCAAAAAATTATTTAAATGAAGATGAGTTAGATTCTTTAAATAGGTTGGTAGTAATCTTTTTAGAAACAGCAGAACTACGAGCAAAAAATCGTGTAGACATTACAATGAAATTCTGGAAAGAAAATGTAGATAAAGTACTAGAGTTTAACGACCAAAAAGTGTTAAAAGGTTTGGGCGCTATTTCTAACAAGCAAATGGAAGAAAAAGTAAGAAAAATATATGCTGAATTCGATACCAACAGAAAAATTGAAGAAGCAAAAAAAGAAGATGCAATAGAATTAGAAGAAATAGAAAAATTACTAAAAAAGAAAAAATAAAACACAAAAAAGCTCTAAATGTTATTTCGTATCGTATGTCATTGTGCATGTTCTAAACTTGTTTCAGAAACTCACGTAGCAATCTCACAACCGCAATAAAAAGCTTGCTTTACTTCTGCCTCTCTTTGGCGATATTCTAAAGGTTCTCAATAGCATAAAAATAGCAACGATATAAAGAAACAAATAATAACGGACCTAACAAAGAACAAGTAACCTTAATTCTGTTGCACAAAAAAGAGGCTATCTAAAAAGTAGCCTCTTTAAATTAAACACTGGACATTAAAATAACTGTTTTGGTTTACTTAGTTTTTAAGTAAATCTAAATTACGATTCCAGCGAATATCTGCAGTACCTCCTTTACATCTGTAAGCCCCAATACGAATTCTTGTTTCTACAGGCTCTGCTGTTTGACCATTTGTATTTTGTGTAGATATTTCATGCGTTTTAGTAACCCCGTTTATTGTATAGATTACTCGTTGTCTTTTTCTGTTATTGCTGGTATAAAATTCCGTTTTTATATCTACGTTAAAATCTGTATTTCGTTTTACTGTGGTAATATAAACCATTCTTCTTCCAGAAGTTCCAGACCCACCTCTCTTTCTTACCAATTCTGCATAAATTTTAAAATCTTTTACTTTTCCATTTTGTAGAATAATACTGCCTGTTCCAGAATTATTTCTTTTGGGTTTTGCTACAAACAAAACAATTGCCGGATCTTGTGATTCTCCTAAATCTGTTCGTAAATTCGTATGCTTTCCTTTTACTTGCGCAATGTAGGTTCCATCTCCATCATTTACAGCGCTATCGCTAATATTATCAGTTACGCTACCTGCACTATTAATTCTAACTGTGCTTGTAACTTGTAGGTATTTATCATTTGCAAAATTTTGTTTAGGGCTGGTTCGCTCCATTCTAACTTGTAGTGTGCCTGGACCACTATTATCCGCTGAATTTAGCTTGTAAACTCCAAAATTATTGTACTGATAATAATCATGAGAACAACTTCTATCATCAATTTCTGTATTGATATCATCATTATAATCAGTACCTGAAATGGCATCTATAGGCATATAATTATTAGTATCACACGTTCCTTTAGCTAACGGTGTAATATTATTTTTGGTAGAAGAAGGATTGGCTTCCATTAGTAATCCGTCGTTCTCTTGTTCGCAAGAAATTAAAGTTGTAAACGCTACAGCAACTGCCATTAGCTCTAGTTTAATGTTAAAATTTTTCATTTTATTAGATTTGTTTATAGTTGTCTTAAAACTAGAGTCAATAAAAGTTTGTAACATCCTGTGCTATCCTGTGCAATTAAAAACACGCTCTATTTTACTTGATTTACCGTTAAAACTATGCAAAAAAACCTATAATAGTTTTTATACCTCTTTAAACAATGTATTTAAAAGCTGCTTATCTATATTTTATAACCAAAAAAGCCTCGCTAATGCGAGGCTTTTTAATGTAATTTATGTTGTATAAAATTATGCTAACACTTCACTTACTTTATCAGCAGCTTCTTGAAATTCTGTTGCAGAAATAATTTCCATTCCTGAATTGTCAATCAATTCTTTTGCTTCTTTCGCATTTGTACCTTGCAATCTACAAATAATAGGTACTGTAATTTTATCGCCCATATTTTGGTAAGCGTCTACAACACCTTGCGCTACTCTATCACAGCGTACTATACCTCCAAAAATATTCACTAAAATTGCTTTTACGTTTGGATCTTTTAAAATGATACCAAAAGCAGTTTCTACCCTTTGTGCATCTGCAGTACCACCAACATCTAAAAAGTTAGCAGGCTCACCACCAGATTCTTTAATCAAATCCATAGTTCCCATTGCTAAACCAGCTCCGTTAACCATACAACCAACGTTTCCATCTAAATCTACATAGTTTAAACCTGCAGCTTTTGCTTCAACTTCAATTGGGTTTTCTTCACGTAAATCGCGCATTGCTGCATAATCTTTATGACGGAATAATGCATTTTCATCTAAAGAAACTTTAGCATCAACAGCCATAATTTTAGAATCCGAAGTTTTTAACACAGGATTAATTTCAAACATAGAAGAATCTGACTTAATATAAGCTGTATATAAAGCTGTAACAAATTTTGTCATTTCTTTAAATGCAACACCAGACAAACCTAAGTTAAACGCTACTTTACGTGCCTGAAAAGGCATTAACCCTAATAAAGGATCAATTTCTTCTGTAAAAATTAAATGTGGCGTTTCTTCTGCAACTGTTTCAATATCCATTCCACCTTCAGTAGAATACATAATCATGTTTTTACCAGTAGCTCTGTTTAATAGAACAGACATATAGTATTCATCTGGTTCTTCATCACCTGGATAATACACATCTTCTGCAACTAAAACTTGATTTACCAATTTACCCTCTGCAGAAGTTTGTGGCGTAATCAACATCATTCCTAAAATATCATCAGAAATACTTTCTACTTGCTCTAAGTTTTTAGCTAGTTTAACACCACCACCTTTTCCTCGCCCACCAGCGTGAACTTGTGCCTTAATAACGTGCCAGCCTGTGCCAGTTTCTTCTGTTAGCTTTTTTGCTGCCTCCACTGCTTCTGCAGGAGTACTCGCAACGATTCCTCTTTGTATTCTAACACCAAAACTATTTAATATTTCTTTTCCTTGATATTCGTGTAAGTTCATTTGTATTGTGTTTTATGACGCAAGCAAAAATACAAATTCAAAAATTAAAGCTAATAAATATTTTAATAAAATTAACTAGCGCATAAAATTGAATTAAAACAACTCTTAAAGCACTAAAATAAAGCCCATTAAACCTATTACTTTACTTTTAAAATACGCTATTTTTTTATTTTAAGATTTTATTAACAACCCTAAACTGTAACACATCACAAGTTCTGGGGTCTTTAGTGCAATGAACATCATTTTGTGATTTTATGGTTTAGATAAAGCGTAAAAAAGCAAAGTTTATAAAAACACCAATCAACCAAGAATACATGTTTAAAAAAATTGTACTACTACTAATTGTAATAGGTAACACGCAACTATTGCTATCTCAAAACCAAAAAAAACGTAAAACCGTAAAAACCACAAGAGTTGCAAAAGCTCCTAAAATTGATGGAATTTTAAATGATGATGCTTGGAAAGATGCAGAATTACTCACAGATTTTGTAATTTTTAGACCCGAAAACGGACAATTGGTAACTAAAGCATACCAAACCATAGTAAATGTGGTTTATGATGATGATGCAGTTTACATTGCCGCCCAAATGAATGATCCTGACCCCAAAAATATACCTAGTGAATTTGCGGTAAGAGATAATTTTGGTATTGCCGATTTTTTTTTAGTAACCATTAACCCAAATGATGATGGGCAAAATCCATTTGAATTCATTGTGCAAGCTACAGGTAACCAAGCAGATGCTAAAGTTTCTAATGGGAATGAGGATTTTGATTGGAGTGCAGTTTGGGATAGTGCTGTGAAAATTACTGATAAAGGCTGGAATGTAGAGATGGAAATACCCTACAGAGCCATTCGTTTTGCAAACAGACCTGTACAATCTTGGGGTTTTAATTTTCATAGAAGATTAGAAAAATTAAATCAACAACATACCTGGACACATGTGGATAATACTGTGGGGCGTTGGACGCAGTATGATGGATTAATTACTGATTTTAGAGATATTAAACCCTCTACAAGACTAAATTTATACCCTTACGCATCTGCAGTAACCAATACTTTTGAAGGAGTTACAAATTTTGATTGGAATGTGGGTATGGACATTAAATATGGTTTAACAGAAAACTTTACTTTAGATGCTACTTTAATACCCGATTTTAGTCAAGTTGGTTTTGATGATGTGGTTTTAAATTTAGGGCCTTTTGAACAACGTTTTACAGAACAACGCCAATTTTTTACAGAAGGTACAGAACTGTTTAATATTGCAAACCTGTTTTATTCTAGAAGAATTGGAGGCCCACCTATTGATCAATTTAACATTACAACAACAACTGCTGATGATGAAGAAATTATTGATTATCCTAATAAAGTAACCATGCTAAATGCAGTTAAAATATCTGGGAGAACAAAAAATGGTTTAGGAATTGGTTTTTTTAATGCCATAACAGAACGAACAGAAGCTACAGTAAGAAATAACAGTACTGGAAATACAAGAAAAGAAGTTATTGACCCTTTTACCAATTACAATATTGTTGTGTTAGATCAGCAGTTTAATCAAAACTCAAGTGTGTCATTAATCAATACTAACGTAACCAGAGATGGGCGTTTTAGAGATGCCAATGTTACTGCTTTAGATTGGCATATAGAAACTAAAGATAGCAAATACAATGCAGACGGTTCTGTTAGAATGAGCAACATTACTGATGATGAAAATAGCCCAAACACAGGCTATACCTTTGACAATAGTTTTGGTTACGACTTCGAAAATTGGTTTTGGGAAATTGGCTATAATTTTGAAAACAAAGACTTTGATAATAATGATTTGGGTATTTTATTTACCAATAACCAACAAACCATTTACGGAAACTTTGGTTGGCGAACGGTACAGCCCACTAAAAATTTTAATAACATTTGGGTAAACTCTTATCACAATGTAAACTTTCAGCATTTTTCTGGAGTGTATACAGGGTATTTTTCAGGCATTGGGGGTAGTGCACAAACAAGAGAGCGCTTTTCATTTGGGGCTAATTTAAACTACAGTTCAGAAGAAAAAGATTTTTTTGAACCTAGACAAGGTACAACAAGTGGTATTTTCTTTTTACAACCAGAAAGAACCAATGTAAACGCTTGGTTTGAAACAAACTCTCAGAAAAAATTTGAATTGAGTGCAAATGCTTACTATACAGGCTATAGCAACAATCCAAAAGAAGGTTATGGATACAGCCTTGGTTTAAGGCATCGTTTTAACAATCAATTTTCGTTACGTTATAATTTACGTTTTAACCAAACGAATGACGATCAGGGCTATGTAGACCAAACAGCCGATCATATTATTTTTGGTTTTAGAGATCGTAAAAATTACACAAATACCATTTCAGGGAAGTATAGTTTTAGTACCAATTCATCACTCTCATTAAGTTTTAGACATTTTTGGGAATCTGTGAGTTACAATAGTTATGCAAACCTGTTTTCAAATGGTCAAATATATCCTAACACCAGTTACACAGGGAATAATGTGAATTTTAATAGCTGGAATTTAGACTTAAATTATATTTGGCAATTTGCACCTGGTAGCCAATTGATTGCTTTTTATAGAAATTCCATTTTTAATTCAGATACCAATGCTAATATCGATTTCTTTGGCAATTTAGAAAACCTTTTCATTCAATCTCAAAGGCATACGATTTCTGTTCGTTTTGTGTATTTTATTGATTATAATAGGCTAAAAAATTTATTTAAAAGAACCTAAAATGTAAACAAAACCAACGCGCACAACACATTTTTTGTGCAGCTCTAAACATCAATTTTAAAATAAATATTTGTTAATGTGCTCCGTTTTTAAACTTTGCTAAAAAAACTTAGTGTTACTGTGTTTAAAAACTACGTTTAAAAAATTTCTTTTTTATAACTTCGTGTTTCGATACAAAAACTATGATTGTTACAAAAAATATCCATAAATATTATGGTGATGTTGAAGTTTTAAAAGGGGTAGATTTAGAAATTAAAAAAGGAGAAATTGTGGCTATTGTTGGCCCTTCTGGTGCTGGAAAAACAACTTTATTACAAATTCTAGGCACGCTAGACCAACCGTTAAAAGAACAAGATTTTGAGTTATCTATCAATCATACGTCTCTTAAAAATGCATCCGAAAAACAATTATCAGAATTTAGAAACCAACAAATAGGCTTTATTTTTCAATTTCATCAATTATTACCAGAGTTTACAGCTTTAGAAAATGTGTGTATTCCTGCTTTTATTGCCAAAAAATCTAAAAAAGAAACAGAAAGTAGAGCTAAAGAATTACTCGATTTTTTAGGATTATCACACAGAATACATCACAAACCAAATGAACTTTCTGGAGGCGAACAACAAAGGGTAGCTGTAGCCAGAGCATTGATTAACAACCCTGCTGTTATTTTAGCAGATGAACCTAGTGGAAACCTAGATAGTACTTCTGCCAAAAATTTACACAAACTTTTTTTTACACTACGTGATAAATTTGGGCAAACCTTTGTTTTAGTTACTCATAATGAAGAGTTGGCAACTATGGCAGATAGAAAACTAACCATGAAAGATGGTAAAATCTTATAAAAAGTTATGATAAAAAAATTGCTCCTTTTTTTAGTATTCCTAGCATGCTTTTCTTGTGCTTCTGTTTTTAATAAAGAAACAACGGTTGTACATATATCCTCAGATAAAGCCGGTAAAATTGTATATCAACAAGATACGTTGCAGGTACATCAAAAAGAAATAAAAATTACACCAAGGCGACGCAATCGAGTTTTAAAAATTAAGGTTCTTAAAGACAGTTTGCAAAGAGATTTTTATTTAGAACCAAAATTATCTAAACTATATTGGGCAAATCTTATTAATAATTATGGAATTGGTATGCTTATCGATTTAACCAACAACAAACGTTTTACCTATCAACATAACTTACATTTTGTAACAGATAGCGCTACGAATCAAATTGTTATTGAAACTAAAAAAGTTACTGCAATACCTAAAAATACTTTTTTGGTATACACCTCGCCTTTACAGTTTTTAGATTTTTTTAACGAACCTATGGGAACCCTTGGTGCTGAATACTTTTTTATGAAAAACATAAGTTTAAGTGGAGAGTATGGTTTTAGAAATTCATCGTTTTACAACAGAGATTACAATTTTGGGTTCTTAGATGAAAAAGCAAGTGTTTTTAGAATTGAAACAAAGTGGTACAATGCTATAAACCTCACCAAAAATGTTCTTTTAAATGAATATTTGAGTTTAGAGTACAGGCAATTAAATAGTAATTATCATGATAATCTTACTTATTATTTCAAAGATTATTCATTAGGAAATGGACCAATAAATGATGATTTTGCCACTCAAAAAACAGTAAGTATTGTAAATTTTAAATATGGGATATTAGTGCCTTTAGGTAAAAAAATGTATTTCGATTTTTATACTGGTTTTGGTATTCGCACAAAAAAATTCGATCATATCAATTTAGAGTATAACAAACAAATACATCAAATTAATTTCAGTGATGACCTTTCGCTTTTTGATATAAGAGAATTTAAAGATTACAACCAAAAATCGTTTTTAAATTATTCATTAGGCTTTAAATTCGGTATAAAACTATAACGTTTGAAGAAATCTGAACTCAAAGAATTTTTAGATGAAAAGGTTATTCTTTACAATAACCCTAAATTTATTGAGTCAGATCCAATTCAGATTCCGCATACTTTTTCTAAAAAAGAAGATATTGAAATCGCTGCTTTTTTAACCGCTACTATTTCTTGGGGCAACAGAACCATGATTATAAAAAATGCTTTTAAAATGATGGAATTGTTAGACAATGCTCCTTATGATTTTATTAGCAATCATCAAGAAAAAGACCTACAAACCTTTGAAAACTTTGTGCATAGAACTTTTAATTATATTGATTTTCAGCAATTTGTAAAATCATTACAACACATTTATCAAAATCATCAAGGTTTAGAACATGCTTTAGCAATAAAAGATAAAACCACTACGTATCAAACTGCCATTCATCAATTTAAACAAATTTTCTTTGAAGTTAAGCATCAACAAAGAACCCAAAAACATGTTTCAGATCCGTTAAAAAATTCGGCTGCAAAACGAATCAATATGTTTTTACGTTGGATGGTAAGAAATGACAATGCTGGCGTAGATTTTGGAATTTGGCAAACACACAATCCAGCGCATTTATCTTGTCCTTTAGATGTGCATTCTGGAAATGTTGCCCGAAAATTAAAACTCTTAAAAAGGAAGCAAAACGATTGGAAAGCTTTGGCTGAACTCGATAAAAATTTAAGAAAATTAGACAAACAAGATCCTGTAAAATACGATTTTGCATTATTTGGTTTGGGTGTTTTTGAGAAGTTTTAAAGAGGCCTCCTCTACCTCCTCCAAAGGAGGAGAACTCTTTGTAGAGATATTTACTGGAACTTCTTTGTAATTTTTCACAAAATGTTGAATAAAAAAACCTATACTTTATTTGGTTTTATCAATTTTCTCTTTGTGAAACTTTGAGATTTCTTTGTAAATCTATGTGAAACACATAAAAATCTAAAATCAATATTAACAAAACATATTCTATTATTTTGGTTATTTTTGATGTTGACTTAAATTCAAACAAACCACACTATTACGATGAAAAAAATTATTTTTCTTTTTAGCATTTTGCTTTCTACCCAAATTTCATCACAAGATCATAGAATTCCTTTAGACACTATGGTAGTTACTACAAATTCGGTAGTCATCAAAGGAAAAACTGTACCTTATAAAGCCATTACAGGAATGCAACCTGTTTGGGATGACAATGGAAATATTACAGCCTCTTTATACTATACCTATTACAAAAGAAGTGATATTAAAAATGATGAAAACAGACCTATAATTATGTCTTTTAATGGTGGGCCAGGTTCTGCTTCTGTTTGGATGCATATTGCTTATACTGGGCCTAAAGTGTTAAAAATTGATGATGAAGGGTATCCTGTGCAACCCTATGGAATTAAAGACAATCCAAATTCTATTCTAGATGTGGCTGATATTGTGTATGTAAATCCTGTAAATACAGGATATTCTAGACCAGTTGTTGCAAAAGGTAAAAAGTTAGACAAATCTAAATTTTTTGGCATAAATGCAGATATCAAATACTTGGCAAGTTGGTTAAACACCTTTATCACCAGAAACAATCGTTGGAAATCGCCTAAATATATTATTGGAGAAAGTTATGGTGGAACTCGTGTGATGGGCTTGGCTGCAGAACTGCAAAACAGCCAATGGATGTATTTAAATGGCGTAATTATGGTGTCGCCTGCAGATTATAAAGTATTGCGTACAGAGAGTTCTATAGATTACGCCATTAATTTACCTTATTTTACTGCTGCAGCTTGGTATCACAACATGTTACCTCCAGCTTTACAAAATAAAGATTTATTAGACATTTTACCTGAATCCGAAAATTATGCCATTAATAATTTATTGCCTGCTATCGCCAAAGGCGGATTTATTACTGAGGATGAAAAAAGTAGCGTTGCTAAAAAAATTGCATATTATTCTGGATTGAGTGAAAAAGTAATTCTTCAAAATAATTTAGAAGTGTCACCATCCTTTTTTTGGAAAGAATTATTACGAGATAAAACAGGACAAACTATTGGACGATTAGATTCAAGATACTTAGGAATAGACAAACGAGAAGTTGGTACAAGTCCGGATTTTAATTCGGAATTAACATCTTGGTTACACTCCTTTACACCAGCTATTAATTATTATATTAGAGAAGAGTTGAATTTTAAAACCGATGTAAAATACAATCTTTTTGGCTCTGTAAGACCTTGGGACAATCGTAATAATAACGTAAGAGAAGGTTTGCGCCAAGCAATGGCACAGAATCCTTATTTAAAAGTTTTAATTCAGTCTGGTTATTATGATGGAGCCACCACTTATTTTAGTGCAAAATATACCATGTGGAAAACAGACCCAAGTGGAAAAATGAAAGATCGTTTCTTTTTTAAAGGATACAGAAGTGGGCATATGATGTATTTAAGAAACGAAGATTTAAAACAAGCAAATGATGATTTAAGAACATTTATTAGCAATAGTTTATCTAAAGGAAAACCTGCAAAATATTAATTGAATGCAATTTCAAAACCCAGCCATTTTATACTTTTTACCATTATTGATTGTCCCGATTTTGGTGCATCTTTTTCAGTTGCAAAAGTTTGTAAAAATGCCATTTACAAATGTGGCTTTTCTACAAAAATTAGTACAAGAAACACGCAAGAGTTCACAGATTAAAAAATGGCTGATTTTAGCATCAAGATTGTTGTTATTTACTGCAGTAATTTTTGCATTTGCACAACCTTATTTTAGCGATAAAAAAATAGAAACTCATCAACATACTTTTGTGTATTTAGACAATTCTTTAAGTACAAATACCAAAGGAAAAAAAGGAAACCTATTGCAAATAGCAGCTCAAGAAATTATAGAAAACGCCTCACAAAAAGACAGCTATTCTTTGCAAACAAATACAAACTTTTATGATGATATTACTTACGATGAATTTAAAAATAAACTATTATCAATAAAAAACACATCAAAAAAAATAGATTTTCAGAGTATTTTATTAAAAGCCAACAACTCTCAAAAAACAAAAAGCAACACTTTACATAAAAACGTTTTAATTTCTGATTTTCAGAATACTTATAAAAAAATGTTTACAAATGTAACAACTAATTTTTCTGCTATTCAACTACAAAGTAGCACTAAAAACAATATTTCTATTGATAGCGTTTTTATCAACAATGAAAATACTACAAATTTAACAATAAACGCAATTGTAAAAAACCAAGGAAATGATAAAAAAAATATTCCTGTAGCCATTTTTAACGGCAATAAATTAATCAGCAAACAATCTTTTTCTATTGATAAAAACACCAAAAAAACAATTTCATTTGTTACTCAAAATACACCCGAATTTTTAGGTAAAATAGCAATAACTTTTAATGATACATTTGCTTTTGATAATACCTTTTATTTTAGCTTAAATACCACTAAAAAAGTAACTGTTTTAAACATTGGAAAAAAAGCTAAATTTTTATCTAAAATTTTTACCAAAGATGAGTTTAATTATACCCAATCTAATATACAAAACATCAATTACAACTCCATTTTAAAACAACAAATCATCATACTAAATGAGCTCGAAAACATACCAGAAATAGTATCTAAAAGTATTATTGATTTTTCAAAAAAAGGCGGTACTGTTGTAATTATACCAAGTTTAAAATCTGACTTGTCATCGTATAATAAATTCCTAAATAAAATTGGAAATGCAAGAATTCAATCAAAAATATCAGATAGCTTAAAAATTACTAAAATCAATTTTAATCATCCATTATTTAAAAATGTATTCGCTAAAAAAGTGAATAATTTTCAATATCCTATGGTTAAGAGCTACTACCCTATTTTATCTAAAAAAATTAGTAGTATCATCAATTTTGAGAACAACAGTAGTTTTATAAGCCAGTTGAATAACACTAAAGTGTATTGGGTTTCTAGTGCTTTGACTAAAGAAAATAGCAACTTTTTAAACTCGCCTTTAATTGTGCCAGTGTTTTACAATTTCGGAAAGTTAAGCTTTCAACACTCTAAATTGTATTATTATTTAGATGATGAAAATAAAATAGACGTAGAAACCAACCTTAAAAAAGATGAAATTCTAACCATTAAAAGTCATAAAAACTCATTTATTCCACCTCAACAAACCTATCAAAATAAAGTAAGTATTACCACAAAAGACTATCCTTTACAGGCTGGTTTTTACAGTATTGTAAGTAAAAAAGACACCTTACAAACCATTGCTTATAACACCCCAAAAACAGAAAGTTTACTCAACTTTTTAGCTATAAATACCCTAAGCTCAGAAAATACAACTATTGATGTTTCAACTTCCATTCCAGATTTTTTTAGTGAATTGAACAAAAAAAACGAAGTTCATTGGCTTTGGAAATGGTTTTTAGCCTTGGCAATTGTATCTTTGTTTTTAGAAATTTTGATTTTAAAATTCTATAAACCATGAGTACGCTTCTTAAAAATGCAGTAATTATAGATAGTACCAGTCCTTATCACCTACAAAAAAAGGATCTTTTAATTACTGATGGAAAGCTTGAAAAAATTGAAGATTCCATAGAACCAAAAGAAAATTACAACCTAATTGCTTTAGAAAATTTACATGTTTCTTGTGGTTGGTTTGATACAAGCGTTTCATTAGGTGAACCTGGTTTTGAAGAAAGAGAAACCATAAAAAATGGACTAGAAGTAGCTGCAAAAAGTGGTTTTACGGCTATTGCAGTAAATGCAAATACCAATCCTGTAATTGATTCAAAATCTGATGTTGAATATGTGATTAACAAAGCACAGCATTCAGCTACAAAATTATATCCTATTGCTGCGTTAACGAAAGGAAGTAAAGGTATTGAAATGGCTGAGTTGTATGATATGCAACAATCTGGAGCCATTGCTTTTGGAGATTATAATAAGCCTGTAGAAAATGATAACTTAATGAAAGTTGCCTTATTGTACGCTCAGAATTTTGATGGCTTAGTGCTCAGTTTTCCTAAAAATAATGCCATTGCTGGTGAAGGAATTGCTAACGAAGGCATTAATAGTACAAAATTAGGGTTAAAGGGAATTCCTGCTTTAGCAGAACACATTCAAATTGCTAGAGATTTATTTTTGCTAGAATATACAGGAGGCAAATTACACATTCCTACAATATCTACAGCCAAATCTGTAGCCTTAATTAAGGAAGCGAAGAAAAAAGGATTGCAAGTTACTTGCAGTGTTGCAGCACATCATTTGGTATTGACTGATGATGAGTTACATGGATTTGACAGTAATTTTAAAACAAATCCGCCTTTACGAACCAAAGCAGATATAAAAGCATTGCAAAAAGGCGTAAAAGAAGGTGTGATTGACATGATTACCTCTGACCACAACCCTATTGATATTGAAAATAAAAAAGTAGAATTTAGCCAGGCTTTAGATGGTGTAATTGGTTTAGAATCTGCCTTTGGTGCTATTAATTCTGTATTAAACATTTCAAATTATATTGAAGCAATTACCTCAAAACCAAAAGAAATTTTTGGGATTGAAAATCATGCTATCAAAGAAAATAATGTAGCAGACATTACCTTATTCAATCCAGCAGAAAACACAGTTTTTGCTAAAGAAAAGATATTATCAACATCCAAAAATAGTCCTTTTATCAACAAAAAATTAAAAGGAAAAGTATATGGGGTTTTTGCCAACAACCAATTGATTTTAAATTAAATATTATGGAAAACACTTCTGTTAAAGACGGAAAAACAATAGCCATTATTAGTCATCTTTGGGTGGTGGGTTTGGTTATTGCTTTTATTATGAATATGAATAAGAAAAATTATTTTGCCAGTTTTTACATCCGACAAATGATTGGTTTAAATATTCTTCAATTTTTAAACGGCGCTATTATGTATAGGTATTTTGGAGACACAATTGGTTGGATTTTAGGTATCGTACTTTTTGTGCTTTGGATTATATCTCTAATAGGAGCCATACAAGGCGAAGAAAAAGAAGTGCCAGTGGTTGGAGAACATTTTCAAAACTGGTTTAGAGGAATTTAATTCATAAAAGAGGTTTAGCATCATTTTAAAATCTACAAAAACAGCATTGCTATAAAACAGAAATCTAGTTATAAGATTATGAGTTTACATTATATTGTTAGAGAGCCTTTGGTAAAAACCGAAAATCCACCTTTGTTAATCTTACTCCATGGCTATGGAAGTAACGAACAAGATTTATTTTCTTTTGCTGAAGAATTACCCCAAGAATTATTAATTGTAAGTGCACAAGCACCTTACGAAATGGGTTATGGCGGTTATGCTTGGTATGCCATTAATTTTGATGATAAAAATGGTAAGTTTTCAGATTTAAAACAGGCCAAAGCTTCTATTGAAAAAATTGCTGTTTTTATTGATGAAATCAAAGAAAAATACAACACAAACCCAAACAAAACTTTTTTACTCGGGTTCAGCCAAGGGGCTATTTTAAGTTATTCCTTAAGTTTTATATATCCCAATAAAGTAAATCATATTATTGCTTTAAGCGGTTATATCAATCATGATATGATTCCGAAACAAATTTCAGATGCTATAAAAACAGATTATTATTCTTCTCATGGTACTGTAGACCAAGTTTTACCTATAGAATGGGCAAGACAAAGTAAAGCTTTTTTAGACAAATTAGGTTTAGAAAACGAGTATTCAGAGTACCCTGTTGGTCATGGAGTGGCGCCTCAAAACTTTTACAGTTTTAAATCTTGGATAGAAGCACGTTTGTAATTTTTTAATTTTAAAAACTCAATTCTGCACAACTTAAAATTACATAACATGAAATATAAAGCCATTATTTTTGATTTAGATGGCACACTCATTGACTCGCTTTACGACATTGCAGACTCTATGAATGTTGTCCTCCAAAACCTCAACCATCCTACGCATAGTTACGAAAAACATCAAAGCTTTATAGGAAGTGGCATTAGAAGTTTGGTGGAAAAAGCATTACCAATTAACCAACGAAATGAAAAACAAGTTGAAGCTTGTTATAAGGCCATGTTAGAGGTATATAGTAATAATTGCACAATCAAAACAAAACCATATCAAGATATTATTAAACTCCTTGACGAACTAATTTCACGCGATGTAAAATTATGTGTATTATCAAATAAAGCAAATGAATTTACAAAGAAAATTGTAACAACAATTTTACCCAATTATTTTAGTGATGTACGTGGCTTAACTATTGAAGCTTACAAAAAACCACATCCTTTTGGAGCTCTTGAAATAAGTAAAAAACTGCAAATTAAAACAGAAGAAATAATTTACGTAGGCGATACTGGCATAGATATGAAAACTGCTAAAAATGCAAATATGCTTGCAGTAGGTGTATTATGGGGTTACAGACCCAAAGAAGAACTCATTACTAATGGAGCCAAACATGTTTTACAAAACCCATTAGATTTAATTGATATTTTATCTTAAATCTTCTTTTACATACAACAACCTAAATTGATTTTTTTAATGGATTTCAAGGAAGTATAAAACGTAGTATATCAAAATAAAGTTACATAAAATTCAGTTATTAAAACTAACTTTTACAAATTCAATAAAAATTCACAATCGATATCATCTTCTTATTATTTTGAAAATACTTTTCGGATATTTGCAAAAAGACTTCCTTTTCAATAGAAAATAATGATTGATAATTCTACTTTAGAGACTTTGCACAACACACTTTCTGGTGATGTCTTATACGATAATTTACACAAAACATTATATGCAACAGATGCTTCTGTATATCGTAAAATTCCGTTAGCAGTTGCTTTTCCAAAAGACGATAGCGACATCAAAATTTTAATCGATTTTGCTTTAAAAAATAACATCACTTTAATACCTAGAACAGCTGGAACTTCTTTAGCTGGCCAATGTGTGGGTGATGGAATTGTAGTAGATGTTTCCAAGCATTTTACCTCGATTCTTGAATTTGATGAACAAGCCAAAACCATAAAATTAGAACCAGGTATTGTAAGAGATTCACTAAATGTATTTTTAAAACCTTATGGTTTATTTTTTGGTCCAAACACCTCAACCTCTAACAGATGTATGATTGGTGGTATGGTAGGTAACAATTCGTCTGGAAGCACCTCTATTAAATATGGTGTTACACGCGATAAAGTATTGGCAATTGATGCCATTTTAAGTGATGGTAGTACTGCTACGTTTCAAGAAATTACATCCAAAGAATTCATCAATAAAGCCAAAGAAAATTCGTTAGAAGGCAAAATTTACAGGTCCATATACTCAGAACTTTCATCAGCAGCTGTACAGCAAGAAATTAAAAAAGAATTCCCAAAAGAAACCATTCACAGAAGATGTACTGGTTATGCTGTAGATGAATTTCTTAAATCTGATTTGTTTGGAGGTACAGAACCAACAATAAATATCGCTAAATTATTAGCAGGAAGCGAAGGAACTCTAGCTTTTTCAATTGCAATTACTTTACAACTAGACGATGTTGCCCCAAAAGAGAGCATTATGGTTTGTTCTCATTTTAAAAGTATAAATGAAAGTCTTAAAGCAACATTAACAGCTATGAATCACAATTTATACAATTGTGAGCTGATGGATAAAACCATTTTAGATTGTACCAAAAATAATCGTGAATTGGCTAAAAATCGTTTCTTTTTACAAGGTGATCCAGAAGCTGTTCTCATGCTAGAAGTTGCTGCCAATACCTTACCAGAAGCAGAACTTTTAGCAGACAATTTAGTAGCTGATTTGAAAAAATACAACTTTGGATATCATTACCCAAAAGTTTATGGTTTAGATATTGCTAAAGTGCATTATTTACGAAAAGCTGGTTTAGGTGCTTTAGGAAATATGGTTGGTGATATGAAAGCTGTAGCGTGTATAGAAGACACTGCTGTTGCTCTAGAAGATTTACCTGATTATATTGAAGAGTTTACCAAAATCATGACAAAATACCAGCAAAACGCGGTGTATTATGCACATGCTGGTGCTGGCGAATTGCATTTAAGGCCAATTCTGAATTTAAAAAAGTCGGAAGATGTGGTCTTATTCAGAAAAATAACTACTGAAACTGCAAAATTGGTAAAAAAATACCAAGGTTCGTTTTCTGGTGAACATGGAGATGGAATTGTACGTGCAGAATTTATTCCGTTAATGATTGGTGAAAACAATTATCAATTACTACGAAGAATAAAAAAA
Source organism: Polaribacter litoreus (assembly GCF_054584775.1). NCBI lineage: Bacteria > Pseudomonadati > Bacteroidota > Flavobacteriia > Flavobacteriales > Flavobacteriaceae > Polaribacter > Polaribacter litoreus. The sequence continues at coordinate 43,253 of NZ_JBTLRD010000011.1, read as the reverse complement.
GCATTTGACCCCAATAACGTATTCAATAAAGGAAAAATAACAGATGCTTTTGCCATGGATAAAAGCCTACGTTATGAAATTGATAGAACTGAACCTGTAATTGAAACCATTCAAGATTTTTCTGATAGTGAAGGCATTATAAAACTTGCTGAAAAATGCAATGGTTCTGGAGATTGCAGAAAGCCTGTAGAAGCTGGTGGAACCATGTGCCCAAGTTATAGAGCAACAAAAAACGAAAGTGAAACTACAAGAGCAAGAGCAAACGTTCTTCGTGAAGTTTTAACCAATAATTCCGCGAAAAACAAGTTTGATTCCCCAGAATTAAAGCAAGTTTTAGACCTGTGCTTAAGCTGTAAAGCCTGTGCTTCTGAATGCCCAAGTAACGTAGATATTGCTACTATGAAAGCAGAGTTTTTATATCAGTATCAAGAAACAAATGGCTATTCTTTTCGAAGTAAATTGTTTGCAAACAATGCCAAATTGAATAAAATTGGTAGTCTAACACCTTCTTTAGCCAATTTAGTTTTAAATACTAATTTAGCAAAAACTGCTATGGGCGTTGCTGTAGAAAGAAGCGTTCCTAAATTAGCGAAACAAACATTAAATAGTTGGTATAAAGAACATTCTAACAATTCAAATCAGAATGTCATTTCGAGCGCAGTCGAGAAATCTCAAAATAAAAAAATCTATCTTTTCAATGATGAATTCACCAACTTTTATGACGTAGAAATAGGAAAAGACGCTGTTTATCTTTTAGAAAAACTAGGCTACAAAATCAACATTATTAATCACGAAGAAAGTGCTCGAAGCTATATTTCGAAAGGTTTTTTAAAAGAAGCCAAAGCTGTTTGTAATAAAAATATTTTAATTTTTAAAGATATTATTTCTGAGAGTACACCATTAATTGGTATTGAACCTTCAGCTATTTTGACATTTAGAGACGAGTATATTAGATTAGCAGACGATAAATCATCCGCAGAAAAAATAGCTCAACACACGTTTACCTTTGAAGAATTTTTAGCAAAAGAAATTGTAAAAGGAAATATTGATAAAAGCCTCTTTACAAAAGAAGAGAAAACGTTAAAAATTCATGGGCATTGCCATCAAAAAGCATTATCTGGTACAAATGCTAGTTTTCAAGTATTGAACCTGCCAGAAAACTACAGTGTAACTATTTTAAATACAGGCTGTTGCGGAATGGCTGGTTCTTTTGGTTATGAAAAAGAACACTATAAAGTAAGTATGCAGGTTGGTGAAGATACGTTGTTTCCTAAAGTAAGAAATTGTAGTTCAGATACTGAAATTGCTGCAGCTGGTACAAGTTGTCGTCATCAAATATATGATGGTACAAAACGTACAGCCAAGCATCCTATTACATTATTAAAAGAAGCTTTAATTTAAGTTATGAGTAAAAAAAAGAAATATGTAGCTGATAAAAATCGCTATAGCAAAATACAGTATCGAAGAACCGGAAATAGCGGCTTGCTTTTACCTGAACTTTCTTTAGGCTTATGGCATAACTTTGGGGCAAATGATGATTTTAAAAATGCTAGAAACTTAGTAAAATGCGCTTTTGATAATGGAATTACGCATTTTGATTTGGCAAATAATTATGGGCCTCCTTATGGTGCTGCAGAAACTACGTTTGGTAAAATTTTAAAAAAAGATTTTAAAAAGTATAGAGATGAGTTGATTATTTCTTCTAAAGCTGGTTATGATATGTGGGTGGGTCCTTATGGAAATTTTGGATCGAAAAAATATTTAGTTTCTAGTTTAGACCAAAGTTTACAAAGAATGAATTTGGATTATGTGGATATTTTTTATCATCACAGACCAGATTATGATACGCCACTAGAAGAAACAATGGGCACTTTAGATTTGTTAGTAAAACAAGGCAAAGCACTCTATGTGGGAATTTCGAATTATCAACCAGAAAGAGCTGCAAAAGCTTTTAAAATTTTGAATGACTTTAGGAACCCCTTGCTTAATTCATCAACCAAGATACAATCTATTTGATAGGTGGGTAGAAGACGGCTTGCTAGCGTTATTAAAAAATACTGGAGTTGGTGCCATTTGCTTTTCTCCTTTAGCGCAAGGCATGTTAACAGATAAATACATTAAAGGTTTACCAAAAGATTCTAGAGCCATAAAAGATGGTCGTTATTTAAAAACTGATATGGTTTTAGAAATGCTTCCAAAAATTAAAGCCTTAAATAAAATTGCTAAAAATAGAAATCAAAACTTAGCCCAAATGGCAATTGCATGGATTTTAAGAGACCCAAAAATAACATCCGTTTTAATCGGTGCAAGCAAAACGAGTCAAATTTTAGATAGCTTAAAAGCAACTGAAAACACAGTTTTTGCTGATCAAGAATTGGAAAATATCAATAAAATACTTGGTAATTAACACTTTATACATTTATAAATAAAAGTTTTAAAGTTTCTTTAAGATAGTTTCTTTATAAATATGCTTAACTTTGTTTAACTATTAATTAAAAAAGATAAACAAAAATGAGCCAAACAAAAATTATTTTAAAATATGGAATCTTAACAACAGTATTAATTGGAGGATTCTTTTTTATATCAAAACTTATAGGAGTACATGAAAACCCTTATTTACGCTTTCTAAACTTAATCTTTGTTGTTATCGGTATTAGGCAAGCAATTACCACAAATATTAAAATCAACAAAGAAACCAACTATATTACCAATTTAGGTTTAGGATTGCAAACAGCTGCTTTATCTGTTCTACTATCTATAATTGGCGTAATTGGATACGTAGAACTTATAAATCCTGAATTTTTATTGAGCATGAATAATTCATTTTTAATTGGTGGAGATTTATCTTTAGCAGAATTATTTATAACCTTATTAATTGAAGGGATGGCTTCTGTATTTATTGGGTCATTTGTAGTGATGATGTTTTACAAAAATCACGATAAAGTGATGTTAAGTGAGCATAAAATAGTTTAAGCTATCCATTCAAACTCATTAAAAGGGTAATTCACCAATGCAAAACATCAATTAAAAAAAATTAAAAACATAAGTTTTTTTGTAATTTTAATTGATGTTATATTTTTTGATTTCGATAAGAAAATTGCTCTGATCTACATTTTACTACTTGCTTTTTACATGAGCTGGGTATAGCTTTTCAGGTTGATACTGATTTATTTTACTGAAAAACAGCAGATTGTCATTTCAAATATTACTGAGATAAACATAAATTTTTATTGAAAGTAGCTTGCGAAGCAAATAGTATTGCTAATCAATCTCAAATTTAAATTAAGATTTCTCCATTTCTCTCAAAATGACATTCGTTTCAAAGCGTAAAAATATAATATATTAAGAATCAATGGTTTTTAAATGAAAATCTGTTTTTTTACATCTTATCACCAAAGAAAATAGTGTTCATTAACAACTTATTTGTTCCAAACCAAAAAGCTCTAAAGTTAGTATTATCAGTAAAAACAATAACTCTACCTCTACCAAAACGTTGCACTTTAAAAGGTACTGTGTTCGGAATTACTTTTAAGTTTTCTTTAGAAATGTAACCACTCAATAATGGTTTAGCCGAATATTGAATAGGGTTGTTATAACTGTTTTTATCAGCTTTTAAAAACATGGTAGAATTACGAAATAGTGCAATTTTATCGTTTTTATAACCGAAGTTGATTGGGTGACTTCTATCTAATTTGGCTTCAAAAATGGCTCCTCCAATAACCTGAGCTCCAGATTTTAAAGATCGGTTTTCGAAAGTAACATTCTTTACAGCATCTCGTTTCGGACTTTCAAAAGTTAAATTAATCATTTTATTACTGCTCAACCATCTAGTTGTGTTTTTATAGCCTATTACTATACCTCCATTTTGTACCCACGTTTTAATTTTTTCAATAACATTTTTTTCTAATCTACTGCTTGGTATTATAATATGCGTGTATTTAGTGATATCAATTCTAGCTAAGTTTCTTGTATCTAAACGTGTAATGTGCATATCAAAACGTTGATCGAACAAATGCCAAATTTCTCCAGAATCATTACCAGCTACTCCATCACCAACAATCATTGCTACTTTTGGTGTTGTAATTGCTGCAAAATTTCTGCTTCCTAAATCAATCCCATCATTTAAACCTGTTGTAACTGCTGTAAAACTAACATGACTATCCGCAGCCACTTCTTTTAAAAATTGATATAATTCTACCTCATTTAATTTTTGATTTTGAACAGGAATAAAAACAGTTCCGTAATCATACGCATTACCAGCGTTTTTAAAGTTTTTCATAGACACTTTTGCACGAATTTCTTTTTGTAAAATAGTGTTTAACGCTTTTGGTGTATAAAATTCGTTCCAAGCCATTAAATAACCATAATTGCTTTTAGCAGAAACAAAACCCGCTTTCATTTTTAAATCTTTAATCTCACTTCCTGCTTTTGATAGTGAAACGTTTTCGGCAAAATCTACCCCAAATGCGTGGTTAAATGTCCAAGCAGAAACATCGTAAAACAAACTATCTTTAAAGCTAGTTCTTACATCAAACATCGCTTTTACCAAACGTTGATTTTTCTGATTCATAGGCACCACATAACTGTACCCTTTTTTAAAAGTTTTTCCGTTTTCGGTAAAATCGGCCTTTATTTCATGAATTTTAATATGTTGCTTTTTTAGTACTTCTGCCAAATGATACGTTTTAGCAGCATCTTTTTCATCACCAAAAACAATAGCTTTATTTGATTCTGTGTTTCTAGATTGTTTGTAAAATTCTTGTTGATATTTTAAAATTTTTACACGCATATTTTTTGCAGCTTCTAAAGTTGACAAAGCTGCTGTAAACTGATTTCTGATGGTAAAAGGAAAGGTTAAAATTCCGTTTTCAGTTTCTTGTGCATGTCCTCTAGAACTTCCTTGTTCAAACAAAATACCTATGCTACCATTAATATCTGGAAAAGTAGAACCTTTACCATAATAATAATCGTCATAACTTTCTTCAGAATAATATAAAGAACCAATTTTGTTTAACGCTTTTGCATGATAAGTTGCAATTTCTTTGGTTAAATCTTGGTTCATTTGTGGCGTTAGCGGATTTGTTCTGCTTGGTATTCCTGGTTGAAAAAAGAAACTAGAGTTGCTACCCATTTCGTGATGATCAGTTAAAATATTTGGCAACCATTTATGAAAACTTGCAATTCTTGCAGTACTTTCTGGCAATTGCACAGGCAACCAATCTCTATTCATATCAAACTGATAATGATTGGTTCTGCCTCTTGGCCAAATCTCAGAAAATTCTCTATCATTAGGATCTGGGTTGATATTTTTACTTCTATTGGTGTTAGCCCAATAGGCAAAACGCTGCAATCCATCAGGATTAAAAGAAGGATCAAAAAGAATCACAACATTGTTTAATAAATCGTCTATATTATGTGCTGCAGCTAAATAATATGCCACTGCTAATGCTGCATTAGAGCCACTTGGTTCGTTACCATGGATAGAAAATCCTTGGTAAACCACAATTGGATGATCAGAAACATCTACGGTGCTATTATCTGTAGCTTCGATATGTTTTTTACGTATATTTTCTAAATTTTTATGATTTTCTGGTGATGTAATTGTAAGCAATAATAAGGGCCTATCTTCATAAGTTTTTCCTCTACTTTCTATTGAAATTCTATCTGAAGATGCTGCTAAAGCTTTCATATATTCTACCAATTTGTCGTGTGTAATATGCCACTCTCCTACTTCGTGACCTATTACAGATTCTGGCGTTGGAATTTCAGGATTAAAAGTGGTGTTTTTAGGTAGATAATACGATAAATTTACTTTTTGTGCTGTTAAAGAAAGTGAACTCAAAAAAACTAGTAAGAATATTTTTTTCATTTGTATAAAAAGTTTGATATGTAACAAATATAAGGAATCAAAGAGTTAATAATTACGTTTAAAAAGCACATTTTTGGAGATTATTAGCGAGGTTTATACTTACAGATATACGGATAACAATCGTTTTAAATTATATTCATCATTTTAAAATGAAGTATTTGCTCACTATTTGAGACGTGAATATGAGAACTTTTTTTATATTTAAAGCCGATAAAATCGCTTAGAAATGAAAATGAAAACTAAAAAAAATTTTACAACATTACTTCTGTTGTTTTCAATTTTAATAATTTATTCTCAATCAACAAAACCCTTTGATTACGAGAAATATTCAGATCCAAATCCGAAGAATCAACTCTCATTATACTTCAAAGAAAACGTTGATAAAAAACTGCTTAGAAAAGCACAATTCTTTAATAACAAAAAAAATATAATCCTTTCTTTTTACATCAATCAACAAGGAGAACCTTATAAATTAAACGTTACGTCTAGAGGCTCAGAAGAATATTATACGGCTATTAAAAGTACTTTTAGAGATTATTTTAAAAAGTATATTGGGTATGATTCTTTAAGCAGTAAGCATAAATATTCTTTACAAATTATTAGTAAAAAAGGCAGCAGAAAAATTTTTAACTGTAGCTCTAAGGTTATTGTAGAAAAACCACCTGTTTGTTCGGAGTGTAAAGACTTAGACCTTTATGAAGACATAAAGTATTGTTTGAATTTAGAGGTGAAAAAGCATTTTTACGACAAAGCAAATTTTAGTTTATTGAACAGTAGTCCTTTAAAAAACGAATCAGAACTTATCATAAAATTTTCTGTCAATAAATATGGCAAATTGATAAATAAAGATAAAGAAGCTGCTGGTATTTATAAAACTGAAATCAATCGTGTATTAAACTCTTTTCCTTTTTTAATTGAATCCTCTACTAAAAACAGCACTTTTTATGCGCCCAACCATAGTTTTAAAATTAGATTGACAAAAAATAAAGACATGGTTTATAAGGAGTTGAATGATGGATTTATAAATTTTACAAAACCAAGTACAACCAATGATTTTTCTGTTTATTTAAAAGAAAACCTTACTAAAGAAGATCTACAAAAATCGAATTTGAGCAGAATTACCAAAACGCTAAAAATCAGTTTTGAAATTGATGAAAATCATACAGTTTTTAATACTAAGGTAGTTGCAAAATCCAATTCATTAGCAAAAAAAATTGAAACACTTTTTAAGGATTATCCTTTAGAGAAATTCAATTTTACCGAAAAAAGAAAGCTGAATACTTATATACTTCAAATACTATCTTTTCAAAACAAAGAAGCAATTGTAAATACCAGTTCTGTAGTTGGTTTCGAAAGACCTCCTATATTTCCTGGTTGCGAAAAAGCTAAAACTGTTGCCCAAGGTAAAAGTTGTTTTAGTAAAAGTGTACAAATGCATTTTTCGAAAAAATTTGATGCAGAGTTACCCAAAAGAATAGGTTTCTCTAGAGGTAGAAAAAAAGTATCTATAGCATTTAAAATTAGTAAAGAAGGTAAAATTTTTGATATTGATGTAAACGCACCACATGCAGCTATTATAAGAGAAGTTGTACAAGTAATGAGAAAAATGCCTAGAATTGAACCTGGCTATCAAAATGGTAACCCTGTAAATGTAAAATATAGAATACCTTTTACAATAATTGTAGATTAATATAATGCTTATATATTTTTAGGCTTACTCAACTAAATTCATACATTTGTAAAATGCGAATAGATATTATTTCAGTTGCACCTAATTTATTAGAAAGTCCTTTTAATCATTCTATTGTAAAAAGGGCGCAAAAAAAAGGTTTGGCAAAAATTGTAATTCACGATTTACGTAAATACGGTTTAGGTAATTACAAACAAATAGACGACACCCAATTTGGTGGTGGTGCAGGTATGGTTTTAATGATAGAACCTATTGCCAATTGTATAAAAGATTTACAAGCAGAGAGAACGTATGATGAAATTATTTATATGACTCCAGATGCAAAAACACTAAATCAAAGTACAGCAAACACACTATCGTTAAAAGAAAATATTTTAATTCTTACAGGGCATTATAAAGGTGTAGATCAAAGAATTAGAGACAAATACATTACCAAAGAAATTTCTATTGGCGATTATGTTCTAACAGGTGGCGAATTGGCTGCTGCAGTTTTGGTTGATGCTGTTGTGCGTTTAATTCCTGGGGTTATTGGTGATGAACAATCTGCACTTACAGATTCTTTTCAAGACAATTTATTATCTCCTCCTGTGTACACAAGACCTGCAGATTTTGAAGGTATGAAAGTACCTGAAGTTTTATTATCGGGTAATTTTCCTAAAATTGATGATTGGAGAAGCGAACAAGCTTACAAAAGAACAGAAGAGATTAGACCAGATTTAATAGATTAATAGACATTTCAGGTTTTATAAAAAACAAGCCCTTTTGAATACAATAACAAGCTTCATAAAAAATAACAAAGCCATTTCTTGGGTTTTAGGATTTCAATTATTTCGATTGATTTTACTCCCATTTATGGGATTAATGCCACAAGATGCTTACTATTATTTATATGGTCAGAATTTGTCTTTATCTTATTTCGATCATCCAGGAATGATAGGTTATTGTTTACGGTTTTTTACAGACATTTTTGGGCAAACTGTGTTTGTAGTAAAACTAACCGATTTTGTAATTACGTCTTTAACCTTATTCAGTTTTTACAAATTAGCTTCTTATTTTTTATCCAAACAAAAAGTAGAAAATGCCATTGTTTTACTAGCTTCTACCCTATTTATTTCTATTTTATCTTTCAATTCTACACCAGATGTACCTTTATTATTATTTTGGACATGGAGCATCATCTGTTTATACAAAGCAATTTTCGAAAACAAAAAAGCCTATTGGATTCTTGGCGGAATTGCAATGGGACTCGCTTTTAACAGCAAATACACAGCTTTAGTTTTACAAATCGGATTAATTTTATTCGTAATTTTTTCGAACAAACACAGAAAATTTTTACTTTCTCCTTGGTTTTGGTTGAGCTTAATCATTTCTGTGGCAATCACTTTTCCTGTTTGGTATTGGAACTATCAAAACGAATTTGCCTCTTTTGCTTTTCAATCTTCAGAAAGAACCAGTTCTATTTCAGAATTTAAATTGAATCCTGGCTTTTTCTTTGGGGCAATTGGGCATCAACTATTTTTATTACTACCTGTTTTGTTTTTGGTGTTTATCACATTTACTTTTAAATTTATAAAAAGAGCCCTTTTAAAATTTAAATTGCCACCAGCCAAAACCTTATTTTTACTGGCATTTTTTATCCCAACTTTTGTTGGTTTCTTTAGTTTAACCCCTATTTATTGGGTAAAACTAAACTGGATGATGCCTTCTTACATTAGCGGAATTATTTTGGCAGGAATGTTCATCAACAAAAAATTGCTAAAAATTCAAGTTATTTTTTCTGTTGTTTTTCATGTTTTAATTGCCCTGCAAATTTTGTTTTATTTAGTACCCATTAAAAGTGATGATACTTGGGTAGGTTGGAAAGAATTGGCCATAGAAACCGAAAAATTACAAGAAAAATATACCAATACTTTTGTTTTTTCTGATGATAATTATAAAACTTCGGCTTGTTTAAATTTTTATATGGATGATAAAGTGTATGCTCAAAACATCATTGGTTTGCCTGCTTTACATTTCGATTATTTGGGTGATGATTTATCGACCTTAAATGGAAAAAATGCCATTTTTATAGATTCTGATAAGCGATTTAAAAATCACAATAAAAAAGGAAATCATCCTGAAATATTAAATAATTATTTTGAACAAATTACTGAACTTAAACCTATTACCATAAAGATAAATGGTAAAGAAGTTCGCAAATTTTGGGTATATTATTGTACCAATTATCAATACAAAAAATAATTTATTTTAGTTTTATCAAATAAAAAAAAGTATTACTTTTGCAACCGCTAAACTAACCTCTGACGAAAAAATCGTGAATGTTGTTTTAGAAAAACTTTAAAATTAAAAGATATGGAATCTTTAATAAAATTTGTTCAAGACGAATTTGTTACAAAAAAAGAATTTGCAGAATTTGCTGCAGGTGATACAATTACAGTGTATTACGAAATTAAAGAAGGAAACAAAACTAGAACCCAGTTTTTTAGAGGTGTTGTAATTCAAAGAAGAGGTACTGGTACTTCAGAAACATTTACTATCAGAAAAATGTCTGGTACTGTAGGGGTAGAAAGAATTTTCCCTGTAAACTTACCTTCTATTCAAAAAATTGAAGTTAACAAAAGAGGTAAAGTACGTAGAGCACGTATTTACTACTTTAGAGGTCTTACTGGTAAAAAAGCCAGAATTACTGAAAAAAGAAGATAATCTCTTTTCAATAAAACATAAAAAAAGCGTTGTGAAATTTCACAACGCTTTTTTTATAAACAGTCGCCAAATGGTTTGTTGCTTTTAGGTTGATATGTTAACAAACTCAATACAAAAATCAAATTATAAAATCATCTTATTTGCTTATTACAAGGATGTTAATACTATCATTTTTATCAATGAATTGAAAACCAAAATGAGATGAAAACAACTTTTATGTAAATCTACAGTAATGCAAAATCACTCCAAAAAAACATTTTAAAATCGCGTATAATAGTAAAAAAATTAGAGGATATTGCATATATTTTATTCTTTTACGAAATCGTTTTCAATAATTATCAAAATCATAACAAAACCCACCAATTAATAAGATTTTTTCATTAAAAAAATCACTTTTAATTCATAAATTTGCTCGCTTTCTCTATTGCGATTTCTTTTAAATAGAAAGCTAAAACACTTAAAATTATTATAAACACCAATAACAATGAGCAAAAAAGCTAAAATTGTATATACAAAAACAGACGAAGCACCTGCTTTAGCAACTCGTTCTTTCCTTCCTATTATAAAAGCTTTCACAAAATCTTCTGATATAGAAATTGAACTCAAAGACATTTCTTTAGCAGCAAGAATTTTGGCCAACTTTTCGGATTACCTTACTGAAGATCAAAAAGTAGAGGATGCGCTTGCTATTTTAGGAGATCTTGTAAAATCTCCAGAAGCAAATATCATTAAATTACCGAATATTAGTGCCTCAGTTTCTCAATTAACAGCTGCCATTTCAGAACTACAAACTCTGGGTTATGCAATTCCAAATTATCCTGAAGATGCAAAAACTGATGAAGAAAAAGAAATTTTAGCACGTTATAATAAAGTAAAAGGTTCTGCTGTTAATCCTGTTTTAAGAGAAGGGAATTCTGACAGAAGAGCGCCTAAAGCTATTAAAAACTACGCTCGTAAAAATCCGCATTCTATGGGTGAGTGGAAACCTGATTCTAAAACACATGTGGCTACTATGGAAACAGGTGATTTTGCACACAACGAAAAATCAGTAACTGTAGATAAGGCCACCAACATAACCATAAAACATATTGCTAATAATGGTACTGAAACTGTTTTAAAATCATCTTTAGATTTATTAGCTGGCGAAATCATTGATGCAACTGTTATGAATAAAAAAGCTTTAATTGCTTTCTTAGAAAAACACGTTGCAGATGCTAAAAAACAAGGAGTTTTACTTTCATTACACATGAAGGGAACCATGATGAAAGTTTCTGACCCAATTATTTTTGGACATGCTGTTAAAGTATTTTTTAAAGATTTATTTGAAAAGCATGCTGAAACTTTTGATAAAATTGGCGTAAATGCAAATGTAGGTTTTGGCAATGTTTTAAGTAATCTTAACGAAGTATCAGAAGAGAAAAAAGCAGAAATTTTAGCTGATATTGATGAGGCTTATAAAAACGGACCTGCTTTAGCTATGGTAAATTCAGATAAAGGAATTACCAACTTACACGTACCTTCTGATGTTATTATTGATGCTTCTATGCCAGCAATGATTAGAACTTCTGGTAGAATGTGGAACGCAAATGGCGAGTTACAAGACACCAAAGCTATTATTCCTGACAGTTCTTATGCAGGTATTTATTCAGCTACCATAGACTTTTGTAAAAAGAATGGTGCTTTTGACCCGACAACAATGGGTACAGTACCTAATGTAGGATTAATGGCTCAAAAAGCCGAAGAATATGGTTCTCATGATAAAACTTTTGAAATTGAAGCTGATGGTAAGGTAATTGTTACAGATGCAGAAGGAAACTTATTAATTGAGCATTCAGTTGAAAAGGGCGATATTTGGAGAATGTGCCAAACAAAAGATTTACCAATTCAAGATTGGGTTAAATTGGCAGTTACAAGAGCAAGAGCATCCGAAACTCCTGCTGTATTTTGGTTAGATGAAAATAGAGCTCATGATGCAGAAATTATTAAAAAAGTAAATGCATATTTACCAAACCATGATACTTCTGGTTTAGATCTTAGAATTTTATCACCAACAAAAGCAACAGAATTTACTTTAGAAAGAATTGTAAAGGGATTAGATACCATTTCTGTTTCTGGTAATGTTTTACGTGATTATTTAACTGATTTATTTCCTATTTTAGAAGTAGGTACCTCTGCAAAAATGCTATCTATTGTACCTTTAATGAATGGTGGTGGCTTATTTGAAACTGGTGCTGGTGGTTCTGCCCCAAAGCACGTTCAACAATTTTTAGAAGAAAATCACTTAAGATGGGATTCTTTAGGTGAGTTTTTAGCATTAGCTGTTTCTTTAGAGCATTTAGGAAACACTAACAACAACAAAAAAGCATTAGTTTTAGCAGAAACTTTAGATGATGCTACAGATAAATTTTTAGATAAAGATAAATCTCCTTCAAGAAAAGTGGGTGAGTTAGACAATAGAGGTTCTCACTTCTACTTGGCAAAATATTGGGCAGAAGGTTTGGCAAAACAAAATAAAAACGCTGAATTGAAAGAAGAATTTACTTCTATTTTTGAAACCTTAACAGCAAACGAAGAAAAAATAGTGGCTGAATTGAATGAAATTCAAGGTAAAACTGTAAATATTGGTGGTTACTATCAACCTAATGAAGATTTAACAATTGCTGCAATGAGACCTAATACCACCTTAAACAGCATTTTAGCTTAAAAAATAATATAAATTTTCTTAAAACATTAACATAAGGGGTGCTATTTAGCACCCCTTTTTTAGTTAGATTTGGTCGTCAACCAAAACAAAACTAATGAATAAAAAACGTATTGCCATCATTTCTGTGGCTGCACTAATTGCTATTTACTTTATTTACAATTACTTTTCGCCAGATTCAGAAGGTGATGTTTATCTAACAACAGAAGTAAAAAAAGGAGATTTTTTAAGCGAAGTAATTACCTCTGGCGAAGCTCAATCTACAAGTTCAAAAAAAATAAAAGGCCCTGATAATCTTAGAAAATTTAGACTGAATAATGTTAAAATTCAAGATTTGGTTGCTGAAGGTACAATCGTTAAAAAAGGCGATTATGTAGGGAGATTAGACCCAAGTGGGGTAAATGAACAAATTTTAGATGCTGAATTAAATTTGGAAAACGCAATATCTAAATACACGCAACAACAATTAGACACTACTTTAACTTTAAAACAAGAAAGAAACGCAATTAAAGATTTACGTTTTAGTATGGAAGAAACAACTTTAGAGTTAAAACAATCTATTTACGAACCACCTGCAACCATAAAAAAACTAGAAATAAATTTAGAAAAAGCAGAAAGAGATTTAAAAGAAAAACTTGAAAACTATAAAATTAAAAAGAGACAAGCCAATGCTAAAATGGTTGAAGTGGGTACACAAGTTTCTAAGATTAGAAAAAAATTAAACGACTTATTAAAATTACAAAAATCATTTACCATTTATTCTGATGGAAATGGTATGATTACTTATGATAAAAACTGGGATGGCTCTAAGAAAAAAGTAGGTTCTGATATCAGCCCTTGGAATCCAACCATAGCTAGTTTACCAGACCTAACCAAAATGGAATCTAAAACTTACGCCAATGAGGTTGATATAAGAAAAATTAAAGAAGGGCTACCTGTTAAGGTTGGCTTTGATGCTTTCCCTGATATTGAAATGGATGGAGTTGTAACAAGCGTTGCCAACGTAGGGGAAACAAAACGAGGTTCTGACATTAAGGTTTTTCAAGTTCTTATAAAACTAAATGGTTCTAATGATAATATTAGACCTGGTATGACCACATCAAACAAAATTTTAACTTTTGAACGTAAAGATGTTTTAAGTGTTCCTTTAGAGTCTATTTTTTCTAAAGATTCTATTACATATGTATATAAAAAATCAGGATTTTCGGTTACAAAAAAACAAGTTTCTATTGGCGATTCTAATAACGATGCCGTGATTATTACTGAAGGTTTAGCTGAAGGAGATGTTGTTTACCTAAACAAACCCGATGGCTACGAAAAAGAACCAATAGCCAAACTAAATTAGGTTTATGATTGACAAAATCTATATAGAAAAACTAAAGTCTAATTTTAGTGAAGCGGTTCGTGTAATTTTAGCCAATAAAATGAGAACGCTTTTAACTTCTTTAGGAATTATTTTTGGAGTTGCTGCTGTAATTACAATGCTTGCCATTGGTAATGGTGCAGAAAAAGAAATCTTAGCGCAATTAGAATTGGTTGGTGTTAACAACATTGTAATATCTCCTATACCTGATGACAAAGAGGATAATAATGATGAAGAAGCAGATGAAGGTAGTCTTACTCCAGATCGTTTTTCTAAGGGCTTAGATATGCTAGATGTTCATAGCATCAAAAAAAATATACCTTCTGTAAAAACTGTGAGTCCAGAAATTATTTTAGAAACCTATGTAATTAAAAAAGGTAGACAAAGCCCTGTAAAATTAATAGGAGTTTCTGCTGACTTCTTTGCAACATCAAATATTGAAATTGAGAGTGGTAAAAACTTTTCGACAGTACAAATCGAAAACTCAATGCCTGTTTGTATTATTGGTAAAAAAATCGAAAAAAAATTATTTACTGGTGAGAGTGCTATTGGAAAACAAATAAAAGTAAAAGATGTTTGGTTGCAAGTTGTGGGGGTTATCGAAGAAAAATTTATTTCTGAAAATGCACAAGAAAATTTAGGAATTAGAGATCTAAATCAAGATGTTTACATCCCTATAAAAACATTTTTGGTACGTTATAAAGATCGAAAAATTATTAGCGATAAACCTCTACCAGAAGGAAATGTGATGGTTTTCGGAAATCAACAAGGCCCAAAAAAAAGAATTCCGAGAGGTAATTATCATCAAATTGATAAATTGACGATTCAAGTAAATAATTCTTCTGAGTTAAATGCAACTGCAGATGTATTAAGCAGAATGTTGAAAAGAAGGCACAATGATATGCTAGATTTTGAAATTTCTATCCCTATTCAGCTATTAAAACAACAACAAAAAACCAAACAAATTTTTAATATTGTATTAAGTATTATTGCTGGCATTTCTCTATTGATTGGAGGTATTGGAATTATGAATATTATGTTGGCTTCTGTTTTAGAAAGAACTAAAGAAATAGGTATTATCAGAGCCATTGGAGCTACACAAGAAGATGTAATCTTACAGTTTTTAACAGAATCTGTTTTGGTTAGTATTGGTGGTGGAATTATTGGAATTGTGCTCGGTGTTTTATCCTCCTATATCTTAGAAATTTCTACAGGAATCGAAACCATTTTATCACTAAGTTCTATTTTATTATCCTTTTTTGTAGCCACATTAATTGGTTTAATTTTTGGAATTGCACCTGCCAGATCTGCTGCAAACAAAAGCCCTATTGAAGCCATTAGACACGAATAACTATGAAAAAAATACTTATTATTTTTTGCTTTTTACCAAACTTTTTAAGCTTTGGTCAGCAGCAAATTACTTTAGAACAGGCTATTGCAACTGCTCAAAAAAATTCTCCAGAATACAAAGCTTTATTAAATCAAAATCAGGCAAGTTATTGGAGATACAGAAGATTTAAAGCAGGTTTTTTACCTCAACTACGATTAGATGCAACATTACCTTCGTATTCTAACTCTATAAATAGACTTACAAACGACCAAGGTGTTGATATTTTTGTGCAATCAAATCAGTCTATAGTAGAAGGTAATTTATCTTTAAATCAAAATTTAGCCTTTACAGGTGGTACTATATCTTTAAGCTCTCAACTGCAAAGGGTAGATTATTTTGCAGATAATTCAAAAGGTTTTTCTATAGTACCTTTTTCTATAAATTATAGGCAAAATTCTCTTTTTTACAACCAATTTAAATGGGATAAAAAAATTGAACCTTTAATTTACGAAGAAGCCAAAAGAGAATTTATTGAACGTATGGAGCAAATTTCTTTAAATACAAGCAGACGTTATTTTGCTTTATTAAAAGCACAAGTACAATCAAGAATTGCTAAATCTAACTTTTCAAATCAAGATACCTTATTTCAAATATCTAAAGGAAGATATAAAATGGGAAAAATTGCAGAAAACGATTTGCTACAAATTGAATTGTCTGTTTTAAATTCAGAAAATGAGGTAATCTCTAACGAAATCAATTTTAAAAGAACCTCTCAAAATTTATCCAGATATTTGGTTTTAGATACTGAAAATATTTTGTTATCAACTCCAAAAGAATTAACCACATTTACAGTTACCATAGAAAAAGCGTTAGAAGAAGCGAAAGCAAATAGAAAAGCTGTTATAGAATTTAGACGTAGACGTTTACAGGCAGAGCAAGATGTTGCAGAAGTAAAAGGGAATAATAGATTGCAGATGAGCTTAAGGGCTAATTTTGGAATATCGCAACAAGGTGATACATTTAATAATTTATTACAAGATTTTAATCAACAACAAAACATTGTGGTATCTGTGGGTATTCCTATTTTAGATTGGGGGGTATCAAAATCTCGTAGAAAATTGGTAGAAGCCAATAAAGACTTAGAAATTACCAATATAGAAATTGAACAACAAGAATTTGAGCAAGAAATTTACCTACATGTTTTAAATTGGCAAAACCAACGCAACTTTTTAAAAACAGCAAAAAAAGCACAAGAAATTGCCATAAAAAGATATGAGATCACTAAAAAAAGATTCATTCTAGGAAAAATAACCATCACAGATTTAAACTTAGCACTACAAGAAAAAGACCGATCTATATTAAGCTATTTAAATTCTCTTGAAAAATTTTGGACAGATTATTACACGTTAAGAAGGCTTACATTATTCGATTTTATTGAAAATAAAAAAATAGAAACCGAAGATATTATTTATGATTGATACAGCTTTTTAACTTTTTTTTATCTTTTCACTGAATTTTATAGCATTACTTTTGTTTAGACAAAACAAAAATTAATCAAACAAAAAATATCAAACTTGAAAAAGATATGTTTTCTTTTTTTCTTGGTTTCATTAACTGCATTAGGCCAAGAAAAATTTACAGTTAGCGGAACTGTTTACGACAATTCTAGCAATGAAACTTTAATTGGTGTTTCTATCTATTTTCCAGAAATTAATACTGGTACAACAACCAACGAATACGGTTTTTATTCCATTACAATTCCTGAAGGTACTTATAAAATGCAAATCAGCTATTTGGGTTTTACAACTATTGTAGAAACCATTGCGTTGAAAGAAAAAATTACTAAAAATTTTAAATTAAAGGAAGAATCTGAAAGTTTAGATGAAATAGTAATTGCTACAGATATTGAAAAACTGAATGTAAAATCGCCTCAAATGAGTGTCAATAAACTCACCTCTGCTACCATCAAACAGATTCCTGTGGTTTTAGGTGAAGCAGACATCATAAAATCCATCATTTTATTACCTGGTGTTACAAGTGCTGGTGAAGGTGCTTCAGGGTTTAATGTAAGAGGGGGTGCTGCAGATCAGAATTTAATTTTATTGGATGAAGCTATCGTTTTCAATTCATCGCATTTGTTTGGTTTTTTCTCTGTTTTTAATCCTGATGTTATTAAAGATGTAAAATTATACAAAGGCGGAATTCCTGCAAAATATGGAGGTAGATTATCTTCTGTATTAGATATTTATCAAAAAGAAGGTAATAGTAAAGATTTTAATGTAACTGGTGGTATTGGATTGATATCTTCTAGATTATTGATAGAAGGCCCAATAAAAGAAGAAAAAATATCTTTTTTAATAGGTGGTCGATCTTCTTACGCGCATCTATTTTTACCACTTTTTGACAACGACAACAAGGCGTATTTTTACGATTTAAACACAAAAATCAATTATAGAATCGATGATAGAAACAGCGTTTTCTTTTCTGGTTATTTTGGCGAAGATGTTTTCGGTATTCAAAACAGCTTTATCAATACTTATGGTAATCAAGTGGCTAACTTACGTTGGAATCATCTTTTTTCAGACAAACTATTCTCAAATCTATCCTTAATCTATTCTGATTATTTTTATGGATTAACCTTAGATTTTGTTGGTTTTGAGTGGGATTCTGGTATTACGAACTACAATTTAAAATACGATTTTAATCATTATGTAAGTGATAAAATTAAGTTGAGTTATGGTATCAACAATATTTATACAAAGTTCAATCCAGGAGAAATTATACCAAGTAGAGATGATTCTGGTATTGTAGCCGAAAAATTAATTGATAAATATGCCAATGAATTTGCTGCTTATATAGATGCTGAACATAAAATTAATAACAAATTAACCTTACAATATGGAGCACGTTTTAGCAACTTTACACGTTTAGGGCAAGATGAATTGAATATTTATGAAGATGGTAATCCTGTAATTTATAACGAGGAATTTAAAAAATATGAATCTGCTGAAGCAATTGGTGTAGAATCTTTTAAAAGAAGTGATGCCGTTGCAACATTCAGTAATTTTGAGCCCCGTTTTTCGTTATCTTATGTATTAAATGATGATGCTTCTGTTAAAATGAGCTACAACAGAATGGTACAGTATTTACACTTGCTTTCTAACACAGCATCCCCTACTCCATTAGATATTTGGACACCAAGTGGAAAATATGTACAGCCTCAATTATTAGATCAATATGCTGTTGGGTATTTTAAATCGATAAAAAATGGTGATTATTCTTTAGAAACAGAAGTGTTTTATAAAGACATTCAAAATAGAATCGATTATATAAATGGTGCAAATTTAGTGGCCAATAACGAAATTGAAACGGTTATTTTAAACGGTCAAGCAAGAGCGTATGGTTTAGAGGTTTTATTCAAAAAAAACCAAGGCAATTTTACAGGTTGGTTAGCCTACACATTATCCAGATCAGAACAACAAACCTTAGGTAGAACAGCTGTTGAGCCAGGTATAAATAATGGCGAATGGTACAGTACACCTTTTGACAAAACCCACGATATTTCTATAAACGCAAGCTACAAACTCTCAGACAAGTGGACGTTAAATAGCAACTTTTTGTTACAAACAGGGCAACCAACTAATTATCCTGTAGGTCAATACGAAGTACAAGGAATAAACGTACCTATTTATGATGATAATAGAAGAAATGCAGACAGATTACCTGCATATCACAGATTAGATATTTCTGCGACTTTAACACCCGATAAAAATAAAAACAGAAAATGGCAAGGTGAATGGGTTTTCGGAATTTACAACTTGTATGGAAGGCAAAATGCAGCTTCCATCAACTTTAGTAGAAACTCAGAAACAATGCGTAATGAGGCTGTACAAACTTCTATTTTTGGCTTAGTACCTTCTGTTACCTATAATTTTAATTTTTAAATTGATGAAAAAGACATATATACTTCCAATTTTATTAGTATTTCTTTTTTCAAGTTGTGAAAAAGTAATCGATGTAGATGTTCCTTCAATTGAACCTAAACTTATCATTGATGCTTCTTTTGAAGTTTATTTTGATGAAGATCCTGTACGTGCAAAAACTACTGTAAAATTAAGTGAATCTGCAGATTACTTTGAGGAAACCATACCAACAGTAACCAACGCAACTGTTTTTATAACTTATCAAATAAATCAAGATACATTTGTTATTGATTTTATAGACGATAATGCAGACGGAGTGTATGAACCTGCAATTAATTTTATACCAGAAGATAATATTGAATATGAATTAACCGTAATTCATAACAATGAAACTTATAAAGGAAAAGCAACAAAAGTAAAATCAACACCAATTATAGAGGTAAATCGTGGTGATGGTACTTTATTTTCTGGGAATGAAATTGAAATTAAAGTAAAAATTCAAGATGAATTAGATGTAGATAATTATTATTACTTCGATTTTTCAAATAATAATTACTCAGTATTGGAAGATCGTTTTTTTGACGGACAAGAATATGAAGTGCCTAATTTTTATTTAGAAGACGAAATTGAGTTACCAATTACTGTAAATATAAAAATGTTAGGAATAACAAAAGACTACTATACTTATTTACAGATTTTAGTAGATCAAAGTGGTCAAGATGGTGGTGGTCCTTTTGAAACAGTCCCTACTTCTTTGTTAGGCAATATGATTAACACCACTAACGATAGCAATTTCCCTTTAGGTTATTTTCACATTTCAGAAACAGATACTGTTGAGCTTTTTTTAGATAAAGATGAGTAATGTATTTGCTTTTACAAAAGCCAAAAATCAATCTATCTATCGATAAAAATAGTCACATTATTAACAAAAAAGTTTATGATCAAACGATTGTGTTAAAACTTTTTTTTCGATTTTTAAACGTCTTGCTAAGTCAGAAAAGCATACAAAATTTATAAAAAAAACCTATTATTGCAAAAAACATCAACTCCAAAACAAAGATGTATTGTAAAATTATTAAATAAAAACACAAAATTTTACACCAAAAAATATATATTTCTCAAAATTAAAAGCATATTAATATCTATTTGTGAAATAACACAATTTTTAGTAATTTGCCCTTTAACAAAACAGAACACATGCCAACAGAAGTTACTAGGTTATTCGACTTTCCATACTATCAATTAGAAACATACAACCTTAACAATGCTTTTTCTACTAAATATAATGGAAAATGGGAAACAATATCCACCCAAGCATATATAGATAAAGCCAATCAACTTAGTAGAGGCTTACTAAAAATAGGATTACAACCTAATGATAAAGTTGCCATCATTTCTACAAATAACAGAAACGAATGGAACATTTGCGATATTGGTATTTTACAAACAGGTGCACAAACTGTACCTATTTATCCTACAATATCTAAAGAAGATTATCAATATGTAATCAATCATTCAGAAGCAATTTATTGCATTGTATCTGATGAAACTATTTTAGAAAAGTTAAATCAAATCAAAGGAGATACCCAATTAAAAGAAATTTATACTTTTGATGATATTAAAGGCGAAAAAAGCTGGAAAGAAATTTTAAAACTTGGCGAAGACACTTCGAACCAAAATGAGGTTGAAGCGCGAAAAAATGCGGTTAAAGCAACAGATTTAGCTACCCTAATTTATACCTCTGGTACAACAGGAAAACCAAAAGGAGTAATGCTTTCGCATGATAACGTGGTTTCTAATGTTATTGCCTCTAAAAAAAGAGTACCTCTAGAATATGGGAACTCTAAAGGATTAAGCTTTCTACCTGTTTGTCATATTTTTGAAAGAATGATTTTATACTTATACCAATATTGTGGTGTAGCTGTTTATTTTGCAGAATCTATAGAAAAATTAACTGAAAATGCTCAGGAAATAAAACCTGATGTGATGACTGCTGTACCTCGTTTGTATGAAAAAATTTATGATAAAATAATTTTAAAAGGAGAAGATTTAACAGGTATTAAAAAGAAATTATTCTTTTGGGCTGTAAACCTTGGTTTAAAATACGAACCTTATGGAGCTAATGGTTGGTGGTATGAAAAACAATTAGGCTTAGCAAGAAAATTAATTTTTTCGAAATGGCAAGCTGCTTTGGGTGGCGAATTAAAATTGATGGTTTCTGGTAGTGCTGCTTTGCAACCAAGATTAACAAGAATTTTTGCAGCGGCTAATATGCCTATTATGGAAGGCTATGGACTCACAGA
The DNA here is from genome assembly GCF_054584775.1 of Polaribacter litoreus. Lineage (NCBI taxonomy): Bacteria > Pseudomonadati > Bacteroidota > Flavobacteriia > Flavobacteriales > Flavobacteriaceae > Polaribacter > Polaribacter litoreus. The sequence continues at coordinate 21,371 of NZ_JBTLRD010000011.1, read as the reverse complement.
AACATCGCCAGTAATTTCTGTAAATGATCAAATTAATGGAAATTTTAGAGTAGGCACTGTAGGTAAAATAATTGATGATATCGAAGTAAAAATTGCAGAAAGTGGCGAAATTTTAGTAAAAGGTCCTAATGTTATGCAAGGCTATTATAAAGATCCTGAAAAAACAGCCACTATTTTAAAAGACGGTTGGTTTTATACTGGTGATAAAGGAGAATTCGACAAAGATGGTTTCTTAAAAATTACAGGAAGAACTAAAGAAATGTTTAAAACCTCGGGTGGTAAATATGTAATTCCGCCATTATTAGAAGGCGAGTTAAAACAATCTTTATTTATTGAGCAAGTAATGGTAATAGGTGAAAATGAAAAAATGCCTGCTGCAATAATTCAGCCTAATTTTGAATACCTTGCAGACTGGGCACAACATCATAAAATTCCTTATACTTCTAATGAAGAAATCATAGCCGACAAGAGAGTTTTAGATGCTATACAAAAGGCTGTAAATAAATGTAATCGAAACTTTGGTAAATGGGAACAAATAAAAGTCTTTAAACTTACACCTGACATTTGGTCTATTGATGATGGCCACTTAACACCTACAATGAAAATGAAAAGGGCAGTAATAAAAAAGATGTATAATCATTTATATGAAGAAATTTATAGAGGATCATAAACAATTAAGTATTTTTATATATCAACCTTATTATACTGATTTAAATACAATCTTATGATAAAACAAATTGTGTACTATTCTATTTCAAAATCAGAAATGAACGACATTTCTATTACTGAAATATTAGAACCTTCAAGAGTTAATAACGAAAAAAAAGGTATTACTAGCTGTTTATTGTATCATAATAAAGTATTCTTGCAATTGTTAGAAGGCGAAAAAGAAACCATTACAGATGATTTGTATAAAATCATACAAAAAGACGTTAGGCACTCTAATATTACACTCATCATAGAAGAAAGTATAGACAAAAGAATGTATCCAGGTTGGAGCATGGCTTTCCATGAATTTAAAAACGGCACTGCCAACGAAGATAAATTTGCGCAAAGTATCGCCTTTTTTTCTAAAAATATACCTAAAAAAACAGAAGCAATTGATTTATTTTGGAGGATGGCAAAACAAATTGTTAACTAAATAAGCTATAATTTTAAACCTATCTATTACTACATAACAAATTACAAATTCGGTTTTACAGTTTATCATATAACCAAAAAATATAAAGTAGCTCAATAGAAATCAACTTAAAATTTGTTAATATTTATTGATCTAATATCAATACAAACAGCTTTCTAAAATCAAATTTTGTTGTATTTATACCAAAAAATCTACAGAAGCTTACACTTTCATTACAACAAACAGTAATCAGAAAAAATAAATAGTGATAATTCGTGTAAATCGCATATAAACAACTACTTTTGCACGAAATTTAAGAAAGTACACATGCAGTCTATAAGAAACATCGCAATTATTGCACACGTTGACCACGGAAAAACAACGTTAGTAGATAAAATTATCGATCAAGCTAAAATTCTAGACGATCGTAAAGAGCGTACAGATTTGTTGCTAGATAACAACGATTTAGAGCGAGAAAGAGGAATTACCATTCTGTCTAAAAACGTATCTGTAAACTATAAAGGAATAAAAATTAATGTAATTGATACTCCTGGTCACGCCGATTTTGGTGGTGAAGTAGAACGTGTTTTAAAAATGGCTGATGGTGTTTTATTATTAGTTGATGCTTTTGAAGGCCCAATGCCACAAACTCGTTTTGTATTAGGTAAAGCAATTGAATTGGGTTTAACCCCTATTGTTGTTGTAAATAAAGTTGATAAAGAAAACTGTACTCCAGATTTAGTACACGAAAAAGTATTCGACTTAATGTTTGCTTTAGATGCTACAGAAGATCAATTAGATTTTACAACAATCTATGGCTCTGCTAAAAACGGTTGGATGTCAACAGATTGGAAAGATGAAAAAACAGACATCATTGATTTGTTAGATGCTGTTGTTGAATCAATTCCAGAAGCTCCTTATAGAGAAGGTTCTCCACAGATGCAAATAACATCTTTAGACTTTTCTGCTTTTACAGGTAGAATTGCAATAGGACGTGTATTTAGAGGAGATTTAGAAGAAAATAAAGACTATATGCTGTGTAAAGCTGATGGTTCTACTAAAAAAGTAAGAATCAAAGAATTACACATTTTTGAAGGCATGGGTAAAGCCAAAACCGATAAAGTAAGAAGTGGTGATATTTGTGCAATAACAGGTATTGAAGGTTTTGAAATTGGTGATACCATTGCCGATTTAGAAAATCCTGAAGCACTACCTAGAATTGAGGTAGATCAGCCAACAATGAGTATGTTGTTTACCATTAATAACTCACCATTTTTTGGTAAAGAAGGTAAATTTGTAACTTCTCGTCATTTGCGTGATAGGTTGTTTAAAGAAATGGAAAAGAATTTAGCTTTACGAGTAGATACTACTGACTCTGAAGATAAATTTAACGTTTTTGGTCGTGGAGTTTTACACTTATCTGTTTTAATAGAAACCATGCGTAGAGAAGGATACGAATTACAAGTAGGTAGACCTCAAGTAATTTTAAAAGATATTGATGGTGTAAAATCTGAACCTTACGAAACTTTATCTATTGATGTGCCAGAAGATGTAGCATCAAAAGCAATCAACTTAGTTTCTTTACGTAAAGGAGATTTGTTGGTGATGGAACCAAAAGGAGATTTACAGCATTTAGAGTTTACCATACCATCTAGAGGGTTAATTGGTTTACGAAACAAAATTTTAACAGCTACAGCTGGTACAGCAATTATAAATCATAGATTTTCTGAATATGGGCCTTTTAAAGGTGAGTTTTCAGAAGATATTAAAGGGGCTATTGTTTCTGCAGCAGCAGGTAAAGCAACTGCTTATGCTATTGATAGGTTACAAGATAGAGGTCGTTTCTTTATAGATCCAAATGAAGAAATTTATGTTGGTCAGGTTGTTGGAGAAAACAGTAAAGATACTGATATGGGTGTAAACTTAATTAAAGGAAAAAAATTAAGTAACGTACGTTCTTCAGGTACTGATGATAGTGTAAAAATTGCACCAAAAATCGATTTTTCTCTAGAAGAATGTATGGAATATATTAAAAGTGATGAATATTTAGAGGTTACCCCTGCTAGTTTACGTATGCGTAAAATTAATTTTAGACCATAAATTTTTGGTAGTAAAAGCCAAATAATAACGATAAAAATGTAAAGCTCAAGAATTTATTTCTTGGGCTTTTTTACTTAAAAAACGTAAGTTCGATTTAAAAAGCGTTGATTATTAAAATTTTATAATTTTTATTCTTTGAAACCAATGTCATTTCGTCTGAAATGGACAAAATCTTAATTTAAATTTAAGATTTCTCAGCTACACTATTTGCTTCGCAAGCTACTTTCAATAAAAAATTTATTTTTATCACAGTAATATTCGAAATACCAATCTACTGATATTGTTAATAGAAAAACCTTAAGTTAGGATAAAAAAAAACCAAGTAAAATTAATTACTTGGTTTTAAAAAAAAATTTAAAATGTAAAAACTATTTTGCTGTTTTTTCTTTTTTAGGCGTTGCTTTATCAGCAATAATTCTGGTTTCTTTATTAGCTACCTCCCAAGCTGTATGAAAAACCAAACGCGTTCTATTTTCTAACAATTCGTAATTAATTTTGTCTGGTGTATCTGTTGGTTTATGATAATCTACATGCGTACCATTAAAATAGAAAATGATAGGCACATTGTTTTTTGCAAAGTTATAATGATCTGATCTATAGTAAAAACGATTCGGATCATTCTCATCATTATATTTATAATCTAAATTAATATTGGTGTATTTCTTATTAATTGCCTCAGATAAATTGTGGAGTTCTGTACTTAATTTATCAGAACCAATCAAGTATACATAATTTGGGTCGGCTTTATGTCTATCATCAATTCTACCAATCATGTCTATATTCAAATCGCAAACTGTATTTGCTAAAGGAAATAAAGGATCAACATCAGCATAATATTTAGAGCCCAACAATCCTTTTTCTTCTCCAGTAACGTGTAAAAATAAAATAGAACGTTTAGGACCTTTGCCTGCTTTTGTTGCCATTTGAAATGCTTCTGCAATTTCTAACATGGCTACAGTTCCAGATCCATCATCATCAGCACCATTATAAATTTTTCCACCTTTAATTCCTTCGTGATCCAAATGTGCAGAAATCACTACAATTTCATCTGGCTTTTCTGAACCTTTAATAAAAGCAACTACATTTTCAGAATCTTTAAATTTTCCTCTACGCGTATTTTTATTAATCCATTCTGCGGGTACTTCTTGATAATAATCATCACCTCCTAAAGGAGAAACAATTTCTTGATTTACATAAAAATTCTTTAAATATTCTACTGCTTTTTTCTGTCCAGGCTCACCTGTATTTCTTCCTTCAAACTCATCAGAAGCATAAGTAAAAAGGTGAGCACCAAGATCTTTGGCTGTAATTGTTGCTGCATATTTTGCTGCCTGATCTACATTTACATCTTCTGTAACATTTTTTGTTGAACCACAAGCAAAAAAAGTGATTGTTCCAAAAACAAATAATATTTTTTTCATTGATTAACTCTGTTTAGTTTAGTACTGAATTAATTCCAAAAATAGCAAAAAGTTTGTCCCAAATCAAAATTAGTTTCTATTGATTACAAATTGTTGCAGTTCTTTATTAAAATTTACGATATCTTTTGGAAACAGGTTATCGAATGCATTTTGTTGAATAAGTTCAATTGGTGTTCCTGCTAAAGTTTTATGGTTGGCAAATAATATCATTTCATCCGCAAATTTAATACACAAATTTACTTCATGCGATGATAAAATAATGGTTTTAGAAGTTTCTTTGACCAGTTTTTTTAATAGGTCGAAAATTTTAATGGTATGATGCAAATCTAAATGCGCAGTGGGTTCGTCTAAAATAATAATATCAGTGTCTTGTGCTAAAGCTCTAGCAATTAGTGCTCGTTGTAATTGGCCATCACTCAATTCATAAAAAAACTTTTCTTTAAGGTGATCAATTTCTGTTTGATCTATGGCCCAGTTTATTTTTTCTAAGTCATTTTCTGAAAGTTTATCAATCCAATTGGTGTAAGGTTGTCTGCCTAAAGCAATCAGCTCAAAAACCGTAATTTGACTTTCTGGTAAACGTTCTGTTAAAACCAAACTTAAAACTGTAGAAAGCTCTTTATTTGTATAGGTGTTAATATTTTTTTGGTTGATAAAAACCTCGCCTTTTAATGCTTTTTGAACTTTAGAAATTGTTCTTAATAAAGTTGATTTACCTATTCCGTTTTTACCTAAAACCGCAACCAATTTTCCTTTTTCAATAGCAATATCAATCTTAGACGCTACAATATTTTGCGACTTTTTATTCTGATAACCTATGCTTAGATTTTCGGTTTTTAAGATGATATTTTTAAGATGTTTCAAGGTTTGTTGCTTTATTACTAGATTATATATAAATCTTCTTTTTTCTAACTAACAACCAAATAACAACAGGTGCCCCAAAAAGCGATGTTATTGCATTAATGGGTAGCGTAAATTCGCTTGTTGGTAATTGAGCAATAGCATCGCAAATTAATAAAATAATAGCGCCCAAAATGGCTACAGCTGGTATTAATATTTTATGATTTGATGTCGTAAAAAACATTCTTGTAATATGAGGTACAGCCAAACCCACAAAAGCTATTGGGCCAGAAAAAGCAGTAATAACACCAGTTAACAAGCTAGTAATTAACAGGATAATATTTCTGCTTTTTTTAATGTTAATGCCTAAACTCTTGGCGTAATTTTCGCCCAATAAAAAACTGTTTAAAGGTTTTATAATTGTTAGTGTTGCAAGAATTCCAATACTATAAATAATAGAAAAAACTAAAATTTCATTCCAACTTAAATTCCCTAAACTACCAAAACTCCAGAATAAATATTGCTGAATTTGCTCTGCTTCAGAAAAGTAAGCCAATACACTAATTACTGCAGAAGTTAAAGACCCAAACATTAAACCAATAATTAAAATTGACATTGTATTTCTAACCTTATTTGCGGCTATAATTACTGCAGATAATACTAAAAAAGCACCTAAACTAGCAGCAATGGGTAAAGACCAATTAGATACAGTATTGGTTAATAAAAATCCTCCAAAAACAGAAGAACCTAAAATTAAAATAGCAACACCTAAACTCGCTCCAGAAGAAATACCCAATACAAATGGACCAGCTAGTGGATTTCTAAATAACGTTTGCATTAACAAACCACAAATAGACAAACCAGAACCTACTAAAATTGCAGTTATTGCTTTTGGTAATCGAAAATTTAAAATAATTATTTCCCAACTTTCTTTGGATGAAAAACTACCTGTAAAAATTTTAAAAATATCTTGAAAAGGAATAGAAACTGAACCCAAGCTAATATTTACAAAAAACAAGAATATCAGTATTACTGATAATATGATAAAGTGTTTTGTGTAAGATTTGTTTTTCATGTAAGACTTTTAGGATTCGTATCAATGAAACCTATTTTTTATAATCAGATAAAAAAGCGACTAATTTCTGAATGGCAATTCCTCTATGAGAAATTTTATTTTTTTCTTCAGAACTCATTTCTGCAAAAGACAAATTGTATCCTTCAGGTTTAAAAATTGGGTCGTAACCAAAACCTTTTTCACCTTGTTTTTCGGTTAAAATATCGCCTTTGCAAATGCCTTCAAAAAGAAATTTTTCATCATTTAAATTTAAAGCAACAGCAGTTCTAAATTGTGCTTTTCTATTTTCTTTAGCTTGTAATTCTGATAATAATTTTTGCATATTATTTTCAGAATTTGAAGGTTCACCAGCAAAACGTGCAGAATAAACTCCTGGTTTTCCTCCTAAACTTTCAACTTCTAAACCTGTATCATCAGCAAAACAATTGTAACCAAATTTATGAGTAATATAATCTGCTTTTAATTTGGCATTGCCTTCTAAAGTTGTTTCAGTTTCATCAATTTCATCAAAACAATTTATGTCTTTTAAACTCAATAATTCTATAGATTTTGGCAGCATTTTCTGAACTTCAGCCAATTTGTTAAGGTTGTTGGTAGCAAATACGAGTTTCATTATTTTGAATTACAAAGTTTTAATAAAACAAAGTTACAAAGTTTTTAAGGTTTGAAAGTAACAAAAGAGGAGAGTTTAAAACGACAGTTTTTAATAAAACTTTGAACGGATATTTAATTTAAAAAATGACAAAAATCATTGATTTAATCACATTTAAATTTTGAAAATAAAAATGGCTGTATCTTAAGCTATATGTGATATTTGTTACAGATAAAAGCTTTAGAAGTTTGTTAATTTGTAGTGTAAATAGGTCACTAAATTTTGAGTTAAACTCAATATAATTTATAAAAATATGAAGTATATTATTGTAGGAGGAGTTGCTGGTGGAGCAACAACTGCAGCTCGTTTAAGAAGAATAGACGAAAAAGCAGAAATAATTATTGTAGAAAAAGGTTCGCACATTTCTTACGCAAATTGTGGATTGCCTTATTACATTGGTGGCGTTATAAAAGATAGAAGTAAGCTTTTAGTGCAAACACCAGAAAGTTTTAATGCCCGTTTTAACATAGATATTCGCATACATTCAGAAATAATTTCTGTGAATTCTGACAATAAAAGTGTTGAAATTAAAAAAACACAAACTGGCGAAGTTTATAAAGAAACTTACGATAAATTAATTTTATCTCCAGGTGCTTCTGCTATTAAACCTCCAATTCCAGGTATTAATTCGCCAAACATTTTTACGTTACGTAATGTAGATGATACCGATAAAATTAAAGCTTTTGTAGATGATTCTAAACCAAGAAGAGCAATTGTAGTTGGTGCAGGGTTTATTGGTTTAGAAATGGCAGAAAATTTACATCATATTAGTGTTAAAGTAACTGTTGTAGAAGCTGCAAGTCAAGTTATGAATATGATGGATAGTGAAATTGCAGCACCAATTCATCAACATTTTAAAGAAAAGAATGTTGGTTTGTTTTTAGAAGATGCTGTTAAAGAATTTAAACCCAATGGAGATTTAATTGATGTTCATTTGGCAAGTGAACGCGTAATTTCTGCCGATTTTATCATCTTATCTATAGGTGTAAAACCAGATACTTCTTTGGCAAAATCTGCAGGAATTAAAATTGGTGAAGCAGGTGGTATTTGGGTAGATGAGTATTTGCAAACATCAAAAAAAGATATTTATGCAGTGGGTGATGCTATCGAGTTTCCTCATCCTATAACAGGTAAACCAAGTTTGGCATTTTTAGCAGGACCAGCAAATAAACAAGGTCGAATTTTAGCTGATAATATGGTGTATGGCCATAAAAGAAAATATTTAGGTTCAATTGGTACAGCTATTGCAAAAGTATTTGATTTATCAGCAGGAATTGTAGGACTTACACATCGTGGTTTAAAAGCTTTGGGTAGAAAACACGAAAGTACAATTGTTTACGGTGGTTCTCACGCTAGTTATTATCCAGGTGCTATGCAAATGGTGTTAAAAATTAGTTTTGATCCTGATAATGGAAAATTACTAGGAGGACAAATTGTAGGTTATAAAGGAGTTGATAAACGATTAGATTTGTTAGCAACAACCATTAAAAATGGCGGAACAATTTATGATTTACAAGAAATAGAACATGCTTATGCACCACCTTTTAGTTCTGCAAAAGACCCAGTAAATCAGGCTGGTTTTAATGCAGAAAATATTATTAAAGGCTTGTTTAAACCACTTTCTCCTTATCAATTTAAGAAAAGAGGTATTACAGATTCTTTTGTGTTAGATGTAAGAACTAAAGAAGAATATGATTTAGGTTCTATTGATGGAGCATTAAATATTAATGTTGATGATTTAAGAAATCATTTAAAAAAGATACCTAAGGATAAAAAAATAATGATTTATTGTGGTGTTGGTTTGCGTGGTTATGTGGCTACAAGAATTTTACGTCAGAATGGTTATGATGATGTTTACAATCTTTCTGGTGGATTAAAAGTCTACAAACAAGCAATGGCAGAACAATCTAATCCCATTTTTTTTGATGATGTAATTGAAGATAAGACAGCAAAACCCGAAACACCTTACAATATAAAAACCATAGAAGTAGATGCTTGTGGTTTACAATGTCCTGGTCCTATTTTAAAATTAAAAGAGAATATTGAAGGAATTTTAGATGGAGACCAAATGGAAGTTACAGCTACAGATCCAGGTTTTTATAGTGATGTAGAATCTTGGTGCAAAGTTACTGGAAACAAACTAATTAAAAGAGAACATAACCAAGGAGAAGTAAAAGCAATAATCGAAAAAGCTAAAAAAGAAGTTTCAAGTGATTTACAAGTGGCATCAGACCATAAAACAATTGTTGTTTTTAGTGATGATTTAGATAAAGCTTTGGCTTCTTTTGTAATTGCAAATGGTGCCTCTAGTATGGGTAAAAAAGTAACAATGTTTTTTACTTTTTGGGGTTTAAATGTTATTAAAGATGCTAACAAACCAAAAGTAAAAAAAGATACCATGGGCAATATGTTTAGCAAAATGATGCCAAGTCATGCAGGAGAATTAAGACTTTCTAATATGAATATGGCAGGTATGGGACGTTTAATGATGAAATGGAGAATGAAAGATAAACACGTAGATGCTTTAGAAACAATGATACAGATTGCACAAGAAAGTGGTATAAATATGATTGCTTGCCAAATGAGTAAGGATATTATGGGAGTTGATAAAACTGAATTAATACCAGGTGTAAAAATAGGAGGTGTTGCTAATTATTTAGAAGAAGCAGAACAATCTAATTTAAACTTATTTGTATAAAATAGCATTTAAAAATTGAGAGTAAAATTAAGAAGTCTGTTTTGATGATAGAAATCAAATAAGGCTTCTTTTTTTTTTAAAATTATAATGATGCTAGTTCATTTTAATTATTCGTGATGATAAGGTTCATTCTTTAAAATCGTAAAACCTCTGTATAATTGTTCAACAATAAATAAACGAATCATTTGATGGGAAAACGTCATTTTAGATAATGATATTTTACCAACAGATTTTTTATACACCGCTTCAGAAAAACCATAGGGACCACCAATTACTAAAACCAATTGTTTAATTCCAGAATTCATTTTCTTTTGTAAATATTTAGAAAATTCTATAGATGTAAAATGTTTTCCTTTGTCATCTAACAAAATTAATTGATCTGTATTTTGGAGTTTGGCTAAAATTAAATTTCCTTCTTTTTCTTTTTGCTGAACTTCGCTTAAATTTTTTACATTTTTAATATCAGGTATAATTTCGAGTTCAAACTTAATATAGTGTTTTAATCGATTTTGATATTCATCAATCAATTGAATTAAATGTTTGTTGTCGGTTTTACCTATGGCCAGAAGTTTAATTTTCATTAGTTTTTAGGTTTGTCACTTCGAGTAATTTTCGATTTTATGAGAAAATTGTATCGAGAAGTTCACTATAATTGTTCTCGATACAAATTTATTCGTTTTCACTCATTAAATTCACTCGAACTGACAAAAAGTTAAAAAATCATTGCTATTTTTACATCAGAAACACGAAAAAATGATATCAAAAGAACAATTTCAGAACGAACTAGATTTAATTATCAAAAATGCTTTAAGAGAAGATATTGGAGATGGAGATCATACTTCACTTTCATGTATTCCTGCAGAAGCAGAAGGTAAAGCAAAATTGTTGGTAAAAGAAGACGGAATTATAGCTGGTGTGGAATTTGCCAAACTTGTTTTTAAATATGTTGATGCAGATTTACAAGTAGAAACTTTTATAAACGATGGTGATGAAGTTAAATATGGAGATATTGTTTTTCATGTTGCTGGTAAATCGCAATCCATTTTAATGGCAGAACGTTTGGTGTTAAATGCAATGCAAAGAATGAGTGCAATTGCAACCAAAACTGCATATTTTGCAAACTTGCTAAAAGGGACAAAAACCAAAGTTTTAGATACCAGAAAAACCACTCCAGGAATTAGAGCTCTAGAAAAATGGGCAGTAAAAATTGGAGGTGGAGAAAATCACAGATTTGCGTTGTATGACATGGTAATGATTAAAGACAATCACATTGATTTTGCAGGTGGAATTACAGCAGCCATTACAAAAACTAAAAAATATTTAGCGGATAATAATATTGATATAAAAATTATTGTGGAAGCTAGAAGTTTAGAAGAAATTGAAGAAATTTTATCTGTTGATGGAGTCTACAGAATTTTAATTGATAATTTTAATTACGAAGATACTAGAAAAGCGGTGGCTTTAATTGGTGATAAATGCTTAACAGAATCTTCTGGAGGAATTAACGAAGACACCATTAGAGAATACGCAGAATGTGGTGTAGATTTTATTTCATCTGGTGCTTTAACACATTCGGTTTATAATATGGATTTAAGTTTAAAAGCGCTTTAAGAAGTTCTGAGTTTAAAATTTAAAGTTGAATCCTTGAACTAAAGCCCAACTTTGAATTTTGAACTTTAAATAATGAATTAAAAAGCATGAACAATTATTTTGATAGCGAAGAATACTCTAAAATTGATTTTACAAAATCAAAAATAAAAAAAGGAGAATATGACAATTGTACATTTACCAATTGTAATTTTGAAAGTATTCACGCATCAAATATTCAGTTTGTAGAATGCGAATTTATCGATTGTAATTTTAGTAATACTATCATAAAAAACACCGCTTTTAAAGATGTGAGTTTTAGTAATTGTAAAATGTTGGGCGTAAAATTCAGTGAATGCGATCCTTTTTTATTGCAATTTTCTTTTAAAGATTGTTTGTTAAATTTCGCGTCTTTTTATCAATTAAATATTCAAAATACAAGATTTGTAAATTGTAACTTAGAAGAAACTGATTTTACAGCATCTAATTTATCGAGTTCAACTTTTGATAATTGCGATCTAAAAAATACAATTTTTGATAGAACATCACTAGAAAAAGTAGATTTTAGAACCGCATTTAATTTTAAAATAGATCCAGAAGAAAATAGTGTAAAAGGCGCTAAGTTTAGTAAAGAAAATGTTTATGGCTTATTATCAAAATATAAATTGATTATCGAATGAAAAAACAACTTATAATTCTTTTAATGTTAGTGTGTATGATTTCTTGTACAGAAAAAAACCAAACTGTTTTCTTACATACTTTAAATACCGAAAAAATTGAAAAATTAAATTTAAATATTGATAACAAAGATGATTTTATCGCATACAATTACATCCATAAAAATGATACCATCAAAAATATAAATTTGAAATATTATAGTAAAAAGGATATGTTGATGATTGAAAAGGATACATTTTTAATTACTAACAAAAGGTACATCACAAAGAATTACGATTACAAAATGTATCAAACAAATGAAATGAAAACTCACCTTAGAACGTTAATTTTTCATAAAAAATACGGACTTTTGTGTAGTACAGGTTTTGGAGCAGACTTTCTATTCTTTAAAGACTCGCTACAATTGCCAGAAACAAAAATGATTTTTAAACAAATAATATTAGCACTTCATAAAATAGAGCAGTAATTTTTTCCTTAATGGAAATGTCTCAAAGATAAAGAGGCTTATGACAAAAGAAATAGAAGATAAACTTGATAAAATACCAATAGTTTGCAACTTAGTGCGTTTTGGTAAACGCATTAAAGTGCCTGGTTTAGAAGGTATGTCTTTATATGATGTTATAGAAATGTACTTTATTGGTATTGTAGAAGGTGCTTTAACTACAAGGGCTGGAGGTATTGCTTACAGTTTTTTTATGGCAATTTTTCCGTTTTTGCTGTTTGTGTTAACTTTAATTCCGTTTTTACCTATTGATGGCGCACAAGAAGGTTTACTTTCTGTTATTGGTAATGTGTTACCACCCAAAACCTTTGATGCTGTAGACTCTGTTATTATCGATATCATAAAAAACCAATATGGTGGGTTGTTATCTTTCGGTTTTTTGGCCTCACTTTTTTTAATGACAAATGGTGTAAATGCCATTTTTGGCGGTTTTGAATATTCGTATCACGTAAAAGAAATGCGTAACGTGTTTCGTTCTTATTTTATCGCCATGTTAGTTACATTAGTAATTGTTGCTTTTTTACTGATAACTGTAGTTCTTATTATTTTTTTCGAGTTATTCTTAAAAGAAATTGTTACGTTAGGTTGGTTAGAAGATAACTTAATTTGGTTACAATTAGGTAGAGGTTTCATATTTTTAAGTATGATTTTTATTACAGTTTCCATCCTCTATCAATATGGAGTTAAAGATGCCAAACACTCACGGTTTTTATCACCTGGCGCATTTTTTACAACAATATTATCAATATTAACATTTTACCTTTTTAGCTATTATGTTACAGAATTTGCAAAATACAACGAGTTATATGGCTCAATTGGTACTTTATTGATTTTAATGTTATTCATTTGGCTAAATGCCATAATTCTCTTATTGGGTTTCGAGTTAAATGCAACCATTTACTCTTTACGAAGACGAAATAAAACCTTTGTAACCCCTAAAAAATTATAACTTTTCACGATATTTGCGCTCTTAAATTGTACAATTACAAAATCATAATTACAAATTTTTAGGTTTTAGTGATTTGATCATTAATTAAAATTTCGTAATTCATAATTATTTATATGAAACCAAGCATCCCAAAAGGAACTAGAGATTTTTCGCCAACAGAAGTTGCCAATCGTACTTATATTATAAATACGATTAAAACTGCTTTCGAAACTTTCGGATTTCAACCGATTGAAACTCCGAGTTTTGAAAATTCATCAACTTTAATGGGAAAATATGGGGAAGAAGGAGATCGTCTGATTTTTAAAATTTTAAATTCTGGGGATTTTCTAAAAAAAGCTGATGAAAAATTATTAGCTGAAAAAGAAAGCACAAAAGTTACAGCGCAAATTTCAGAAAAAGCATTGCGTTACGATTTAACTGTTCCGTTTGCAAGATATGTAGTACAACATCAAAATGAAATTACATTTCCTTTTAAAAGATATCAAGTACAACCAGTTTGGAGAGCAGACAGACCACAAAAAGGACGTTTTAGAGAATTTTATCAATGTGATGCTGATGTTGTGGGGAGTAAATCGCTTTGGCAAGAAGTAGAATTTATTAAATTATACGATACAGTTTTTACTCAATTAGGTTTAGAAAAAACGACCATTAAAATCAATAACAGAAAAATACTTTCGGGTATTGCAGAGGTTATTGGCGCGCAAGATAAATTAATCGATTTTACTGTAGCTTTAGACAAGTTAGATAAAATTGGTCAAGAAAAAGTAGAAGCAGAAATGATATCCAAAGGTATTTCTGAAGAAGCAATTCAAAAAGTACAACCTTTATTTTCTTTTGATGGCACTAATAAAGAGAATTTAGATGCTTTAGCAGAAATGTTACAATTATCAGAAGAAGGATTGCAAGGCGTACAAGAATTAAGATTTGTAATCAATGCAATTTCAAAATTAGGTTTACAATCTGCTAAATTAGAGTTGGATGTAACTTTAGCAAGAGGATTAAATTATTACACAGGAGCAATTTTTGAAGTATCTGCTCCAGAAGGTGTAAAAATGGGTTCTATTGGTGGTGGAGGTAGATATGATGATTTAACAGGAATTTTTGGTTTAAAAGATGTTTCTGGTGTAGGAATTTCTTTTGGTTTGGATAGAATTTACTTAGTTTTAGAAGAGTTAGGTTTGTTTAAATCTGTTGATTTGCCAAAACCAAAGGTATTATTTATCAATTTTGGTGATGCAGAAGCTTTGTATTCTATGAAAGCCATTGCTGCTTTAAGAACTCAAAATATAAAATCTGAATTGTATCCTGATGCTGCAAAAATGAAAAAACAAATGAATTACGCTAACAAACGCGAAATTGAATTTGTTGTAATTGTGGGTTCTCAAGAAATTGAAAAACAAGAATATACTTTAAAAAATATGGTTTCTGGAGCGCAAACAAAATGTTCGTTATCAGAATTAGTAGACCAATTAAAATAGTTATACAACATTATAGATTGATTGGTAACATCAACAAAAAACTTAAAGTATTTACAGAATTGATAAAAATTGAACCTTACAAAACTGTTTTTGAAGAAGTTTAGTTATCAAGAATTATTCTGTTATAATGATAATTGATGTAAAAACGTTTATAATACGTTGCAAACACGTAAATTTGCACTTTAATATAGATTGAAATGTTTGAATTGAGCAGCAAAATGAATGACGAAAGAACAGAAGAAATTGGTGAAAACCACATTGGTACATCAGCAAAAACACCACTTAGAGCTGATGCTTTTGATATTTCTGATGAAGAAAAAATAGCCAAAATACAAGAAAGTGTAAAAGATATTTTAAACACTTTGGGTATGGATTTAACAGACGACAGTTTACAAGGCACTCCAAAAAGAGTGGCAAAAGCTTTTGTAAACGAAATTTTTATGGGCTTAAACCCTAAAAATATGCCTAAACCATCAACTTTCGATAATAATTACAATTATGGAGAAATGTTAGTGGAGAAAAACATTGTTGTGTATTCCACTTGCGAGCATCATTTATTACCAATTATTGGTAGAGCTCATGTGGCTTATATTTCTGATGGAAAAGTGATTGGTTTATCAAAAATGAACAGAATTGTAGAATATTTTTCTAAAAGACCACAGGTTCAAGAGCGGTTAACTATGCAAGTTGTACAAGCAATGCAAGAAGCTCTGGGTACAGAAAATGTAGCTTGTGTAATCGACGCAAAACATTTATGCGTAAATTCTAGAGGAATAAAAGATATTGAAAGTTCTACAGTTACTGCTGAGTTTGGTGGTAAATTTAAAGAGCCAGAAACCAAAAGAGAGTTTTTAGATTATCTAAAAATGGACACTGATTTCGATTGATGTTTTATTACTACTAAAATCAAAAACTTAAAATATTCAAAACCGTTTAGAAAATTTCTAAACGGTTTTTTGCTTTAAGTTACTTGAATTCATTAGATACAAGAGTTCTTATCTGCATACATAAAAGTAATCCTAAAAAGGTTTATTCTATATATCAAAAAAGAGCCATAGCAAAAAATGCTATGGCTCTTAAATATGATAAATATCAACTTAATAAAAGAAATTTTTATTTCTTGTTACCAGCTTCCATTTTCTTCTTTAACGCTGCAAGACCTCCAATATCTCCTAATGTAGTTTTTTCTGCATCTTGAGATTTTTTAGCTTGCGCTTTGATGTTCTTACGCTCTTGCTCTTTAAAGATAGAAGTATGAGATACAACTACTCTTCTGTATTCTTTAGAAAATTCTAGGACAATAAATTTCAAAGTTTCACCTTTGCTTAATTTTGTACCATCTTCTTTTTCTAAAAATCTACTTGGTGCAAAACCTTCTACGCCATCATCAAAAGTTACTACAGCACCTTTATCATTCTTGTCTTTTACAACACCTTCATGAATAGAACCTATTGCATAAGTTGCCTCGTGAGCATCCCAAGGGTTATCTTGAGTTTGCTTATGACCTAAGTTTAATTTTCTGTTTTCAACATCTAATTCTAAAACTTGAACATCTAATTTTTGACCCACAGTTACAAAATCTGATGGATGCTTAATTTTCTTAGTCCAAGATAAATCAGAAATATACACTAAACCATCAATACCTTCTTCTAACTCAACAAACACTCCAAAATTAGTGTAATTTCTTACAGTACCAGTATGTGTAGAACCTACTGGGAATTTAGAGGTAATATCTGTCCAAGGATCTGGGTGTAATTGTTTGATACCTAAAGACATTTTACGATCTTCTCTGTCTAAAGTTAAAATTTGAGCTTCAACTTTATCACCAACTTTTACAAAATCTTGTGCAGAACGCAAGTGTGTAGACCAAGACATTTCAGAAACGTGAATTAACCCTTCTACTCCTTGCTCTACTTCTACAAACGCACCATAATCAGCTAAAACAACTACTTCACCAGTTACTTTATCACCAACTTTTAAGTTAGCATCTAAGGCTTCCCATGGGTGAGCAGATAATTGTTTTAAGCCTAATTGTATTCTAGATTTGTTATCATCAAAATCTAAAATTACAACATTTAATTTTTGATCTAACTCAACAACCTCATTTGGGTGATTAATTCTAGACCAAGATAAATCTGTAATATGTACTAAACCATCAACACCACCTAAATCAACAAATACACCATAAGAAGTAATGTTTTTAACCACACCTTCTAATACTTGTCCTTTTTCTAACTGGCCAATGATTTCTTTTTTCTGTAATTCAATATCAGCCTCAATCAATGCTTTGTGAGAAACAACAACGTTTTTAAATTCGTGGTTGATTTTAACAACTTTGAATTCCATTGTTTTCTCTACATATTGATCGTAATCTCTAATTGGTTTTACATCAATTTGAGAACCTGGTAAAAATGCTTCGATTCCGAAAACATCTACAATCATACCACCTCTAGTTCTACATTTAACAAAACCGTTAACTACTTCACCAGTTTCATGCGCATTATTTACACGTTCCCAAGCTTTTATTACTCTTGCTTTTTTATGAGATAATACCAATTGACCAGAAGAATCTTCTCTTTTATCCACTAAAACTTCAACAGTATCTCCTACAGATAAGCCTTGATTGTAACGAAATTCGTTTAAAGATATTACTCCCTCAGATTTAGAATTGATGTCGATAATTGCATCTCTATCAGTAATTCTGATAACTTTTCCTTCAATTACGTCACTTTCGTTTACAAAACCAATAGTTCCTTTTAAAGCTTCTTCAAACTCTTTTAATTTTTCTTCATCAACTTCATCAATACCTTCTTCGTATTTGTGCCAGTTAAAATCAGCTAAAAATTGTTGTGGATCTTGTTGTTTTTCAACAGCTGGAGTTGCTGTTTCTTGTACCTCAGTAGCAACTACTTGCTCGTCAGTGTTTTTTGTTTCTTCAGACATTCCTGAAAATAAAATTTGTATCTTGTTGTTTTTCAGATTTTTAACGATAAAAACATCAAGAGATGTTTTATAAAATTGATTTTTCTTGAATCCTTTTTTAAATCTGTTCTCGTAAAAAGGAGTGCAAATTTACAAAAAACATTTGATTTTTAAATACTTATATTCAAATAATTCATCCATATACATATGAAACTTGCTACTGATAATCAAAAACTTATGAAAACTTTCCATAAAACGGCGTTTATTTTTATGCGCAAACCTATTTTTTATGTAAAATGAAAGTAATTAAACTAAAATAAACCAACTATTTTAAATATAAAAGATGCTTTAAAGCATCACAATTTAATACTCAAAAACATGATAAAAAGTACAGTTATACTTTCTGTTATTATATATTTTTTTGCTAGAAATACAATTTATCGTACTTTTTTTACCGATATTTTACCTGCAAGAACTACATTTGCAGCCAGTTTAGCAGCAGGCGCAAAATTGAATTTGAAGTAATGGGTACAAGAACGTAGATGATGGATAAAAAAACACAAAATTTAGTAGACAAAGGTATTATGCTTCCACTTATGGAGGAATTTTATACCATTCAAGGAGAGGGTTCGCATACTGGAACAGCAGCTTATTTTATAAGAGTTGGGGGTTGTGATGTAGGATGTCATTGGTGTGATGTTAAAGAAAGTTGGAATGCAAAGTTACACCCTCCTACTTTAGCAGATAACATTGTTACTAATGCTAAAAAATATGCTGATACTGTTGTGGTTACAGGTGGAGAACCGCTAATGTGGTCTATGGATTATTTAACAAACCTACTACAAAAAAATAATTTGAAAACCCATATTGAAACCTCTGGTGCATATTCTTTTTCTGGAAAATGGGATTGGTTCTGCCTATCTCCTAAAAAAACAAAGCTACCTTTAGACGAAGTTTATCCAGAAGCTGATGAATTAAAAATGATTATTCATAATAAATCAGATTTTGATTTTGCAGAACAACAAGCTGCTAAAGTCTCTGAAAAATGTCAATTATTTTTACAACCTGAGTGGAGTAAAAAAGAAAAAATGACAGAATTAATTGTACAATATGTTATGAAAAATCCTAAATGGAAAATTTCTCTACAGACACATAAATATTTGAATATTCCCTAAAGTGCTGAACTTGTTTCAGTATCTTTTTTTTGTAGCTATTTCCTGCTTTCGGCAGTCGCTCTTTTCAAGGAGCTCCAACAAAGCCTCAATCAGGGCTAGAACTATTTACCAATTTTTAGATTTCTGAAAGTTTCTGTTCAACCAAACTACAAATTTTTTCAAATTGTTCTTCGATATCCATATCAGAATTATCAAATTCAATGGCATCAGCTGCTTTAACCAATGGAGAGTCTTTTCTGGTAGAATCAATTCGATCTCGTTCTTGCACATTGAATAAAATTTTCTCAAAACTTACATCATCTCCTCTATCAATCAATTCTTTGTACCTTCTAGATGCTCGTTTATCTGCAGAAGCAGTCATAAATAATTTTAATGCTGCATTAGGAAAAACAACGGTTCCAATATCTCTACCATCCATAACAATTCCTCTTTCACTACCCATTTGTTGTTGTTCTGCTACCAACTTTTTACGAACCTCAGAAATAGAAGCCACCTTACTTACCAACTGAGAAATTGCTAAAGATCTTATTTCTTTTTCAACATTTTCTCCATTTAAAAACATCTCTGCAAAACCAAGCTCGTTGTTATATTGAAAAGAAAGTGAAATATTAGATAGGTTAGAGATAAGTTTCTCTTTTTCTAAAAAATTTTCACCAACAAAACCGTTTTGTTTGGCATATAAAGAAACAGCTCTATACATTGCACCTGTATCTACATAAATGTAATTATATTTTTTAGCTAATAATTTAGCAATAGTACTCTTTCCTGTGGATGAAAAACCGTCTATAGCTATGGTAATTTTTTTATTCATTTATCTTTTATCTAAATCAATTTGCAAACTAAAAGTACTTGCATTTGTTGCAGAGTGAAATTTAGAATACGCATAATTAAATTTTAATTTATTCATTTTTATTCCAAATCCAAAAGAAATACCCCCAAAAGTTCTTACATTTTGAAGTTTTAATTCGGCTGCTCTTCTAAAATTACAACCTAACCTTAAATTAATAGCACTTTCTGGAAACAACTCTGCTCCGATTACAAAATGCCTGAATGTATTCCCTATAAAACCAATTTCTTGCTCGCTTACATTTCCTTCTAAATCCGTAGTTTGATCAGAAGGATTGGGTATAGAAACATTCCATTGTTGTAAATTATCTAATGTTAAATACCATTTTAAAGGTACATATTCTAATTGATAAGAAGCTCCCACAGCAACCTTAAAAGGTAACTGTTCTTTTGTTCCATTAAACGATTTAATTTGAGTACCAAAATTACGGGCAACCACTGTAAATGCATATGGCTTATAAGGCGAGTAATATAATACTGCAAAATCAACTGCAACTCCAGATGATGTAAAGTTATCAATGTTAGAATTAATTAATTTTATATTAGCTCCGAAAAAAAAATTTGTCCAAGGTAAATTTCTAGCATATCCAATAGATAAGGCAATATCGCTTGCATTAAAATTACCTGTTTCATTTCCTTGATCATCAGCACCAATCAAAGTACCGTAATTTAAATAACTTATGCTCCCATGGATTGTTCCAAATCGCCTAGAAATAAGTTTTGCATAAGACATAGATCCAATGTCTATTCCTGCCAAAAAACTAGAGTAATTTAAAGAAACTTTATTATCTATAGCATCATTTATTGTTGCTGGATTCCAAATTGGTTGATTTATATCATCTATAAAAGTTAAAACTTCACCTCCTAAAGCAATTTGTCTTGCTGATGTTGATAAATTTAAAAATTGATATACATTCTCACCTCCAACTTGAGAATTTATAGAGAAATAAGTCATTAAAAAAAGATAAAAAAGAAATTTTTTGATATTCATTAAATCTATAAATAATCATATATAAATAATAACGAAAATACTTCAATATATTTCAAGACAGAAAGAAAAACCTTAAAATATTAATTAATAGTAATAACTTTGATTGGTGCTAGTATAATTTAAAGAAATTTTCATCGAACAAAGTACTCTTTTTATATATCAAGAAACTTACTTATTTATTCATATCAACAAGAAAATTATTTAATAGGATTTCTGAGTTATTCATACGCTAATGTATGGATTAAATAAGAATATTAATCTAAAATAAAAAACCTCATATCGTAAGATATGAGGTTTAAGAATCTTGATTATTACAAGATAAAGAAAGGCAGCGACC